>CANQAC010000003.1 GCA_947589345.1 uncultured Akkermansia sp.
TGACTCTAGCATACTTTGAACTTCTTGGCACCCTTTTTTGTGCCAAGTACCTGTTGCATTTAATTTTGCGATCCACAGAACAAGCAAGTTTCAGCAATTTGTCTTGCAATTCGCACGGGAATATGGCATATATCTGCAAGTTTACACCCACGCTATGCCGAAAGATACATCCATCCGCAAAATTCTTGTTATTGGATCAGGGCCTATCATCATCGGGCAGGGGTGCGAGTTTGACTATTCGGGCACGCAGGCGTGCAAAGCGCTGAAGGAGGAAGGGTATGAAGTGGTGCTGGTAAACTCGAATCCGGCGACTATCATGACGGATCCCGAGACAGCTCCGCGCACGTACGTGGAACCGATTACGCCGGAGTATGTGGAAAAAATCATTACTCGTGAAAAGCCGGATGCCCTGCTGCCGACGCTGGGCGGTCAGACGGCTCTCAACTGCGCCATGGAGCTGTATCGCCAAGGAGTACTGGAGAAGCATGGCGTACGCATGATCGGCGCCAGTGCGGATGCCATCGACAAGGGAGAGGATCGCCAGCGGTTCAAAGAGGCAATGATTAAAATCGGGTTGGATGTGCCGGCCAGCGGCACGGCTCACAACATGACGGAGGCTTGGGATGTGGCGAAAAATGTCATTGGCAGTTACCCCATGATCATCCGCCCCGCTTTTACTTTGGGCGGAACCGGCGGCGGCATCGCATACAACAAGGCGGAGTTTGAGGAAATTGTAGCACGCGGATTAGACCTCTCGCCCGTAACGGAAGTACTCATCGAGGAATCGTTGCTCGGGTGGAAAGAGTATGAAATGGAGGTGATGCGAGACCGCAACGACAACTGCGTGGTCGTGTGTTCTATTGAGAACATGGATCCCATGGGCGTGCACACCGGGGATTCCATCACTGTGGCGCCCATACAGACCTTAACCGACCGCGAATACCAGATCATGCGCGATGCATCCTTTGCCGTGATCCGTGAAATAGGCGTGGAAACCGGCGGCAGCAATATCCAGTTCGCGATGGATCCCAGAACGGGGCGCATGATTATCATCGAGATGAACCCGCGCGTGAGCCGTTCCTCCGCTTTAGCCTCGAAAGCCACAGGGTTCCCTATCGCCAAGCTCGCTGCCAAGCTTGCCGTGGGGTACACGCTTGACGAAATCAAGAACGACATCACTCGTGAGACACCCGCTTCCTTCGAACCTTCCATTGATTATGTGGTCACCAAGGTTCCGCGCTTTACCTTTGAAAAGTTCAAGAAAGCTGATGAACGACTCACAACATCCATGAAAAGCGTGGGCGAGGTGATGAGCATCGGCCGCACCTTCAAAGAATCCCTGCAAAAAGCTCTGCGTTCCTTGGAAACCGGTCGATGGGGATTCGGATTTGACACAAAATGCCCACAGAACCCAACTCGCGATGAAATCGCCGCAAAACTCGCCGTACCTCACGCAGAACGCATCTTCTGGCTCCAAACGGCTTTCACCCACGGCTTTTCTCTTGAGGAGGTACACGACCTGACTCAGATTGATCCGTGGTTTCTCGATCAACTGCGCCAGCTTGCAGAAGCCGGTATGAAACTTAAAGATCTCGACTTGCGCGAAGCTAAGAAGTTGGGATTTTCTGATCGCCAAATTGCACTTGCACGCGGTTGTACGGAGGATGATGTACGAGCCGAACGAAAAGCAAAGGGAATCGTCCCGACCTATCGTTTGGTGGATACCTGCGCCGCGGAGTTTGAAGCCTACACGCCCTACTACTACTCCACTTACGGGGACGAAAATGAAGCGCGTCCGAACGACAAGAAAAAAATTGTCATCCTCGGCGGTGGACCAAACCGCATCGGCCAAGGCATTGAATTTGACTACTGTTGCGTACACGCTTCCTTTGCACTCAAAGAGCTCGGATATGAAACCATCATGGTGAACTCTAACCCCGAGACTGTTTCCACCGACTACGATACGTCCGACAAACTCTATTTCGAGCCTCTTACCTTGGAGGACGTCCTCAACATCTGTGACCAAGAAAATCCGGACGGTGTCATCGTGCAATTTGGGGGGCAGACTCCACTGAACCTCGCCGCAGCCCTGCAAGAGCGCGGCGTACCGATCATCGGCACCAGCCCGCGAAGCATCGAATTGGCAGAGGATCGTAAATATTTCTCCGCTCTCTTGGATGAAATCGGTCTGAAACAGGCAGAAGCCGGCACCGCCACGAACGAGGAAGAAGCTGTGCAGGTGGCACACCGCATCGGCTTTCCTGTGCTGGTACGTCCCTCCTTCGTCCTGGGCGGACGCGCGATGATGATTGTGTATGATGAGGACGAACTGCGCACCTACATGCGCGAAGCGGTGGATGCCTCACCTGAACGCCCGGTGCTGGTGGATCGCTTCCTGCAGCACGCCATGGAGATTGATGTGGATGTGATAGCTGATGGCACAACGAGCGTCGTGGGAGCTATCATGCAACACGTAGAACCTGCCGGCATTCACTCCGGCGACTCTGCCTGCATGATTCCGCCCAACAAGGTCTCCCCCGCCATGCATAAAGAAATGATGCGCGCCGCCAAGGAACTGGCCGCACGGCTCAATGTGAAAGGGCTCATGAACTGCCAATTTGCCATCAAGGATGAGCAGCTCTACGTTATCGAAGTGAACCCGCGAGCCTCGCGTACCATCCCCTTCGTCTCCAAATCCATCGGCGTGCCGCTTGCGAAGTTGGCGGCCAAGGTGATGAGTGGCATGACCCTCGCAGAACTGAACTTCACCAAGGAGGTGGTGCCTTCGTACTACACGGTGAAGGAAGCTGTATTCCCATGGAACCGCTTCCCGGGGATCGACGTCGTCCTCGGACCGGAGATGCACTCCACCGGGGAGGTGATGGGCATTGACCGCGACCCGGAGATCGCTTACATGAAAAGCCAGATTTCGGCTTTTAACCCGCTGCCGAGTTCAGGCCTCGTCTTCATTTCCGTCAATGACCGCGACAAAGAAGTCGTTGTCCCCATTGCGCAGGATATCGCCGAAGCAGGCTTCTCCATCTGCGCCACCAAGGGCACCATGGACTACCTGCTCAAACACAACATCACCTGCTCACGCGCTTACAAAGTACTGGAAGGGCACCGTCCCAATATCGTCGATCGCATCAAAAACGGAGACATCGTATTCGTGATCAACACCCCCGGCTCGCATGACGCCCGTGAGGACGAAGTGGCTATTCGCGCCGCGGCTGTGAACAACAACATCTCCTACTGCACCGACCTCTCCTCTGCAAAAGCCTGCGCCGCGGCAATTTTGCACAACATGCACAAAGTCACCAGCGTGTGTACTCTGCAGGAGTTCCACGCATGTAATGCTCAGTGATTGCGACCATGGAAGAAAACCTGACAACCGAGTGCACCAATGGGGCGCTTGAACTTTGGCACAAGCTTCTGGCAGGCGGCTGGGTGTCTTTTGCAGTGAATCTGATTCTTGCATTCATCATCACGCGTATCGTGAAGCACGTGTTCCTGCGCTTTACACGCAAACGCAAACTCGTACACCCTGCTGTGCGTTTTCTGGCGAAACTCATCAACTCCATCATTTGGGTACTGGCTCTGGTGCAAGCGCTGCGCTCCGTGGGGGTGGATTTGGTGAGCATTCTTGGCGCGGCAGGTGTAGCCGGCATTGCGATTGGCTTTGCCTCCCAAACAGCCTTGAGCAACCTCATCAGCGGCTTTTTCCTCATCTCGGAGAGCAGCTTTAAAATCGGCGATTATGTGCGCGTGGATGCCTTAGAAGGCACGGTAGAAAGCATCAACCTGCTCTCCATCTACCTCCGCCAGCCGGATCACTCACTCATCCGCATCCCCTGCGAGATGCTCATCAAAAACCCCGTGGTCAACATGACGAATGACAAGATCCGCCGCTGCGATTTAGATGTGGGCGTGGATTATTCGTCTGATTTGAACCGTGTGCGCCAGATCATTGAGCACGTGGTTGCCGAGCAACCCGGGCTCTTCACGGATGATAAGCACAGCACCACGGTTCAATTCACAAACTTCGGAGACTTCTCACTCAACTTGCACATCGGCGCTTGGTGTCACACCAATGAGTACCACGCTGTTCGTTATGCTCTTGCCACCGCCCTGTTGCACGCCTTCGCCGAAGCAGGCATCTCCATCCCCTTCCCCATCCGCGACGTGCGCCTCCCCCACGAGCAGCATTGATCTGCACCCCGGATTCACATAAGAGAACGGATCTCATCCGCCGCAGCGCGACCTATGCTTTCCGGGGCGCTTGCAGAGCCGCGTTGAATACAGCGCAGAGCCGGGCCGTCCGGGCGAAAGTACAACACTCTCAATTCCAGTTTATCCCCCTGCAATTTCGCGTAGCCTCCCACCGGAACCGAACAATCTGCACACAGCGCCCCCAAAAAAGCTCGTTCAGCGCGGATGGCTAGTTCACTCGGCTCGTGGTTGATGCCACGAAGCATTTCGCGTGCTGCGACATCATCCCGCCGAGTTTCGACGGCAATAGCGCCCTGGCAAAGCGCCGGCATGAAGCTGTCACAATCCATATCCACAAGCGTAAGTCCCGGGGGCACAATTTCCTGAATATCACCCAAGCGATTCAAACCGGCGCGAGCCAAAAGGATGGCATCCATTTGTTCACTCTCTGACAGTTTTTGCAGACGGGTCGTCACGTTTCCACGCAGCTGCACGACGCGTGCTCTCTCCCCCCAGTAGGCTTGCACAAGAGCAGCGCGACGCACACTGGAAGTACCGATGACCGGAGCATGCATGTTGGCTCCGCGGCGAACGACGAGCGTGTCGTTGATAGCCTCCCGTGGAAGTACAGCGACTATCTCCATACGCTCATCCAATATCCCCGGCATATCCTTGCAGCTATGCACCGCGCAGTCAATCTCACCACATGCCAACGCCTCTTCAATCGCAGCAATAAAAACCCCTTTATCGGCCGTACCAGTGGCTTTATTTACCTCGCAGAGAGGAATATCCGTTCGATCATCGCCGGCAGTGCGGATGGGAACAACCCGGGTCTCAACATCCGGATGCGACACGCGCAGAGCCTGCTCCACCAATCGAGCCTGCCGCACGGCTAGTTCGCTGCCGCGTGTGCCGATACGAAGAATTTTGTGCTGCATAACGGCATTGTATCGCATGGAATATGAGCTGTCAAACGTGTTGCGTCGCGCAACAATATATGAAACGTCAAAATCTCCGGTAGCATCCTACATATACATGAAGGAAAGCGATGAGACATGGACGGATAACCTGAGCGAGCCGTACAACCTGCGCAAGGCGGATAGCTTGCACGAGCGTGAGTTGGGCTATACGCTCAATATGATGTATACCCTCTATTATGAGATGCCCGACACTCCAACCTCACTGCGGTTCTTCCCGGAAAACTCGGATCCGGAACAAGCGCTGTGACAAACAAGAACCAAACAACCTCGGCAACGCTCCACACGAGCGCCGCTAAGGAGTTATGGTGTGCACGCCGGTCATGACCAGCCTACCAGCTACTGTAAGTCTGAGCGGACTGCCCGCCGAAAGGAGACGTCGTCTCAGTCCCGCATTTTGCCATATTTTTGCTGCCGACTTGTCCCTGACGCCTGTATCAAGCGTTGCATGACACCCTTCCTCTACCGATGTCCAATCCGTTATCTCTTTTTGCGGAGGGAATCGTTTTTTTTCGCTATCTTTTCTTCAAGTTTTGCTGATTTTTCCAGAAGTTGCGTAGCATCCTGTTGATCGCTCGAAGATATCAAAAACTTACTTTCATATTGGGAGAGGTCCTGAGCAATCCCTTCACAGATGCCGGGCATCATTATTTCCTCTCCCAGATTACGAGGCTTTACCTTTGTTGAAATATCAATCCTGGAAATGCTATAGGCCGCCCGAGCATTTAGAAAATTTTTCCTCAACTGATCAAAATCATCGCTGAAATGCAGTAGGATTTTACGTTTTTCGTCCTCTAACGCATTGAACAATTTTTCACCTGCTTCTTCATGATCCACCTGTTCAATCGCAGCGGAATATTGATTCACCATACGTTGAATGGTTTGTGCATGTTGTCCTTTCAGTACAGAGTACTTTCTCATGTATTCATCGCAGAGATTTCTGAAATCTTTCGCTTGAATCTGCTCCTCCACGTACTGAACCAGCGCCTCTCGATTACTCGGGGATGAAGCCTGTTCGAGGTATCTTGCGGGTGTCCCCCCAAGAAATGCTGAATATGCCCCATAGAGCCCACCGAGACCCAGGATGACAAAAGCACTCGTCAACACGATCGTCTTGCGTCGTCGCTCCACGAGATTTTCCAACCTCGGTAACGTCCCATCCTTCCAACACTGCAGGCATTGCTCCACACTCTGGCAACGATTGTTGACATTCAGTGACATGTTGCAATCTAACAAAGCCAGCACTTCGAGCGGATACCCGATCTTAGCCGCCTGCTTCGTCAGACTCTTCATATCATCCTGAGCAAGGCGAGCATCGGCAGCTTCCGGAGGAACACCGGTGAGCAATTCATACCAGGTGGCGGCCAAGGAATACAGATCCGTCCACGCTCCCACATGTCCTTTTCCCGTGATCTGCTCAGGAGCAGCGTAATTGCGTGAAAACGCACCTTGGGATGTCGTGGTTGTGCCGGTGCGTTCCGCACGATTAAGAGCCGCGCCAAAATCGATAATCACGGGATTTTGCTTTTCATCAAACATGATGTTGGCCGGCTTGATATCCCTGTGTGTAATGCTTCGTTCGTGCAAGTAGCGCAGTGCTTCCAAAAGGACACGCAGCCATGCCATGCTCTGCTCTGGCGTAATCTCAGCACGGCGAGTCTCTATCACATCACGCAGTGTACCGCCGGGCAACCAAGGCATCACATAGAAAACACTACCGTTTCCCCAAAGAACATCTTTGAAATGCACAATGCTATCATGGTTCAATCCCTGGAGGGTACGCACCTCTCGGCGCATGTATTCCAAGGCCTTCATGTAGCACGGCTCATAGCTCTCCCGAGCAGGCATAACCGCGCCAGTGCCAGCATCCCGAATACATATCCCTTGCGGGAAACACTCCTTGACAGCGACTCGGCAATGCTGCTCCTCATCCCACCCGATGTAAGTAATTCCAAATCCCCCCTGCCCAATTGCTTTGAGCAACTTGTAACGCCCCCCTACATGAACTCCGGGGGGCAAATCAATCACCGAAGTAGCTTGCATCACCTACGCCCGGTTGAGTGCTGCAGCGCCCTTTCCTATTCTGAACTCAGATCCGACAACGTCTTCGAAAGGAATTCCTCCAGCGTCAGCCCTTGGGCGAATGCCTTGTCTTCCAAGTGTTTTGTCACACTCCTGTCAAGCCGTATCGTCACATGTGTCTGAAGTTTCACATCGATGGGAGACAACGTCGGCATGGTCACCGGACTCTGGGCGATAAGTTCGCGGATGATATGCGCTTTTGCCTTGGGTATCGGCTTCTTCGCCATCCAATTACGCACGGTAGTCTCGGTCACGTAGCAACGCTGCGCCAACCATGCATAGTCATGCTTGTTTACCTTGAGCCAAAGTTTTATGTTGAGTTTTAAGTCTTCCATATTACCCCTTTCACAGCCTAATCTATATCTTTTTGGCGATATCGTCAAGATGAAAAATCTGACTGGCACGCACTCGTAAGGGGCGCCTTTGTATGGCTTGACGCACATGGTAAAATAGCGACTGCTATGCAGAGCAGAGAAGAGTACTTGGAGGAGACGACGGCGATAAAGTGGAGCGAGCTCACGGCACAAAAGGCTCGCGACCAAATTCGAGATGCCATTCGGCAGGCAAAGGCAAGTGTGGAAAAAATATGCAGCGTGAAAGAACCCACCTATGAAAACACGTACGCTGCGCTGGAGGAGAGCGATGCCGCCCTCAATCGGGGGTGGATGCGACTCACGCACCTGCAAAGTGTGATGGACAGTCCAAAACTGCGTGATGTCATCGCTGAGCTCACCCCGGAGGTAGTAGAGCACAGCATGGATGTGCTGCTCAATGAACCGCTATATGCCACGCTGAAAAGAGCGGCAAAACAAATTCGCCCGCAGGACCTTTCCGATGTCCAACGGCGCTTTATTTCTGAAACTCTGATTACTTTTCATGAAAACGGCGCGGACCTCAGTGCACGTGACAGAAAACGAGTGAGTGAAATAACCACCGAACTGGCTCGTCTCTGCCGAGAGTTTGGCGAGCGTGTGCTGGATTCTACCAACCACTGGGACTACATAACCACTGATCCGGAAGAAGTGGAAGGGTTGCCGGAATCGGCCCTGCAGGCTGCACAGCAGGATGCACACGCCAAAGGATACGCTTCTGATCAGTCTCCGGCCTGGCGTTTCACTCTCCAATTCACCTCTGTGCAACCCGTGTTGAGCTATGCTGAAAATGAAGGGCTGCGCCAACGCATCTGGGAAGGCTTGCAAACCCGAGGCACTGGACAGTTTGACACTGAGCCGCTCATCCACGACATCCTGCGCCTGCGCGAACAGAAAGCCAAGCTGCTGGGCTTTGCCACCTTTTCCGACTATGCCACGGCGCGCCGCATGGCAAAAAATGGCAATAACGCCCTTGCCTTCATCGACCGCCTGCACGACGAAGTAAAGCCGGCCTACACCGAGGAAATGGAAACGCTTCGTCACTACGCCGAGCAGAAGACAGGACGCAGCATCCCCACCCTGAATCCGTGGGATGTGAGCTTCTGGAAAGAAAAGCGCCGCCGGGAACTCTACGATTTTGACGCCGAACAACTGCGCCCGTACTTCCCCATGCCGCACGTGTTGCGCGGTATGTTTTCCATCTACGAGGAATTGTACGGCATCTGCATTTCCGAGCGAGCCACCTACTGCCCCAAGCAAGGCGAACCCATGCCAAACGGTAAAGTAGAAGTGTGGCATCCGGATGTACTCTGCTTCGAAATTCACGATGCGCAAAGCGAGGAGCTTCTCTGCGTATTTTACGCGGATTGGTACCCGCGTGAAACTAAGCGAGCCGGAGCGTGGATGGAGTGTCTGAGCTGCGGCGGCCCGACTGCAGGCAGCAAACCCCGTGTGCCGCATGTGGCGCTCATGTGCGGCAACCTCTCCCGGCCTGTTGGTAATCGGCCTGCCCTGCTTAGCCACGATGAAGTAGAGACCATTTTTCACGAATTTGGACACCTGTTGCACCAAGCACTCAGCGATGTACCCATCCATGCGCTTGCCGGGTGCAATGTAGCGTGGGACTTTGTAGAGCTGCCCAGCCAAATCAACGAGAACTGGACCTGGGAACCGGAAGCGCTTAAACGCATCTCTGCCCACGTTGAAACAGGCGAAAGCCTTCCCGACGACATCATCCGAAAAATGCTCGCCACTCGCAACTACGGCGCGGCTTCTGCCTTCATGCGCCAGCTCAGTTTCGCCAAACTTGACCTGGAGCTGCATACTCACACTGCCCAATATATCAACCGACCCATTGAAGACGTAGATCACGAAGTTCTAACTGACTACCGCGTACCGCTCTCACGCGAAGGCAACACCGTACTGCGTGCCTTCACGCACATTTTTGACGGTGGCTACGAGGCCGGCTACTACTCCTATAAATGGGCTGAGGTGCTGGAGGCAGATGCCTTTTCACGCTTTAAGGCAGAGGGTATTTTCAACCCAGCAACCGGCCGCGACTTCCGCCGCTGCATCCTTTCCCAAGGCAACTCGCGTCCCGCCGCCGAGCTTTTCCGCGACTTCATGCACCGCGACCCTGACTCCAGTGCACTGCTTCGCCGATGCGGCATCAAGTGAAGCCGAGCGATTCCATGCAAAACCGCCCGACCTGGCGGGCAGGCCGAGCGGTTGAAAGTTGGTGCGGCAAGCTCTTACACGAGACCCTGATCAATCATGGCATCCGCCACCTTCACAAAGCCGGCGATGTTGGCGCCGGCTACATAGTTGGTGAAGTCTGACGTGCAATCTTTGCAGTACTCGTGAGCATGATTGTACGCATTCTCATGAATGTTCTTCATGATATCGAAGAGTTTGGCATCCACTTGCTCTCGGGTCCAGTTGAGACGCTGGCTGTTCTGAGCCATTTCAAGACCGGAAACCGCGACACCACCGGCATTGGCCGCCTTGGCCGGGCCGTAGAGAATTCCGGCATTGAGGTACACACTAATGCCGTCGAGATCAGTGGGCATGTTGGCGCCCTCAGCCACCAGTTTGCAACCATTTTTCACAAGCGCGGCGGCCTCTTCGCCATTGATCTCGTTCTGCGTGGCACATGGGAAAGCACAATCGCAAGGAATACTCCATGGACGTTGACCTTCCATATACTGAGAACCGGTAAATTGAGAGGCATATTCCTTGATGCGGCCACGGCGGACATTTTTGAGTTCCATCACCCAGGCAAGTTTCTCGGCATCAATGCCGGCCGGATCATAGATGGTGCCATTGGAGTCGGACATGGTGACAACTTTGGCGCCGAGCTGATTGAGCTTCTCCACCAAGTATTGCGCCACATTGCCAGAACCGGACACCGTACACACCTTGCCAGACACATCATCTCCGCGCGTAGCAAGCATATTCTGTGCAAAATAAACACAGCCATAACCTGTAGCTTCCGGACGAATGAGAGAGCCGCCCCAGTTGAGCGCCTTGCCGGTGAGTACCCCAGTAAACTCATTGCGCAAGCGTTTGTACTGACCGAACAGGTACCCTATCTCACGTCCACCTACGCCAATATCACCCGCTGGCACATCAGTGTCAGCACCGATATGACGCTGCAGTTCAGTCATAAAACTCTGGCAGAAACGCATAACCTCCGTGTCGCTCTTGCCTTTGGGATCGAAATCAGAACCACCCTTACCGCCGCCCATAGCCAATGTGGTCAGGGAATTCTTGAAAACTTGTTCAAAACCGAGAAATTTCAGGATACCCAAGTTCACTGAAGGGTGGAAACGCAACCCACCCTTGTACGGTCCGATCGCGCTGTTGAACTCCACGCGAAATCCGCGGTTGATGCGTATGCGACCTGCATCATCCGTCCACGGCACGCGAAAGATGATCGTGCGCTCCGGTTCCGTAATTCTCTCCAAAATACAGTTCTCCTCATACTTCTTTTGAGCAGAGAGAACGGGCTCAATTGTTGAGATAACTTCCTGCACGGCCTGCAAAAACTCAGGCTCATGCGCATTCTTGTTGCGTACTCCTTCCAGCACGCGTGTAGTATATTCTGTCATAGTCGTAAAGCCGGTCTGGGGTTCCCACCCACGGCTTCCCGCCGGTGGCAGTCAGACGCCGAGATTATACTCAACCCACCGCACATGAAAAGTCTTTTTTTCGTTTTTTTGTATCCTTCCCATCACATTGTCCGTCGCCGAATTGTCTCCTGCAAATCCTTGCCCTCTTATAGTCATAGTCCTACTAGGTTGATAGGTCTTAACGAACATGCGATTTTTCTTTTCATCTATGGGGTGAGTGTTATAATGGGCGCGGATATGCTGGAAAACAAACGCCGCACAAGAGAGCGCCGGGTGAATGAGCGAGATAATCCTTGGGGAAGTTTGATGCGCCCGAGGAATGAGGGCGAGGTGCTGCGGGGCGGATACACCCGTGCGGAAGAGGATGACGGTTCCACAGGAACACCCACAGAAACAGGATTAGGTGACTTATGGGGAAAAATCAACATGTGGTCGATCATAGCCACACTTCTCTTCATCTTGTTCACGGGCGGTATGGCCTACCTGGTGGTGCAAATGTGGTGGCCCCAAAATTTGCGTGATGTAGTCGGCTACGAGGACCGAGGGAACCCGCGTGATCTAACCCTTGCGCTTCGCAACGCCGGGGGGGCTGAAATCACCTTCACCGAGGGAGAAATCAACCGTTACCTTCGCGACACCTGTCGCATGCGACAAGGAGGCATCTTTTCTCTCATTGCCCATGAGCACGGCTTGGCGGTGCGCATCCATGATGGATATGCTGAGTTCATTATCGACCGCATCCTGAGTACTCACTTGCACCAAACGACCGCCGTCAACCTGAGTTTCTCGCGCGAGCAAGTGAACGGCACCCCTCACCTGCGGGCTGATTTTCGTGGGGGGGAACCATTGCTTAATTCTCTCCCGCGAGGGGGGCGCATCGGTCACGTTGGAGTGCCTCAGCGCTACATGGAAATGCTGCGCCCTGCTTTGCATACTCTCATGAAGAGCTACGGAGAGTTTGTCTCACTGGTGCAGCAATACGGCTATTACCCGGAGTTTACGCGCGGCCGCAATGGCACGGAAGGCCGTGTGCGTCTCATACCTATCTCAGGATCTGATATCAACTGACCATGCAAACTCAACCAACTCCCTCTTACTCCACCAGATTATTTAACCATGTATCGCTTCTTTCCTACAAGACGATCTGTTTGTTCATGCGGTTGACTGATGTTCGGGTGGTGGCAATTTTAGGACGCGTGGTGGGGTACTTGGTGTGGATGTGTGCCGGACGACGTCGACGCATCGTGGCTCGTAATCTACGCATTGTCATAGATCCCACTCTTCGCCCCAATAGATTATCCTCCATGGTACGCCGCAATATAGTGCGCACAACCATGAACTTGGCCTGTTCCATCAAGACCGGCGTGATGACGCCACGGGAGATGGAACGCTTCATCCATGTGGAGGGTGGAGAGCTCTTTGAGCGCTGCGGTTCCGGAGGGCACACCGTGGTATCTTGTATCCCCCATGCCGGCAACTGGGAAGCATTGGCGCGCATTCGTCCTATCTTCCATCGCGTTCCTCGTTTCGCCTCCATGTATCGGCGGCTCTCCAACCCCCTGCTCGAGGATTTTATTTACAAATCACGCACTCGTTACGGTTGTGAAATGTACAGCAAAGAAGATGGTTTGCGGGAAATCCTCAAACTCGCTCATGGCGGCGGATTGCTTGGTGTACTCAGTGACCAATTTACGGCGGAAGGCATTTACTTGCCCTACTTCGGCAAGGTAACGGGAGTTACCCCACTGCCTGCGCTCATTTACAAACGTTGCAAAAGCAAAGGGCACCTATTTTCCGTTTTCACCCGCAACACCGCGCTCGGTCATTGGGATACGGTGCTGGGGCGCGAGATTCATCTGCCCGAGGGCTGCGAAACTCTGGCAGCCATTACCATGCAAGTCAACTTGGCACTCGAGAAATGCCAAAATGAACATATTCTGGACGGGTTTTGGATGCATCATCGCTGGAAAACCACCTACATTATCGCCCCAAAGATGGATGAGGATACGAAGGCCGAAGTGCTTAAACACGTTCGATTGCCGTTCCGAATGCTCGTTGTCAGTCCCGACTCGGAGCAGGAGGCACGGCAGCTGATGCCAGCTGTAAAAGCACTCACCACTTGCCGCGTGGATGCACAAGTATCAGTCATTTGCAGGAAGGCGCAAGAAAGTTTTTGGCAGGAGGGGGTGACAAAGCTGCACCTCATCATTCCAAGTGACGGTGAAATGAGTGTATCCAAGCGCTTGGATCAAGAAGATATGTACAAAGATGGTCCTTTTGATGTACTCTTTATGTTTGGTGGACAGAAAGCATTATGGCGGCAACTGCAGGATATTTTCCCGGTGTACGTAATAGGCTGGGAGGATCATCCATTAGCCAAAAAATTCCGCCACCATTATAGACGTTTGAATGCACCCGGCAGCCTGCATACCACAAAAGAATACGCTGTCAACATGAACAAGTATCATGATATAGCATTCGGTTGATGTTTCACGGCTTTGCCGGGTACGGCATCTATGAATTAGACTTGAAAATCAGATGTCTTTCAGATACCATGGAGGCATGGCCGTGGCGTCTCATAGTGGGTCGGTCTTTCGCAAGCTTTTCTACGTATTGCTGTGTATAGGTGCAGCGGGCCTGTGCTGGTGGGTGAGCGCCCGAAACACCGAGAAACCCATCGCGCAGAATGTCCCATCCCAACCTCGCATGGCGCAGGTGTTTGGCGGCATGATTCCTCTCAGTCCAACGCAGTTGGCAACTGCCCCGGAAGTCGATGGATTTCAGTGGCCTTGCGGAGGCCCCACTGGATCAATGATCTATGATGCTCAACCCTTTGGATCCATGAATCATAAACGCCACGGCCGTCACACCGGCAAAGATTTGAACGGCATCGGCGGGCAAAATACGGACTTGGGAGAGCCTGTGTGTGCTGCAGGGCGTGGACTTGTCGTGTACAGTGGCTGCCCCTCTCCCGAATGGGGGAATGTGGTGGTATTGGCTCACCGCATTCCGGGAGAAAAGCAACTTGTGCAAACCCTCTACGCCCACCTTGACACACGTGAGGTACAAACAGGCCGTCTCGTGGGACGTGGACAGCGTATTGGTTCTATCGGCTCAGCTAATGGCCGCTATCTCGCACACTTGCACTTCGAAGCAATCCGCTCCCGCTGCACGGAAGCAGGAATGCGCGGGTACCACCCGAACGGCACCATGAATCGTATGAATCCCACTGAGCTGCTCAAACTCTACCCCGCTCCACCCTTCCCTGATCCATATACCGAAGTGCGCCGCATTCGAATCCGCGAAACAAGTTTGCAAAACCCGAATACGCCGAGCGGCGTACCCCACCAACAAGGAATCATCCCGGTGACACCCCAGCAATTTCTCACGCCATGAAAAACCATCCCATCCTCGTCGTTCTAGTGATGATCATGCTCTTCGCAGCAGGCATAACCGGATTGTATCGCGGAGCCCGACAGTTGAATCTCGAGCAACCTCAAACTCCGAAGCCTGTTGAACAACCGCAGGACGCCCCGACGGTGACTCAGACTCCCGCTCCAAAACTCCCACCTGCCCCGTCACCCCAGCCACCAATTCGACCGCACTCGGCCGAGCATGCTGTCGCTCTCAATGTGGCACAAGCTCTCAACCAACCTCCCGCCGAAAAGCAAGCATCTCTGGATGAATTGATCCGCACAGAGCAGCTCCCAAAAGAATCTGCCGAAATCCTGCAGCAATGGAACAGCGAACGCGGAAAAGTGAAAACGCAAGAGATCGGCACCATCATTCCTACTACCGGCGGCGGCAAATTAACGCGCTATCGACTCTCCGCCGAAGGCTGCAACGACGACTTGTTGCTTACCATCGTGACCCCTGAACAAGGTAAGCCTCGCGTGCAAAGCGTGGAACTGGTCTCGGCGGACAAGGTGCAGCTTAACACGCAGAGCGACGCCTTGAGTGTTGTGGAAGGCTTTTTGGAAGCGCTGAAACGCGGAGATATGGACACGGCTCGCCGGCTCGTGAGCGGCGGTGATGTATCGGATGCCACGCTCGCCGGGCTATGCATGATGTTTGAGGAAGGTGATCTGGTGCTACGTGAGCGTATCCCCATGCGCAACATGTACCATAACGATAAGAATGCTGGTTATCTTGTTTACCTGTCTCCTAAGGAAGGATCCGGAGCAGCGGGGAATGTGGGCATCGAACTGGTCCGCAATGATGAGAACGGATGGCGCGTGAAGGCTGTGGCTCTCGATCAACTGCTCAATCACTATGAAAAAGTGGCTGAGGCTGAGGGCGGCGTTTATTTCCCCCTCGTTAAAAATCCGCACGGTGGTGATTCACTCGTACTCTACTTTGGTTTTGACGATGCAACACTCAGTCCGCGATCGGCGAGCCAACTGCGCATTGTAGCCCAGCTCCTGGTCAATAGCGGTGGCTCTCTCAACATCTCTGGACACACGGATGACATCGGTACGGAGGAATACAATATGGATCTCTCTTTGCGCCGGGCGGATACGGTGAAGAAAGTCCTCCTTTCGTATGGCGTACAAGCGGAGCGCATCACTACTAAAGGTTTAGGTAAGAGTCAACCGCGCCGAACATATCAAGCTGGCGACTCCCGCCAGATGATTAGCACCATTCGTCGCGAGAACCGCCGCGCTGAAATCTACCTCGACTTCTAAAACAACGTGCCATCCTGCCACCCAGCTGCAGCCAGTGCTCCCGACTTTTCTACTCTGCTCAATGAGCAACAGCTCGCTGCCGTTACCACCCAAGCCCGTCACGCCTTGGTAATCGCTGGCGCGGGCAGTGGGAAAACACGAACGCTCACTTGCCGAGTGGCGTGGTTGCTTGCGCACGGAGTACCCGAATGGCGTATTCTGCTGCTCACTTTTACCAATAAAGCTGCTCGGGAAATGCTTGAACGAGTGCAACAGTTGGTAGGTCCTCAGGCAGGACGCATTTGGGGCGGCACTTTCCACTCCATCGCCAATCGTATCCTGCGAGCTCATGCAGAACGTCTCGGATACCGACCGGGCTTTTCTATTCTGGATTCAGATGACCAAAAATCGCTCATGCGCATGCTTGTCAAACAGCATGCCGGCAAAACGAGCAAGAGTGATCCCTTCCCAAAACCTGATCTCCTGCTCACCATTCACAGTCTAGCAGCCAACACGGGACAAAACTGGGAGGAGCTTCTGCACACAAATTATCCCGTACTCAAAAAACATATCGAAGTCATTTCGCGTATCTACGCCGAATACGCGCAACGTAAACGTGAAGCGAACGCTATGGACTTTGACGATCTGTTACTCCATTTGCTCAAGCTCATGAGGGATGATGAGGAAGTGCGCAGCATGTTACAACAACGTTTTTTACATGTGTTGGTAGATGAGTATCAGGATACCAACATACTGCAAGATCGCATCATTAACTTGCTGAGCGGCGGGACGAACACCAGCCTGGCCGTTGTGGGTGACGATGCGCAAAGTATATACTCTTGGCGCGGCGCACGCGTGGATCATATTTTTGAATTCACCGAGCGCTACCCCGATGCGGAGGTATTCAAAATCGAAACGAACTACCGCAGTCGTCCGGCCATCTTGGAGATTTCGAATGCAGCTATTGCGACCAATGAGCGACAATTTCATAAAGTGTTAACCCCCGCACGCGAAAGCGATGGTTTTCTCCCCACAGTTTACCCTGCTCCCGATAACAGGACGGAGGCTCTGTACGTGGCGCAACGCATTGAAGAACTGCTCAACCGCGGCGTGGACCCATCAGAAATCGCCGTTCTCTATCGAGCCCACTTCCACAGCCTTGATATCCAAGTTGAACTTACTCAACGCCGTATTCCGTTCCGTGTAACCAGCGGCTTGCGCTTCTTTGAACAAGCGCATATCAAAGATGTTGTGGCTTACTTGCGCCTTCTTGCCAATCCGCGCGATGAGATGGCTTTCCGGCGCATTGTAAGTGATTTCCCCAAAGTGGGAGAAGTGAGTACCGGGAAAATGTGGCACGGTTGGAATGAGGCCTTGGTTGCGCCTGAAACGAAGAGTATCGAACCTCTGCGTTTTGTCGACTTAAAAAATGCCGTGAACGCCCCCGCGGCAGCAAAGGCCAACTGGCAAGAGCTGTTGGAAACCCTCGATGACCTGCAACCCGGAGATCATGAACTCACTCCTTCGGAGATGATTCTGCGAGTCCTCAAACACATCGCTCCTTCCCTCTCCTCCAAATATGATAACACGGAAGAGCGCATGGATGATATTGAACAACTCTCCCGCTCTCTTTCTGATGTACCGAATCTGGACGATTTTCTCTCCCAAGTCGCCTTACTCAGCGAAACGGATACAGATGCTGCAACGGCAGACAACTCGCGAGTCACCTTGAGTACGATTCACCAGGCCAAAGGCTTGGAGTGGAGCCATGTCTTTATCATCTTTTTAGGTGAAGGGCTTTTCCCCCATTTCCGCACCATCAACTCTGCGGAGCCACGCGAGATGGAAGAGGAAACCCGCCTTTTTTACGTGGCTGTCACTCGCGCTAAGGATCGTTTGTTTTTGTCTTACCCGCGTTACAACGGCCATGGCTACGAAAGCCAATTCTGCCACGCCTCGCGCTTCCTCACGTCCTTGCCCCCGGAGTTGTACGAGGTGGCCGATTTTTAAACCAGAACCAATCTACGCATGGTGATGATCGCAATGACAATCCTCGCCATGATGGTGACCACATGAACAGCCATCGGTTTGGGGAGTGTCATGTCGCGGGCTGAGCAACTCCGCCAACTCGGCGGTTTTCGCAAGTTGGGCAGCCGTCTGTCCGCGCGAATTGTGGCGCATTATGTCAGCTCCGGCCAGCAAAAGCATCTCGGCAATTTTGCGGTAGCCATACTTGGCGGCCAAGTGCAATGGAGGCTCCCCATACGCATTCGGAGCATCCGCATCCGCTCCTATCGCCAACAAAACCTCAATAAGCTTTTCATCCGGTTCAATGCCCTGTTCCTTAAATTCCGGAGCCAAATCCACCTCATCCTGCATAAGCAGAGTAGCCGCTCGCTTCAAGGTATCGGGACTCTCTCCTCGCTCAACCTCCTCGAGAAACTGCTGCACCGCTTCATCATAATCATCCGGATCCAGTTCCTGAATCATGGCAGCGATGTCGTGCTGCGTCACCTGCGGGCGCTCGTCACGTCCAATGTGAATCGTATTCCATCCATCCATTTGCATGCGCTCATGATAGCTGAACGCTCAGACGATTACCAGCTCATTCTTACCAGCCCGGTAAAAATACACTCGTCTCGCGCAGCACCCTATTCTGCGACGGTTTCCTTCTCAGCGTCCTGAATGGTGTAATGTGGCACGCCCGCCGATCCCTGCTTCCCTTTTGGCTTGCCAAATGGTGTCCCCGGTGGTATGGTACGCCCATGGTCCCGGAGTTGATGCACTATAGCGGTGGCGCACTGGAGTGCAACGGCTACCTTGTGCCGGGCATGCAAGGAGCTTGCGTGGCGATTGATGCACCGGACGGGTTTTCTGCATGGTTGCTCAAGCATCTGCCTGAGGGAATGCGACTGACTCATCTGCTGCTCACGCACCAACACTTTGACCACATTCAAGACGCGGCCGCACTCAAACGCTCCACGGGGTGTACCATTATCTCCGGCGCTGCCTACACTCCGAACCTGACGCTGGCTCAAAATGCACAGGCATGGGGTATACCAGCTCCCCCTCCCTTTGTAACAGACTCTGTACTGAGTACACAGGATGAGTCTTTCAACTTGGCAGGCATCGGCTGGCAGGCACTGCACGTGCCCGGGCATTCTCCGGACAGTTTGGCATGGTACGCACCAGAGCGGGGAGAGATATTTACGGGTGACGCTCTGTTTGCCGGTTCAGTGGGACGCACGGACTTCGCCGGTGGAAATGCCAGGCAGCTCTCAGAGAGCATCAAGAACAAAATACTGACGCTCGACCCGCACACACTGGTCCACCCTGGACACGGTCCCGGCACAAATGTGGGCGAGGAACTGCTCAACAACCCCTTTGTCCACTTGTAATTACATCCTTATCACACAGACATGACATTTGAAGAATTAGGACTATCCGCCCCAGTATTGCAAGCAGTAAAGGATTGCGGTTACACATCGCCCACTCCCATCCAGGAACAAGCTATACCCCATGTATTGGCAGGTCGAGATGTCATTGGAGCTTCTCAAACAGGCACCGGGAAAACAGCAGCTTTTGCCCTTCCGATTATCACACGCATTCAACATACCGGTCGCCCCCAAGTACTTGTCCTGGAACCCACGCGTGAGTTAGCTGACCAACTGGCTGAGGCTTTTCGCACCTACGCCTCCCACACAGATCTTACCGTGGGCTTGCTTTACGGAGGCGTGGGATATGGACAGCAAGCTGACGCCTTAAAAAAAGGAGTAGATGTAGTGGTTGCCACACCGGGACGCCTCGTCGACCACTTCTACCGCGGCAATATGAAGTTCAAAGAAGTGAAAACTCTTGTGCTGGACGAGGTTGACCGCATGACTGATATGGGATTCCTACCCATCGTGCGCAAAATTGTGAATCTATGCCCGTGGGAAGGTCGGCAGACGCTCTTTTTCTCCGCCACAATGCCGCAAATGTTGCAGGGATTCGCTAAATGGTGTCTCACGGATCCGTACGATGTGTCTATCGCCCGTCGTGAGGTAGCTTCCACTATATCCCACGCCTTTTATCCGGTTGGACTCGACCAGCGCGATGAACTTTTGCTTGCCCTCGTGAAGCAGACTGACTTTAGCAACATGATGATTTTCACGCGTACCCGGAAAGAGGCCGATATGGTGGCCAACATGCTTGCTCATGCCGGGTGGGGTCATGAAGTAACCGCTATGCACTCCGATATACCTCAGAAGGAGCGTATGGCCGCCCTGCGCGGATTTAAAGAAGATAAATACCGCATCCTCGTGGCGACGGATGTAGCGGCCCGCGGTATTGACATCAACGATGTTTCCCACGTTATCAACTACCGGGTTCCCGAAAATCCGGAGGATTACGTGCACCGCATTGGACGTACCGGTCGTGCCGAAACGCGAGGTGACGCATTCACTCTGCTCACAGCAGATGAAATCGATTTTGCAAAGTCGATTGAAATCTTTCTCAAGCAAAAAGTAGAACGCCGCAAGCTGGACGGATTTCCGTACGCTTACACCGCTTTGCTTGATGAAGACGCCCCTCCGCTGCGCAAGCCGCGACCGGCCACGACGGGGCGCAGACGACATTAACTGAGGAGTCCATGCGTGTCCTTTCCATAGACCCGGCTATTCGCAATACAGGGTATGCCGTGATTGAAGGCGACCACTACTCGGCGCGAGCACTGGAATACGGCACCTTCTCGCTCAAAGATTCTCTGCCTCAGAGCGCATGTTTGCTGGAAATCCACCGCCACGTACTCTCTCTTATTGATAAATGGCAACCGGACGAACTGGCTATTGAAGGCATCATCTACGTGCAGTCGCACCGCACAGCCATTACCATGGGTTCCGCTCGCGCCGCCACGATCATAGCCGCTGCCAGCCGTGGGCTACCCATCATGGAATATCCACCAAGCTGCGCTAAATTAGCCGTAGCGGGGCGAGGCAGTGCGCAAAAAGAGCAAGTTGCTTTCATGGTGCGTGCCCTGCTCAAACTGGACGAAACACCTGAACCCGATGCAGCTGATGCCCTAGCTATCGGTTTTGCTCATCTCTCGGCGGCAGATCCCCTGCGTGCGCACCTCTTTGCCAAGCGGCGTTATATTTGATCCGGACACTCAATACTCAGCCGTCTGTGTGCTCGTCTCGCGCGAAAACCTCCCGGCAAGTTGCAGAAACTGCTCTCAGACGTTGCTGGTAGTATGGAGCAGACTTTGTTGACAGATGCCTCCGAGATATCCGGCACTCCGCAGAGCCGCAAATAGTACTGCACCACTGCCTTGCACAGCTCTTCAGGCTGATTCAGCAAAAAAGGGAGATAGAGTCTCCCTTGCGGATCCATAATGGGCAAAGCGACCAGGGCCGCCTCCAACGCCATCCGCACCTCCTCTTGCATACGCGCCCCACGCAGCAGAGCCGGCACAACATCCCGTCCCAATGCCTCATTGAGTGCGGGAATAACTTGCAGCCGCACCGTATTCCGGGCAGCCGCTGTGGGATCGGTGTTGGTAGCGTCCTCGCACCAATCCTGACCAATCTGCACAAGCCATGCCGTAATCTGCGAACGGCGCATACGCAACATGGGACGTAACCATGTGATGCCATCCTCCTGCCGAGACGAAAGCATGCCACGCAAACCAGCAGAACCGCGAGCAATGTTGAAGAGTACCGTCTCCGCCTGGTCATCTGCATGGTGTGCCAAAGCCACGGCAGAACAGCCAACTTGTCGCGCATGTTCTGCCAATATACGCCGACGTTGCTGTCGGGCCGTTGTCTCCACCGATTCTCCGCACTGCCGAGCAAGCATGGGAACATTCACTCGATATTCTTCAAAAGGGACTCCCAATTTCTCGCACAACTCGCGGCAAAATCGAGCGTCAGCATCTGCCGCCTCAGCGCGTATGCCATGGTGTACGTGGCATGCATAGGTGGGTATTCCACGCAGGATCAACATGCGCAGCAACGCCACAGAATCTCGCCCGCCGCTTAATCCCAGCACCACGGCTTGGTTCGGACACTCAAAAAGGTTCTCCACCAAGGGCTGCATAGCTTTGGTAATAACGCACCGACGTTACTTCTTTTTCTTGGTGGGTACAAGCTTCTCCGGGTTAATCTTGCGGAAAAGCTTGGCAGAATCCACCTGTTCGTCGTCTTTCATCTCAAACTGCTGCACTACCCCACTGGCGTATGCCACCATCAGGGTATTGCTATGGCGGTCCAAAGTCGGTATCACCATCTTTTTGAAATCGGAGAGACTAGTCACACTCTGCTTTGCTTGGGGAATACCATCGCTCAGCCATGGCAACATATCCAGATGCTTTTTACCCAACGTACGAATCTGCGAATTGGGGTTGTCCTCATCCTCCGAGCCATCCGTCCACGACACATACGACACAGTCTTTGTACTCGCCTCCATCAACATACCATCCTGAACTTGGGCTCGGTGATCACCCGGACAGTGGAAAATGGTGGCTACCTTCATCCTATGCTTGCGATCACTGGGCAGCACAGTAGAATCCAACTCCTGCGCCAGGCCCATCCACCAACCTTCCGATTCATCCATTTCAGGCGTGTCTTCATCATCTGCCATTCCGCTTGTCGGCAGCATGTTGCGCGTGGCCATATCCTGCCCATACTTTACGCCCAATTTCGCCAACTGGTCTATATTGGCCCGACATTTTACCACATCTCCAGCATTAAGGTAGCTAAACAGTAAGGGCGATGATATCCCCAGCAATACCGCCAATATGGCGATCACTACGATCAACTCAACCAATGTAAATCCACGAACCTGAACTCGTATCGCTCTCATACCCCTCCTAATCTACCACATACCGCTATCTTGTCAAGCTTGCGATCGAAGCTCTTTTATGCTTGATTTTTGTAAATATTTTAACATAATAAACTTCATGGGACAAAACCTATATGCTGACCAAGGTTATGCGCTATATCGCATCCTTAAAGGATTGGAAAGGGAAAGGCAGGCAATCAGCAAGGGAAAAGGGCCTGTCGAACAATCGTCTCACTCTCTCTCAACGCGGCAAAAATTGGCTCTCAGTCGTGTCAAATTGCTCACGACTGATCATCCGGAAGGTATAGGTCTCAAAGCGCTGGCTCAAAGTGTACAAATGGCAGTATCTGCCGCCTCCATCATGGTAGACCTGATGGTGCAAAAAGGGTTGCTTCGGCGTTTACCGGATCCAAAGGACCGCCGAGCCGTACGCATCACGCTCACTCCACAAGGGGAGCAGACTTTTTTGCTCTGCCATGAGCAATTTCTCTCTCACCTCTCCCTCATCGCGCAGAGATTTTCTCCGGAGGAACAGCTGGTTTTAAGTCGTATCGCGGAGAAAATTGATCCTTCCTCCTGAACCTGATGCCTACGAGATGGGGGATCCCCATGTGGCATCAATCCGCTTCTGTTGCCTCTACCCGTCCCAAAAACTCTATGCTATTCTCGATCAAAAGAAAGAATATGATGTCTTGCTTGCACGTCAATGCTTTGGTACAATCTGTCGGCATCACCCATTGAGATGGTATGAATACGAATACGCCTCGCCCTTCGTACACAGCAATACTGGTAGCGTACTTCATGATATATGTGGTGTGGGGATCCACCTACTTCTTTATTGGTGAAGCTCTCAAATACTTCTCATCCTATGTGCTGGGCGGTGTGCGTTTTACGGCAGCAGGCGTTCTCCTGCTTTTGTACGCTAAAACCAAGGGGGAGAACATATTTAACCGCGGTATCATGCGTGTTTCCGTGCCCTGTGGCATGATCATGTTGTTTGCAGACATGACCGCTATCATGCTGGCTCAAAAATACATCACCAGCAGTTTGGAAGCAGTGCTGGCAGCATCCACGATGATATGGATCACGTTGTTCAACGTACGCCGCTGGCGTTACAATTTTCGCAACTATCGCGTGCCACTTGGTCTAGTGGGAGGTCTCATTGGTGTTGTACTGCTCTACCTGCACGAACTTTCGCTACCCGACAGTCATGGAGAACTCGGTGTATTGATTTTTCTGGGCGGCATGATTGCATGGTCGCTCGGCTCGCTGTTCATCAAATACTACGCCTCGGCCAAGGAACAAGTGAATGCGTGGAGCGGTACGGCATGGCAGATGTTTGCCGCCGGTCTGGCTTTCTTTGTGGTGGCTTATTTCTCCGGTGAAATATCGGCCACCAAGTGGGAAGACATTCCATGGCAAGGTTGGGCACATGTGAGTTATTTGGTGCTGTTCGGTTCTATCTGCGCATACACCAGCTATGTATGGCTCCTCAAAGTGCGACCGGCTACTGAGGTTGCTACCCATGCCTACGCCAACCCATTCATCGCGATTCTATTGGGAGCTTGCTTCGGCGGCGAGCAGATTCTCCCGCTGCAATGGGCTGGACTCGCTATCATCATCGCGAGCCTCGTTCTTATCAATAATCGCCACAAAAAGAAAAGTCCGCCGAAGGTCAAAGTCTGATGGCTGCAGAACTCCACGTGAGACCAGCCCCAAAGGTCACCATCAGCACAATGTCACCTTTCTTGGCACGCCCGCCGCGAATCGCCTCGTCCAGAGCGATGGCACATGCAGCGCCGGATGTATTGCCGTACTTTTGCAAATTCACAAACACACGCTCCGGCGGAATACCAAGCCTCTGTGTCACAGCATTGATAATTCGCAGATTCGCCTGATGGGGAATCACCAGAGAAATATCCTCCGGCTTGATACCTGTGCGACGGATGAGCGAAAGAGCAGAGTCTTTCATGTGTGCCACGGCATGACGAAATACTTCATTGCCGCGCATGGCCAGAGTGTAGAGCTTCTCGTGTATGTTCTCTTCCGTAGTGGGTATGGCTGACCCACCACCCGGCACCATCAGCAAATCCGTCAATGTGCCATCCGATCCAATATCAGAAGCAAGTATGGCACTATCCCCCGGCTCTCCCGTTCCTGTCCGCAGCACGGCCGCTCCTGCTCCGTCTCCAAAAAGAACACAAGTAGTCCGGTCCTCCCAGTTCACAATATGACTGAGCTTTTCAGACGAAATAATGAGAGCCGTACGCGCCTGACCACAGCCTATAAATTGCACGGCAGTCTTGAGCGCATAGAGAAAACTCGAACAAGCTGCTGATATATCAAAAGCCGCCGCATTCACAGCTCCTAAATTCGCTTGCACGTAGCAAGCTGTAGAAGGAGTGAAAGTATCGGGCGTCACGGTGCCGACAATGATCAGGTCAATCTCCTCTGGTTTTACTCCGGCCGCTTCCATGGCCTTACGAGCTGCATGAGTAGCCATATCACTCGGCTTTTCATCAGGCGCCGCTATGCGTCGTTCCTTGATACCAGTGCGCTCCACGATCCACTCATTGGAGGTATCGACCATCTTCTCCAAGTCAGAATTCGTCAGCCGATGCTCCGGTACATAGGAGCCTGTCCCTATGAGTGCAACCGGCAGCCGTTTGAACGGTTTAGTCAAATCATTCATAACTTCTTGATTGATAAGCAAACAGCAGGTTCTTCCCTGTGAGCTGCGGGATTATAGCATCTATCTGCCACTTTGACAAGCCCCTTCTTCCTCTCCCGCTCATCAACCTATCACTATCAAACGACAAGAAATTCAGGATATATAGTGTCAGTTTTTTCTTGACGGTACAACCTATTGTGGTAGGATGAAGGCATGCGGTGCATCCAATGCGGATATACGGAGGACAAAGTGATCGATTCACGCATGTCGCGCGAAGGGTCGTGCATACGGCGACGTCGGGAGTGCCTGCGCTGCGGGTATCGCTACACCACCTACGAACAGCTGGAACGCACCGAGTTGAGAGTTGTTAAAAGAAGCAATGTCCACGAAGCTCTCAACCGTGAAAAAATTTTGCGTGGGATGATTGAGGCATGTGAAAAAAGACCAGTGAGCATGGATCAATTGGACGCTGCCGCTGATGAGTTAGTGGCCGAACTGCATCGCGACCACGTACGCGAGGTGCCCACGGCAGTCATCGTGATGAAGGTCACGGAGAAGCTGCAAAATATCGACCCGATAGCTTGCATTCGCTATTCTTCAAGGTACCACCAATACCAGAATGCTGATGAATTTATCGAAATCGTACGCAGGATGGAAAGCCTGCGTGCCAATGACCCTCTGCAGCGCAAACTCAAACTCGGATGATTCAGACAACGACCAAACGCCCCTACCTGCAAACGGGCGAGTGCATCACCTGCGACTACGACTGTGAGTGGTTGGAAGACGTGCTGCATGAGGCAGCGCAAACCGCCGGAGTTTTTTTGCCCTATGAGCATGAAGTTGCCCAAGGTATACTGCAATACATGGAGCAGTATTGTCCCTTGAAGGCGCTGCCACTAAAATATTTTTTCGGACGAATGCGTGGAGTTTTGCGAGAGATTGGGCTGCCGCGCATTGCTGACGCACTGCAGGAGCAACTCCCTCCTGTATCCATCCCGCTGGACGCTCTGGCGGGAGAAAACCCACTCCCTCTTTTCTTTTATACAGAGTTGAAGCACAGGATGGATGATCTGCGGCGCCGCGGGCTCACCTCCTACCGATTTTCCGGGGCGCACCGCTGCAGCTTGGTGCTGGGCAGGCGCCGTAGGTCCTGCCCCACCCAGCGGCGGGTTCTCCATGAACTGCGGTCCTTTCTAGCCTACCAAGCAGCGTAGGACATGAATGTTCCCGAACTTCTGGGCATCGCGGCAGCCTTGGCTGCTGACGCGGTGACGTACGCGTTCTCTTATGGATTGCAGCTGCAAATGCACAGACGGCGAGCTTCCTTGATGTTGGCGTGTACCGTTGGCTTTTTCCAAGGATTTATGCCGTTATTGGGCTATGTGAGCGGAACAGGATTGCGAGAACTAGTTCAACAGTGGGGCAAGTGGGGCGCACTGATCATCTTTTGCGCATTGGGACTCGGGACCATTCGCAAGGCTCTCTGCAAAGCACACACGGATGAGGTGCAACTGCCGCTTGGATTGCCGGGTTTACTTCTGGTAGGGATTGCTACAAGCATAGACGCCTTCTCTGTAGGCATCTGCATGGCGATTAGACAAGAAATGGGGAACTATCTCTCACCCCAACAACTCGCATTGGCAGCGGGAACCATCGGTCTGGTCACCTTCGCGGGAGCCTTAATCTTTTTCCGCCTGGCTCGCGTGCTACGCAGTATTCCGGAACGTCTGCTTCAATTCGCAGATGGTCTCATTCTCATCGCCCTCGGGATTAACTGCGTATGCTGATCAAGTATCACGAGGCCGGCTCTGCCGGGGCGGCGTAGCGCAGCTCAGCCTGTTCATCACGGATAATGCTCATCACATCCTCCCCCGGATCATGCGCTTGTGGTAGAGGCTCGAGACTCTTCACTTCAAAAGGGGCAAAATCTTTTTCCGGCTTAATGTCACCACCGGTGGCCAAGGAGAAATACCCACGCTCAGGATTGAGTCGGCAGTTGATGTTATTGTTGGGATTCGCGTCGCGTGTAAAACGGAATTGAGACGCCTGATGCCAAACTTGGCCATCCCAGCGGAAAGCTGGACCGAACGTAGCGCGCCTCTCATTTTTCTTAGACTCCACATTACGCATAAAGTCCTCCACAAAGCCGCAGCTGCCGCCAAGCCCCTGCCGTACCGCTTGGACACGCCAGCAACTCAACAACTCCCATTTGCCAGTTTCAGGGTTGTAAATATAGCCTGCAATGCGCCGAAAATCATCCCCATCTTTACGCTCTACCACGAGCGTGCGAATCACCTGTCCCTCCTTCCAAGCAAACCTGCGCATGGATTTACCTCCGGTACCTTCCCCGCCAAATCTCTCGGTCACCACTTGCTCGCCGCGGGCCACCAACTTAGCGCGTTCCTCCTCGGGAGCAGCGTGAGGATTATCTCCCGTATCCTTGGCATCCCAAATCGAGAAGATGGCTACGCGTATCGGGTTACCTTGCCCGTCTTTCTCGCACAACTCCTGCACTCCGATGTATCCATTGGCAAAGTTGTTGCAAGAAAAATAGGTGCCCGGAGCAGACTTCTCAATAACCGCCTCTTGATACGCCGCCTTGTGTTCCGGCACATCAGGCCCGTACACCAGATGAACAGATGTACACTGTCGCTGCGCCATATTTTCCGGCGACCAATAATCCGAATCGCGATTTCCAAACGCCTGCGGCATCAACACCAACCCCGCATAAACCATTCCCCATATCATCTTCTCACCAATCTTCATACCCTCGTATGCTACCAAATTCACTCACCGTTAGCAAGCATAAAAACGCCTTGATTTGGCTTGCATGTGAGGGGCGAACGTGCTATATATCCCGAGTCTTCTTTACTCATCGTTTTTCAGCATGCCCCACCGTAAATCTCAGCCTATTCGACGCAAAGTCAAAAATTGGACAGCCGCGGATTCTGCCGAGTTATACTGCGTCCCCGACTGGAGCAACGGATTTTTTGCCATTTCAAAAAATGGCGAAACGACAGTGCGCCTTCAGGACAGTGATGGGGAAATGCGCAACGTGAGTCTGGTGAGCATCATGCGTGAACTGACAGACCGTGGGACAGCCGCTCCGGTACTACTGCGTTTCCGCGATCTGTTACGTGCCAGGCTTGACGAGCTTAATAAAAGTTTCGCCGGAGCAATTCGCAAGGCAGACTACCGGGGAGTGTACCGAGGAGTCTACCCCATCAAGGTGAATCAGCAACGCCCCATTGTCGAAGAAATTGTCTCCTACGGAGCGCGCTACCACTACGGCTTGGAAGCCGGTTCCAAGCCTGAACTCATCGCGGCCATGGCCTACATGCAGGATAGCGAAGCGTTCCTCATGTGCAACGGATATAAGGATGATGAGTTCATTGACTTAGCTCTCATGGGACAACGCATGGGGTTGAATATTTATTTGATATTGGAGATGCCCAATGAGTTGCCGGCTATCTTACGGCGGGCAGAAAGGCTGGGCATTGAGCCCAACTTGGGCGTGCGCGTGCGACTTTCCGCCAAAGGATCTGGTCACTGGAGCGAGTCGGCAGGCGATAAATCAGTATTTGGGCTTAACCCGGCGCAAGTTATCGATGTGGTGGACCACCTCAAAGCCGTTAACAAACTCCATTGCCTGAAAGTGCTGCACTACCACCAAGGCTCTCAAATCCCCAATATTTCTGTCATTCGTGAGGGTCTCTCCGAAGCGTGTCGCATATACATTGACCTCGTACGCGAAGGCGCTCCCATGGGTACGCTGGATATGGGCGGTGGTCTGGCAGTGGATTACGACGGATCACAGACCAATTTCCACTCCTCGTGCAACTACTCGGTGGAGGAATATGCCCGTGACGTCGTGGAAATTGTCGGTGAAATGTGTACCAGAAGCGGAGTCCACCACCCAACGCTCGTAACAGAATCCGGGCGTGCCATATCTGCATACCACTCTGTTTTGATATTTAATATACTGGATGTGACAAGTTCGCGCGGCTACGGTAGCGGGTTGCCCAAACTGCCGAAAAACGCCAGCGAGGTACTCAAAGCACTGGACGAAACCTACCGCATGCTCACGCGCAAAAATATCCAGGAATGCTACAATGACGCCAACTACTACCGCGAAACTCTGCGCATGCAATTCGCGTACGGTAACGTAAGTTTGCGGGAACGTGGCGTCGGTGAAGCTATCTATTGGCATATTATGGAGCTTATTGCTCACCGCATCGCGGAAATGAGCGAAATCCCCGAGGATCTCAAGGAAGTTTCTGACAATATGGTAGACTTCTACTACGCCAACTTCTCGCTTTTCCAAAGTCTGCCGGATGCATGGGCAATTGACCAGCTTTTCCCGGTAATGCCGATTCAGCGCCTCTGCGAACGGCCTACGCAAAAGAGCGTACTCGTCGACATCACTTGTGACTGCGACGGCAAGGTTGCCCAGTATATCGACCGTGAGGATGTGGCGAAATCCTTACCTCTGCACGAAGTTGAAAGTGATGAGCAGTACTACGTGGCCATCTTTTTGGTGGGCGCCTATCAGGAAACGCTTGGAGATATTCACAACCTGCTGGGCGACACGAATGTTGTAAGCGTTCATCTCGAAAACGGTCATCCCGTATTCACTGGTGAGGAAGAGGGCGATTGCGTGGCCGACGTGCTTTCCTACGTCAAATATGACACGAAAGAGTTGGTAAGTCGTTTCCGAGAATTGGCGGAAAAAGCCGTGGCGGTAGGTCGCATTACCCCACGCCAGCGACGCGAAGCGTTGGAAGCCTACCGCGATGGTCTCAATGGCTACACCTACTACGAACTCTAGGTGATTCGCCCCGCTTGGCGCAACTCAGTCTTACTCACCTCGCTGCAGTTTATCCAAGATGAGTTCAATAATTTTCAGGGACATTTGACCAGATTCTTCAAGGGATGCGGCAGAAATACGCTGCATGTTATCACGCTTGCTGTGCCACCAATTGCTGCCCATGAAGGAAGCAATCATATTGAGCGTCGGAACCCCGGCCTCCATGTACGGACGATGATCATCCCAGTATGACCCCATGTGATACGTCCACCGATCCTGAGAAAATCCAAGTTGGCGCACGGCCTCCATGTAGATATTGCACATCGCCGGCACCGTGTCCATAATGGGTACGGCAATAACCTTGCCGGCACCACCCACCATATCCATGTTGATCATACAGGCTGGCAGACCGGCAACTCCGCGCCTTGCCACATCATAGCGCGAACCATACAACCCGTCCGTCTCCGTAATACGCTCACCTAGTGATTCTTCACCATCAAAAAATATAAGTTCCACCTGGTCGGCCACCTCCACGTTGCGTGCCAATACCCGCGCCAGTTCCAACAACACGGCTGCTCCGCTCGCCCCATCATCCGCCCCAAGGATGGCAGACCCTCCTTTTGTGTCAATGTGGCAAGAAACCAGCAATGGACGTCTCCCCTGCCGCTCGCTGAATACCGCGCGCAGGTTCACCATATTACAACCCGGAAATGGTGAAAAATGATCGCGCTGCACATGCCATCCCATGACATCCAGCGAGCGAACAATATAGTCCACTTGCGCAGCATAAGCTGCAGAACCCGTAGGACGCGGTCCTAAGTCGCACAAAGCCGCACAGTGGATATAAGCATTTTTCCCGGAAAAACCCGGCGTATCTTCCACCTCTTGTGCTGTCTCGGCGGACGGTTTCTGTTGTCCAGTTCCTCTCTCCCCACAAGCAGATAGGAGCATGCCCAGCAAAATCACCCAGAACCACCGTCGCATCTCGTTGATAATACTCAGGCTCATCATTGGCTGTCTCCCGCACTCATGCACGGGACGTGATGCCGAAAATCTCCAGCAATCGCGTCAGCTCTGCCGATCCACTATATGCGATCTCAATGACTCCCCCGCGACGCCCTCTGGACAGGATGTTCACGCTGGTGCCCAAGCTCTCGGAAAGTTGGGAACAGATAGCTTTGGTGGCGCGGTCGACCGGATGCACCGGCGCGACTTTTGAATCCTTGGATTGCGGCGGTTCCAGCATACTGTGCACCAATTTCTCTGTCTGGCGAACGGTCATGCCATAATGAGCCACGCGTTGAGCCGCTTTCACCTGCATCTCCGAATCTTTGAGCTGCAGCAGAACTTTGGCATGCCCCACAGAAATCTTCTCATCCGTGAGCAGGTGGCGTACTTCCTCCGCCAGGTCAAGCAGGCGTACCATATTGGCAACCATCGCCCGCGACTTGCCGACGTGGCGAGCGATCTCTTCCTGCTTGAGTTTGAAACGAGTCTGGAGTAAGTGGTACTGCTCAGCCTCCTCAAGCGGCGAAAGATCTTCGCGTTGCAAGTTTTCAATGAGCGATATCTCCGCCACTTCCTGATCGGTGGCCTTCATCACCACAACTTTCACTTCCTTGTGACCGAGAGTTTGCACCGCACGCAAACGGCGCTCACCGGCTATCAACTCAAAGTCTCCGGCCACACGGCGCACGACAAGCGGCTGCACCAATCCTCTCTCCTGGATCGACTTCGCCAATTCGCGAATCTGCTCTTCCTTGAATATGCGACGCGGCTGAAAGGGGGAGAGTCGGATCTCGCTCACCTTCGCCGTAATCACACGCTTCTCATCGTTCATCTGCTGCGTCAACGATGCCGATACCTCGTTCTGCTGAATGAGGGCACTGAGACCCTTCCCTAAAACCTGTCGCGCCATACGCGTCGGATTCTAGCTGATAAGAACACGAATTGCAATCTCTTTTTGTCTGATGCACAACCGCCCTATTTGTTGGAGTTTTGAGGCCCAATCACTGTATCTTGTACACATTTTCGACGCATTGTCCCATATCATGACAATGCGATGTATAACACCGCCTTATTTTCCCATGCGATTTTTTAATGGAACGGAGAATTACCGCTCGAGCGCTGCCTGAAGTACCCGCAAACAACGATCGTTTTGCTCGGGTGTTCCAATGGTAATGCGCACGTACTCATGCAATCCATAACCATCCATGGGGCGTAGGATAACTCCGCGCTTCAAGCACTCGTGGAAGATTCGTTGTCCATTCCCTACATTGACCAACACAAAGTTTCCCTGACTCGGCACAAATGGTACTCCCCATGTCTGAAAAGCTTCCTCATAGCGGCGCATCTCGGCACGTACCAAGGATACAGAGTTCAGCACATGCTGCTCATCATCCAGAGCAGCCAGAGCAGCTGTCTGTGCAAGATTGCTCATGTTAAACGGTGAGCGAACTTTGTGCAGCATTCCGGCGATCTCGGACGTGGTGATTGCAAACCCAGCGCGCACGCCTGCCAGCCCATAGGCCTTTGAAAAAGTACGCAACACCACCACATTTTTTCCGGCGCGTACGTAGCGCAAGGTGTCCGGCTGAGGGTCAGCAAAGTGGATGTAGGCCTCATCGAAAGCGACCATGACATGTTCCGGCACTTCTGCCATGAAATCATCCAACTCACCTTGCTGCACCATCGTGCCGACAGGATTGGTGGGGTTGGTAACGAACACGACGCGTGTGCGAGGGGTAATGGCGCGCAGCATTGCCTGCAGGTCATGTGTCCAATCCGGCTTATTTTCCACCTCCACGAACTCAGCGCCAAAAAGCTTGCACATCAGCGGATACATGGTGAAACTATAGCGCGCAGCTACAAGTTCTGCTCCCGGCCCGAGACAAGTATGACACACGAGTTCAATGAGTTCACTGCTCCCGCTGCCCACCACTGTCTGCTCAAAATCCACCCCGAAGATCTGGGCAATTTTCGTACGAAGCTCATATGAAGCCCCATCTGGATAAAGGTTTACATCCTGAGCAGCCAGCTGCATCGCCTGCACGGCACGCGGCGAGGCCCCCAATGGGTTCTCATTGGAGGCCAGCTTCACAATATCCTCCGGTTTCATGTGAAGTTCACGAGCTGTTTCAGAGATTGGCTTACCAGGCTTATATGCCTGTATCTCCTGCACATAGTTGTGTACGTACGGTAATATGCTCATGGTCGCGATTATACAATCCGCGCGAGTATAATACAAGCCTTGATTCCATGACCCTTTCCGTGTAGAATGAGAGCATGACGGTACAAGTGCGGAACAATAGTCTCTTCGCCATGGCAATCGCCGTTGGTCTGGTCTTTATCACGGTCATCTGCTGGTTGCACTCCGCTGCCATCTCCCGCGATTTCCTCGATACGCTGACCTCACCGGAGGAAACGCCCGGCAGCCACTTTGAACTGAATTTTGATTACAATCTTGGCGACCCATCCCCTTACACTCGCTTGCTTGGCGCAGAGCATTACGACCCCTACCTGCGTATCCCCGGTGATGCTCCGGTTCATGTGCGCATCTACACCCACCGCGGGAAGCTGTGTGCTCATCTGGCGTTACCGGATGGCGCCGAGCTGCCGGAAGGAATACGTGTGATTGGACGTGTGCAGCAAACCAGTATGATATATCGTCGGCATCCGGACGGGCTGCGTCACCCGCTGAGACTTCTTTTGTTGACCTTTGAGTTATGGGGCAAGGAATCTCCCAGGCCCTTGGCCGTAATACTGCAGACGATAGAACTGGACATCATGGCGCACACGGCGGACTACGTACCATGCCTCACGTTGCCGGATGCGTACGCCGGCCGCCCCTGCAAAGATATTAACATGCCACACCGTGGAGAACTGCCTTCCAAGATTGATGCTCCGCCAGTACCTGCAGCTATTCTGCGCATGGTCTACGCTTTGGCTTCTGTGGAGGATCAAACTCACGCCGATTTGGTCGCCTCAGCCCTGCGCGAGTACGCCGACATCGTCATCCGGCACGAACCCTTTCCCTTGCGCCCATGGCCGGATAACTGGGGCGAGATCAAAGGATATGTCCGCGATGCCTCTCGGCTCATCACTCCGACACTTACTTATCTGCAGGAACACGAATGCTTCCACTCCTCTAACCTCAGTTCCTTTATCAATGGACCAGTGTTCGAGGCAATCTTTGGCACCCGATTTGAGGATACCTCGAGTGATCGTGTGCAGCGGCAACCCATCCCGATGTACCGCAGACCTAACCTGCCTTGTGATACCTGCGAACTTCAGAACTGAGGAATTTTTCGCAAGGGCGGCACGCTATTCTGCCCGGGTGATCCATGGCTATCAAGGCTTCCCTCAGGGGCGGCTGCTCGTTGCTTCAAGGGCGATGCCGCGCTCTCTTGCGCGCCTTTCTGCCAAGTATTGAGGGCCGACTGGAGTTGCATATCCGGATACCCACTGTAGAGTACTTGCGAGTGCTCGTTGACAAGCACTGCATGAGGCAGCTGACTCACGCGATATGCCCGACCGGCCGTACCCTGTTCATCATCCATATAGCACACTTTTATCCCGTTCTCCCGGAGAAGTTTCTCAAGCTCCTCGCGAGTTCGATGTACCACCACCGGGCATAACACTAACTGGGGATATTGCGCTATCAGTGCGGCCTGCTTGCGCATGATGGAAAAACCGACATCTTCCTCCGGATCCCAAAAAAATATCAGGTTGGCCTTGCCCACTACAGGAAACAAACTATCCGTCCCATGCGCATCCACCACCTTGATGCGTGGAGGTATAGCTCCTTCATCCAGCTTGCTAATGCGATAAATAAGTTCCTGGGCAGCATCAGTGAGACTTACGTCGCCAAACTGAGCATCTTGCGGCGATAATATGAGAGCCTGTCGAATCAGGTAAATGCGCTTAGCGCGCGCATGAGCACGGCCTCCTACTTCGCCGGCCAACGTAGGATTGGCTAGCATCACGCTCATAGCCAAGGCTGCCGCCCCACGAGCGGCGGGATGACTGTTACGTTCATAAATCTTCTGCAAAACTTCGTAGACATCTGCGCCGCTGTTTTGTGCCAGCTTCGCACAAACCTCTCCAATGAGAGGTGATCCGAAATGACGATAACGCACCGAATTCAACAGAGCCTGCGCCCCAACCGCCAGCTTCTGCGGATCTTTTTCGTAAAGCTTCGCCAGACTCTCCGGGTGATTCAAGAACCACACCACAGCGGGAGCCGCCCACGGCTCATCCATCTCATACGTCTTAATCTTTTTCTGAGACCGATTATCGACCTTCCCACGACCTCCTCCGGCAGTATCCGGAACGTCCCGAGTGCCGGTGAGACCGCGGATCGATTTCCATAAAGCTTCGGCCACTTCCCCCGTGGATGGCGGGAGAATCGCATCCCGCTGCTCCGGGGTAGTGGCCACACTCAGGGCAGCGTGATATTCCGCCTCCTGCTGTTCCCAGAGTTCCAACGCCTGCTTCATCTGCTGCTCATTGGCACGGCTGAGAGGCAACAAAAATGCTGCCGACAAGGCTGCCCACGCTGTGTATCGCATCTTCATGCCTCCATTATAGGACCGCACGTCTCATTCATCAAGTGCTAAAAGAAAACCCAAGTAGTAGCATTGGGGAAAATGCGGTTGTTATTCGGGGAGATAATCCAGAACTTCCTGCCAGCTCAAAATGCGCACGCACAGGAACACCAGGTGAATCGTATGCCACCAATTATTTTCATACGATGAGATGATTTTGTAGGGTATTTTGTTCCCCTCTGAGTTGGTGAAAAGGGCTGTGGAACGATCCACCTCATCCCTCGGCACGTTCCATTGGCGGTCAAAGGTCTCAATGCTGATAAAGCCTTTCCCTTTCACGGGCGACGAGTTGTCCCACGTGGTGAGCTGTCCGCTGAGTTCCGCGCGCAGCAAGACACGAAGGGTTGGAGGCAAGCAATGGAACCTTTCCTTGGCAACCAGACGCGCCATCTGTTGAATCGGTTCTTTGAAACGCTCCAAGATGAACTCGTGAGGCAGATTGCTCAGGGCTCCGGGGGCTTGAGGCTTCGCCACCATTTTCTCCCCATCGGGTAAGATAATCGGAGAACCATCGGCTAAGCAGAAGTAGCCTTTGATATTGGTAATTTTCCTTCCGTCGGGCAGCATGATAGTAGAGCCGGGATTCAGGTACTGGTTGCTGTTATATGGAGAAGAGCGGTAATCGACATCATGAAAATACAGGCCCATGGCAGCGGCCAAGCGTACATTTCTCTCATCCTCAGAAAGAGCGTTGAGCATGTCTGCCACCGCACTCATCTGTTCCTTCTCGGCGTCTGCCAACCGCTCCTTGTACGCCTTATACTGCTCGCGTATCGCCTCTACTTCCTCCGGAAAGAGCGCAAGGATATCTTTAGCGCCGATGAGATTCTCGCAACGTTCAACAATCTGACGCCATCGTGTATAACGCACTCTTTGCACCGGATCCTCATAGATGTCCTTGATCTTTCTTTCCTTTCCGTCAGGTCCCGTGTACAAGGCCCTATCGGTGTCTCCGTGCCAGATATACTTGATTCCACAATCCATGGTCGCCTCGGTGCGGTATCCTTTCCACGCGTCGCTACCGTCCTGATGGTAGATTTTCTTGTCGAAGGTAGCTAGTAACGCCCAGCGATGTTCATCCGGCATGTTCTTCAGCAAGTATTTTGCCGTGTTGCGCACAACAGTTTCAACGTCTTTCCTGAAAAAGCCGAGCGCAGCGTCTTTTTTGAAAAATTTCACCTCCTCGTAGATCTCGCCCCAAAACTTTGATTTATCTACCTCGCTGTAATTCATAGGACGCTGCCCACGGCCCGCAAAAAAAGCCTTCCCCTGATAATGGCACGTCCCCGGGGCGCCCTGATAAATGAACATCGACTGTGAACCGTCTTTGCAAAACATGAGACCCAGCTGCTCGGCAAGAAAGCATTCGCGAGTGATGGGAGGCAGTTGACGCACCTTTTTTACCGTTTCCATGAGTTCCTTACGCTTTACACCCTTGATGTCAGATACATCCACCGGTTTGTAGGCGGCGTAAACACAATCTGGGAATACAGTGAGCAGCGCTATAGTGATCTCAATCGCTATTCTTATCCAAAGACACTTATTTTCAATCAATTTGAACATATCAACACCGTTAATATGAGACAACTCAACCTCACCAAGTCGCAAATCCTTGGCTCAATTCCTGTGTGCGCCTTCCAGCGCCGTTGCGTTTGCGTCCGACCTGTAGCGAAAAACCCCTCATTTTATGAAACATGTATATCTCTTTTGAGAAGCAATGTCAAATAAATAATTGTTGCCATTGAGCATTTTTCAGCAAACTAGCATCGGGTGGAACTTCAAATTCTGCAAAAAGAAAAAGATCAATGGGGAGGTTTTAGGAGATGTCTGTGGAAAATGTAGAGACAGATGCCGTACAGTGCATTGCTTCTGAGAGGAGATGTGCAAACCACCCCACGCAATGCGTAAGATGCTGGATGCGTCGCGTTCACGCTTTTGAATCCTCACGGGATGCGCACTGTTTTTCAGAACACAAACAGACAACGGCAAATGCGTTTGCACTGGGGCTTCCTCTTGCCAAATGCGAGGAGCTGTGATAGGATGGAACTCAATGAGGAGATGGATGACACGCATCTTGCTGGTACTGCTGCTTGTGGCGTTGACGGCAGGCGTTTTTTTGTGGGTCAAAGTCAATCGGAAAACGGAGCAGCTTCTCCAACCCGTCAATCCTGTTTACCAAGGCTACTCAGATCTGCCTGACAAAACTCAGGGCGTGCAGCTTGATCCTTTCTCCTTGACCGGGCGGGATGGTCATCGCATCCAAGCCTGTCTGGTACGCGCTTCATCCGGAAAAGATATCACTCCCCGCCAGCAGACCCTGTTGGAGCGTTTACAAAATCACATACCCGACCGCCTGCGTCAGATCGACTTCGTCCTCATCTGCGTGGATTGGGATCACGGCATCCGCTCCGCTCTTCCCTTGGCTGAGCAATTCGCTGCCGCCGGCATCACTTGCGTGCTCTGGGAACCCCGAGGCAGCATGTCTTCCCGTCCTTACTGCACCCACGGCGTACTCGAGAGCCAAGATGTTCCCCTCATCATCAACGCACTTGAGGAGCAAGCCGGTCGCAAGGATCTGATGATTCTGGGAGTCGGTCAACGTTTCGGTGCAGAACTCATGCTGCATGCCGCCGTCAGTGATCCCCGACTTCGCGCCGTGGCAGCTATTGACACCCGCGCCTCTTTGAGCAACCGGATCAAACGCAGTGGTACTTCACTGCTCATCCGCGAGCTGGTCGGGTGGCGTATGAAGGCTCTCACTGGTCTTGAACCCTTTGATATAGCGGCTGTACAGAGTATTTTTCGCCTGCCGCGCCAAGTACCGATTCTGCTTGCATTCTCAAGCGAAGATGATCCGGATAGTCTGCCGGAAGATTCTATCGCTCTCTACACCCAACTTCACCCGGAACAGCGTTGCCTCATCACTTTACGCACACAGAAAGACGCCGCTGATGCGGTCACGCGCGATGTCGTGTACACCCAGAAAGGAGAAACCCGCGAGGTACAACAACACGCCGAAGCGCTTTTGCTGCGAGATGCAGACGATATCCCCGTGCAAATCTTACGCTGGATGAATGAGAAGCTGCCGACATTGCAGGAACTGCCCCCCGACGAGTTGGGAGACCAATCCCTATTAACGCCCAAGTCATGAGTACTGCCGCGCCCAGTTCTGCTGATACTCACCGGCGCCAAAACCGCTTACGGCGTGGATTTGAGCTCACTGGACAGCGACACATGCTTCCCCTGCTCATCGTAGCCGCCGTTGTAGCCGCCATTATTCATCTGATGGCGTTCCGAGCTGCCCCCTGGCTGTTACGACTGTGGCGCCAAGACATCATTCTCTCGAAAACAGAACGTGTGACCGACGATTTGGTCGCCCGAGTGGTGGTACGAGACACCACAACCGAACTACAGGAAGCCGCCGTGCCATTGCCGACCGAGGATTCCCTTCCCCCTGAGCAATTAGAGCAGGAGCCCCAGGAAATCGACCTTCTTGACATGGATATCAAAGAGCTGGTGATGGCTCCCGGAGAAACAAATATACCCCTGCCCGCCCCGGAGCAGACCAGTGAACCGGAAACTCAGCAAGCCCAAATGATGCCCGATGCCCCCGCGTTGGCAAACTTTGCTCCGGATATGGATACGAGCTTGTCAGCTCTGCTCCCGGAGCCAACGCCCATCAACGCTAATTCTGTCATTGTCAATGCTTCTGCCCAGCTTCAAGAGCTGGAGAATGCCGAGGGTTTGATTGAAAAAGAATTGCGCAAACAAGCCGCACGCGGCAACAACGCCCTGCCCTCCGACACTCGCAGCCTTGCCCAACTCATGGGCATTGCCAATCCCGGCGCTTCATCCGGCGTAGCCCGTCTCGGAGCGGATCTTCTCTTCGCCTTCAACGAAAGTCGGCTTAAAAATTCCGCCCGTATCTCATTACTGCAGCTCGCTGCTCTTATCCACAAAAATCCATCCACGACCTTCATTATCGAAGGGCATACTGACGGCATTGGTGGGGATGAATATAACGCTCAACTCTCCCTGCGCCGCGCACAAGCGGTCGTTGAGTGGCTCGCGGGCAATGGCGTACCCACCGCGCGGGTCTATACGCGTGCCTGCGGATCCACTCGCCCCCTGGTCCCTACCGATCTGCCGCGTGATGAACAGGCCCTCAACCGTCGCGTGGAAATCCACATGCGCAAGCCGGGCGAATTGATGCCGGATGGATGCGTGCCTGCAAAAAAATGAACATAGTGGCGCCATCACTCATCCTCCGGTCCGCAGAGGAGGGGGATATTCCCCTGCCGGGTCGTACCACCCCGATCATCGGTTCCCGGTCCTTTCTCATCTCACTGGATTACGACGGCACCCTGCGTCGCAAAGGCATGCAACCAAAAGATATGGATGCAAAAAGTTTCCAATTGCTCAAGCAGTTGCGCCATCAGGGGATTCGCTGGGGCATCAATACCGGGCGCTGCCTGGCTGACATGGCCGAAGTCCTCGCATCGCTCCCCCTGCAACCGGATTTTCTATGCACCTGTGAGCGCTACATTTACTTGTCCGATGGAAACGGCGTGCTGCAACCGCTCGCGGAACACAATGCCCGATGCCATGCAGCCAATACACACCTGCGTAACACGGTGCTGCCCGCGTGGAATGCGGCTCTGAATTCCCTGCGCCGCGAACTGCCCCATGCACAGTGGGAAATTGCCGCCACCGACCCCCTCTCCATTGTCGCCCAGGATAGCGAAACCATGGACCTGCTCATGCCTTCCATTCTCGAGCTTGCCTCCTCCCTGCCTGACGTCACCGCGCAGCGCGCCGGCAAATACCTGCGTCTCTCCGATGCTCACTTCAACAAGGGCGTAGCCTTGCAAGCCGTGCTGAACGCCTGGCATATTCCCGAACATCACCTCTTCCTCATGGGGGATGGACACAACGACCTTGACGCCTTCCGCCTGTTTCCTCACGCTTTCTGTGCAACGCCGGCGGATGCTCATGTTGACGTCCTGCGATGGATATCGCAACGAGGCGGCTACATCTTCCCTGATGTGCCTTCAGCGCTCCTCGCGTGGGAGAGCTCCCTCGTCGCCGGAGATTCACTTCCAGGCCCGAGACAAGCGTAGGAGAGGTTTCGCTATCTTCCGTGGAGGGAGATACCATAATGGAACCTCCTGCGCTTCCTCACTCGGAACGCCGAAAGGCATGCAGAATCAGTCCGGACCTCGCTGCCGGAAAGGTCATGAACTCCCCATCCCCATTTGCCCATCCTTTGGAAATGAGTTCCTCAACACGTACAATCAACACCTCGCCAATCGAAAGTCAGTCGCCGTGATCGGGAATCGCCTCTTCTGCCGCACCCGCTCCATGCTCGGGAGTGAATTGCTCTTGACGCGTGCTTGAATTAGGATAGAATGAGGACGCGGTGCAGCAAACCGCTTCCCGAATCATGGCAGCAAAGTTCCTACTCGTCATCCCGGCACGCTACGCATCCACCCGCTTGCCAGGAAAGCCACTCGTTAAAATCGCCGGCATTGAAATGATCCGCCGCGTCGCGGATATAGCGGCTTGTATCTGCCGACATAACGAAACGTGTAATTACGTGGTCGCGACGGATGACCAGCGCATCCAGACCTTCTGCCAGAGCGCCGAAATACCGGTCATGATGACGGCTGAAAGCTGCCGCAGCGGCACAGAACGCTGCCGGGACGTTGTGCAACACCACCCCTCTCGCCCCGACTTTGTGGTCAACCTGCAAGGAGATAATCCCCTCTGCCCCCCATGGGTTATTCAGCAACTGCTGGATGCCTGTCAGGCTGAGCAAGCTGATGTGTACACACCATGCATTCGCCTCAATTGGGAGGAGTACGATCGTTTGGTGGAATCAAAGCGTAGCACACCATTCAGCGGCACCACCGTGCTTGTAGATCATGCAGGCTATGCCATGGCCTTTTCAAAAAATATCATTCCCGCCGTTCGCAAACCGGCTAAAGCCCGCGAACTCTGCCCGCTCAGCCCGGTGCGCCGTCATGTCGGTCTTTATGCTTACACAACTGACGCTTTGCAGACCTATTTTTCCCTGCCTGAATCACCCTACGAACCCGGTTGCATTGAAGGACTGGAGCAAATGCGTTTTCTTTTTAATGGTCTGCGCATCAAAATGGTCGAAACAGACTACCGAGGGCGCAAATCAACCGCCGGCGTGGACTCACCTGAGGACGTCCAGCGCGTGGAAGCTATCTTGCGGGAATACGGGGAATTCGACCTTAGCTGATACTTCCTCCCGCCATGCCTCGCGTGCCATCGAAGCTTCCGCAACATATCGCCATCATCATGGATGGAAATGGTCGCTGGGCGCGCCTGCACGACCTGCCCCGTTCCAAAGGCCACGAAAAAGGAGGGGAGGCCGTCCACCGGGTGATCCAAATGTGCCTGGAGCGAGGAATCCCTTGGCTTACTCTCTATGCCTTTTCTACGGAAAATTGGGGACGATCGGCAGCGGAAGTAAGGGGACTCATGAATATGCTCTACCGCTTTCTCAAGCAAAGCCGGTCCATCCTCACGGAAAAAGATGTGCGATTGCGTGCCATTGGTGAACTGGATATGCTTCCGGAGAAAAATCGTCGTCTGCTGCAGGAGTATACAGAAGGCTCGGCATCCCACAAAGCATTGAATCTCACCCTCGCTCTCTCCTATGGTTCCCGACAGGAGATTACATCCGCCGCACGCCGTCTCGCAGCCCGTGTGCAAGCTGGCGAACTGGAACCAAACGATATCACGCCGCAACTACTCAGCGACTCGCTCTACACCGTCGGCATGCCCGACCCGGATCTGCTCATCCGCACTTCGGGTGAATTACGTCTCTCCAATTACCTCCTCTGGCAAGTGAGCTATGCTGAACTGTGGGTGACCGACGTGTTGTGGCCGGACTTCTCAGAAGCCGACTTTGACGAAGCTCTGGCAGACTACGCTGCGCGCCACAGGAGATATGGCAAACACTAGTTTTTGGGGGGCTGTGGAGTAGGGTGCGGGCGATTGACCGGTGCAGGCCGACGAATCACCGTTTCGCCTTCTTTAGCTTGGTTGGCTCGGTCACGAGCCGTTTGCTCAAAGTACTCAGGATCCATCATCCAAATATAGCGATTGTGCGCTTCTTCCTCCTCCTCCATCGCTTTGATGAGCCGGTGACTCGCAGAGTCCTTCTGCTGACGCAAACTCTTCACCTCTAACCATGCCGGCAGCACCAGCATCGTCCCTAAAAATGTCTCAAGAGCCAAAAAAATTAGTCCACATATTCCGAGTACGTGCCAAATTCCCTGCGTTTGCTGCTCGCGCCGTAGCTCAATTTCCTCACGGGTGCGGCGTCTTCTGGTCGGTAACAGGGACATCGTTTACTCAGAATATCGTCAACGTTCTGCAAAAGGTACAAACCGTCCGCGGCGGGCCAAAACCATCGTATACATCTTCGTCTGTTTCCCCTTGTCAGATACCGGCAGGGGAGAGGTGGACAATTCAAATCCGGCGCGGCGCAAAGTGGCGTCCAGCTTTTTATCCGGACGCCCCAGCAGTATGGCCAGCAAGCATCCCCCTTTCAAAGCTTGAAAAAAGGCCTGGGCTTCGGCCGCGTCCATCTCGCATCGCGCGTGCGTGTGGCGCATGATGACGGCGTGCAGCGAACCTGTCCGTTTGCGGCATAACTCAGCAGCACTCTCGCACTCCACAGTCACGCGCTCGTCGTCCAATGTATCCCCCATGGAGCAATAATTGCGATTCCATTCAACGATTTTCTGCACCGGTTCTGCGATGATGAATCGAGCCTTGGCACGCGGCAAAGCTGCCAATACCGCTCTCGCTCCGTACCCCAATCCCAGCCCGGCTACCATAATGCAAGGCTTATTCGCTCGCACCACGGGCGATACTGCCAACCCTGCCATATTCGCCTCAGCCGCACCGGTGCGACTCGTTACCACCGAAACACCATCCATGATCAAACTCAGCTCACCATCGCGACTCCAAAGTTCCCACTCATGCCCTGCGGCATCAATCGTAGGTTCTTCCAATCTGATCAGCGGTTTCATACCACGGGGAATATAGCAGATCTTCCCATAAATTGGCAAGACAAATCCGGCGCTTCTCGCAAGCCAGACTGCATCCTGAATTGCAACTTCATCTGCCGGCGACGTGTGACATTCCTGAACGCAGATTAACCCAGGCAGTCGTCATCCACATTAAGTTCTCAGCACTTGTCTTGACTTTACCCAGCCCGTAAGGCATAATGACCTCATACGAGGGAAACCCTTATGTCTTTCCACATTCAAAACATCGAAATCGGCGGCGCTCGTCCTTTCTACATTTTGGGGCCTTGCTCCTTGGAAAAAGAAGACTTTGCCTGGCAAATGGCACGAAGCATCAAAGATATATGCTCTCGACTGAACGTCCCGTTCATCTTCAAAGCTTCTTACGACAAAGCAAACCGCACCAGCGCCAAGAGCTTCCGCGGTCCGGGTCTCGAAGAAGGCTGCCGCATTCTTGCGCAAATCGGCAAGGAACTGCACGTGCCTGTGGTCACCGATGTACATACCGAGGAACAGGCCGAATACGCTGCACAGTACGTTGATCTGCTGCAAGTACCGGCATTTCTGTGCCGCCAGAGCGATTTGCTCGAAGCCTGCGCCAAAAGTGGTCGCCCGGTGAACGTGAAAAAAGGTCAGTTTCTGGCGCCGTGGGATTGCCGCAACATCTGTGAAAAAATGGTCTCCTTCGGCTGTCAACATTTCATGCTCTGCGAACGCGGCACAAGCTTCGGATACAACAACCTGGTGGTGGATATGCGCGGCCTGAAGTGGATGCGTGAGTTTGGCTATCCTGTGGTGTTTGATGCCACCCACTCTGTGCAGCGTCCGGGGGGGTTAGGCGGCACTACCGGCGGAGATCGTGATCTGGCTCCTGTTCTCGCGAACGCCGCCATGGCTGTAGGCATAGACGGAGTATTCATGGAAGTTCACAGCGACCCCGACCATGCCCTGAGCGATGGTCCCAATCAGATTCGTCTTTCGGATTTGGAGCGCATTCTGAAGCATTTGCAACTGCTGCGTTCCGCTTGGGATCAAATACAAAAGGACTGATAATCGGTTTACAACACATGGGACGTCGATTTTTCTTCTCTCTGCTCATCCTGTTTCTGCTTTCCCCCTCGTGGGCGCAGGTAGCAGAGCGCACCGCCGGGGAGGGCGAGTTCCCGGCTCTTCAGCTGCTTCCCCCGGGTAGTGTGGTTCACGGCATCTCACTGCCACGCTACGAAGACCACCGTGTAACCGCCATGCTCAAGGCTGACCTGCTCGAAGTTCTCTCGCGTCATGAAGCTCGCTTGGAAAACATCCACTCTGTGCTTTACGGAGAAGATGGTGAATCCACACGTCTCAATTTACCCGGGGCGCGCTATAACTTCCGCACCGCCCTTCTCAGCTCGCGTACCGGCCCGGTGGAACTCATCCACCCGCGTTATAACGCCCGCGCATCCGGCGTTATCTTCCACAGCGTTTCCCACCGTGGCGTACTCACCGGACCGGTTCACACCGTCATTCGCAATTCCCCGGAACACCCATGAGGTTCCACCTCACCAGCTTGTTGCTCGCCGCAGCTGTATCCTTCGCTGCCGGTCAGGATTCCTCGCCCTCTTCGCCCCTGTTGGACGATATGAATCGCTGGGAACAAGAGGTGGCACAAACAGAGTTATCTCTCTCCTCCCTGAGCAAGCTCCCCGATGTCCCTTTCGATCCGCGTTCAGAGATGCCCGACATCGTCCCCGGTTCAACGGCTGTTCTTGCCGACTCCGGGATGTATTTTGATGAACGCCGTGCCTGTGTCGTCTATGTGGGTAATGTGCGTCTGAACCACGTCAGTCTCCAGTTGCGTGCGGCCCATCGTCTGTACGTACTGATGCCGGAAAAAGAAAAGAAAACAGCTGCTGACGAAATTTCCGACACGGACGCTCCCCCCGGCGCTACGCCCCATGCACGACAGCCAGCTGCTCCCACAAAGCAACCGCAGCAGCCTGCCGCTTTACCGGTAGAGATATCCGCTCAAAACGCGGCGGTTGATACCATTGTCAGCCGAGTCCTGCTGGAAGGACTTCCCGGCGCGCCTTCTCTCACTTTTCGTCGCGGCGAGGATACTTTGGTGGTGCAAGCTCAGGCGAGCGGAAAGCCTGCCCGCGCGTACGCTGACGAAGCCGGTAATGTTTTGCTTTTAGGGTCACGTTTCTCCGGTTCCATGACACATGAAGCAGAACGCTATGAACTCAACGCTCAACAAGGACCGGTGGAATATGACGCCACAACACGTACAATCACCATCCACGGAAAAGCTGTACTCAAATCGCCACGGGGCACCGTGGAATGCACCCGACTGATGCGCCTCTCTTTTGCGCCGGGAGAAACTCCCCCGAAACCGGAACCGGGCAACAAACCATTCTCCCAGTTCACCAATATGCGCCTCGGACAAATCTCGTATGCAGAGGCGCATGGTGACGTGATCTGCACGATGCCGGAGCAGGAGGGACGCCCGGCCTCCCGCGCCACCGGAGAGAGTCTCACCTACGATGGCGCCACCGGAGATTGCCGTCTCCGGGGCAAGCCTTGCACCCTGACATACGGTCAACAATCGCTGCAAACTTCCGGAGAAATCCACTTAGAACCGAGTGGCGACGCCTCCATCACCGGGGATAATATCTCTGGCTCCTACGAGCGCCCTCTCGCAGGTGCGAAAAACGGACCCACGGTCATCGGCACCTTCACCACATGCGGCCCGGTTCTGTACAGCGCCAACGATCATTGCATCTCACTGCCGGCTGGCATCACCGCCCAAGATCCCTATGCCCGTTTCAGCTGCTCCGGGGAAACTCAAATTTTCCTGCTCGAGTCAACCTCCCCCCTCCCCCCTCGTAAGCCCGGCACTCCCAACCTCTCCATCGCCCACCACCAGGGGCTCTCTCTTCTTCGTGCCTCCGAATGCGTCAACCTCCACAGCGAAGCTACCGACACCCAGCCAATGGCGGATGCTGTTTGTGACTCGTTGGAAGCGGATTTCGTGCGTGGTACGGCTCACCTGCAGGCCCAGGACGCTCACGCCGCCTCCCTGCACTACGGCGATTATTCCCTCTGCGCACAAAGTCCATCTTCCCAGGTGGCGGATGTTCAGGTACTCGATAATGGAGACTTGCTTGCCCACGGTGACCGGATTCTCACTAAGTTACCGGGCGATAAAGGCTCCACATCCATCACCTGCGCCGACTTCATGAAGCTCGAACGTGAGCGCGCCCTGCTCTTCCTTGGTCCTCAATCCGTCATTGATGCGCCGGATGGCATCATGACCGCCGTGTCTGCCATGGATGCCGAGTTGTTCCGTGGTCCGCCCTCCACCCACCCACGCCTTCCTAAATACCCGCATCTGGATTACAATTTTACGGGACTGCGCTCCGCCGTCACGCAGCAAGGTGGTTCGCTGCGTACTGTGAAGTTGAGCATGCAATGCGACGGTCCTATCCGGATACGCATGGTGCCGGGCGCTTCCACATCCTTCCGCGACGCGCTGGAGCTGGCTTCTGCTCGTGACCACGTCCGGCTTGCCGGCAAAGATGCCAACGGCAAACTCATACGGGCGGACGGGGATTTTCTCGACTTTGATCGCGCATCCGGCAATATTTACCTGCGCGGTACACGCGTCTCCCTCATGGATTCCTATAACACCCATACCGCCTCCGGGCGCGGCGCTTGCATTACACTCGATCCCAAAAACAATATTCGTATCGACGGTGAGCACCAAACCACCACAGCCAATCGCATCCACCAACAAGTTGAATCCCAAAAAAAGAAATGAGCAGTCCCGATTCTACCCCATCCCTGCTGAATGCCCATGACCTCTGCAAGACCTATAGGGAACGCTGTGTGGTGGATCATGTGAGCATGGAAGTTCACGCCGGAGAAATCGTCGGCTTGCTTGGTCCTAATGGCGCGGGCAAGACCACATCCTTCTACATGGTAGCCGGTCTGGTGCGCCCGGATGAAGGAAATGTCCATTTTTGCGGGCAAGACGTGACAGGACTCCCCATGCACCTTCGCGCTCGCCTCGGCATGGGTTACCTCCCTCAGGAAGAATCCATCTTTCGCAAACTCAGCGTCCAGGACAACCTGATGGCTATTCTCGAAACCCGCGCCGACCTCTCCCGCCGCCAGCAAAAAGAAAAAGCCGATGAACTCATGGAACGTTTTAATATCACCCGGCTGCGGAAAAGCCAGGCGCTCCAGCTCTCTGGCGGAGAAAAGCGTCGACTCACCATTGCGCGAGCCCTTGCCTCTAACCCCAAGCTGCTGATGCTCGATGAGCCATTTGCCGGCGTGGATCCCATCGCCGTGCAGGATATTCAGCATATCGTGGCCTCTCTCCGCGAAACGGATGGACTTTCCATTCTCATCACGGACCACAACGTTCGTGAAACCTTAGGCATTGTGGATCGAGCGTATATCCTCTTTGAGGGACGTGTCATCAAACATGGCAATGCTCAGGAAATTGCCAACGATCCAAAAACTCGCAAAATATACTTGGGCGAACATTTCAAGATGTAATGCGCGCCAAGCTGCTTGATCAATCGTCCCGGCGTTTCCGCAAGTCACGCCTCACGCTCAGCCACGTCCCGAGCGCCACACTAAAAAGCAGCACACAGACGCCCGCTGCCACAATTTGCCGCGCCAATTCCGGCCGCTCTCCCTGCACCAGGGCGTACGCCACCCCCAGCAACACGGCCCCAACCAGCAGGACGATCACGCCGACTTTGTTGGCTTCCCACATAGATTTGCTTTTCACGTTTCTCTTTTCAGGAAAAGAGGCCAGACCGAAGCTGCGGCCTGGCCCCTGATAAGCTGACAACTGCGCTCAGACTTAATAATTCTGTGGCAGAAGTTGGAAGTAGGCCTTCGGGTGCGCGCACACGGGGCAGAGCTCCGGCGCTTTCTTGCCCACCACGATGTGCCCGCAGTTGATGCACTGCCAAATGCACTCACCGTCGCGACTGAAGACGAGGTCGCCCTGCACATTCTCCAGAAGCTTGCGATAGCGCTCCTCGTGAGTTTTCTCCACAGCAGCCACGCCATCAAAGAGTTCTGCTATGTCGTCAAATCCTTCCTCGCGAGCTTCCTTGGCGAAGGTTTTATACATGTCCGTCCACTCGTAATTCTCGCCAGCCGCAGCATCTTTCAGATTATCTTCCGTGCCGGGTATGGCCCCGCCGTGTAGCAGCTTGAACCAGATTTTGGCGTGCTCCTTCTCGTTGCGCGCCGTCTCCTCAAAGAGCTGGGCAATCTGTACAAAGCCATCCTTTTTGGCTTTGGAAGCGTAGTAGAGGTACTTGGTGTGTGCCTGGGATTCTCCTGCGAAGGCCGTGGCCAAATTCGCAGCCGTCTTGGTGCCGTCAAGTTTGCTCATAGTTTCTTGATGTGTTGCATGCCCATTCTACCATGTTGCTTGTTGTTTGCAAGCCCGATTTTCCGATAACTTTCATCGGAAAAAGAACGCGTACCACGCGCATTTCTTGCCATTTGGCGGTCAGTGTGCTAAAGTGGGCGCATGGACACCCGGTTGGCAAAAGCTCACCTGTACGGCATTGTGGACAGGGGCTATGTACAAGAAGCGGACGTAGCGGCATGCGCGCGCGAACTGCTCGCCGGTGGAGTCCGTATTCTGCAATTGCGCGCCAAGAATTTGCCGCAAGAAGATGTGGCGCGGCTGGCTCATGTCATGCAACCCATCTGCCGAGAAGCAAATGCCCTCTTTGTACTGAACGATTACCCGGAACTCGCCGCGAGCATCGGAGCGGACGCCGTCCATGTGGGGCAGGATGCACCGACGCTCGCAGACATCCGCCGCATCGTGGGCCCGCACATGCTCATCGGACGTTCCACCCACTCGCTCGACCAAGTGCGCCGCGCCCGCGAGGAGGGAGCGGATTACATCGGCTTCGGTCCGCTCTTCCCCACAGCCACCAAGCCCGGGCGTCCCGCCATCGGTCTGCAGGATATCGCGCAGGCGCAGCAGCAGGCGGGGGACATGCCCGTGTTCTGCATCGGCGGGATCAATGCCGACACGCTCCCGCAAGTGCTCGCCGCCGGGGCGCAGCGCGTGGTGGTTGTTTCCTGGCTGTTGCAGCAGACAGACCGCACCCAAGCCGCGCTGCAGCTCCTCCACGCTCTCACCCCTGCATAAGCATGGCACGCATTCTCTCAGCGGTGAGCGGCGGGGTGGACAGCGCAGTGGCCACTGCCCTGCTCGTGCAACAGGGACACGAGGTGGTGGGCGCTTACATGAAAAACTGGATCAATGAGGAAGGCATCCCGGGCGAGTGCCCTTGGGAGCAGGATATCGAGGACGCACGCGCCATCTGCCGCGTGCTGGGCATTGAGCTGCGCGTGGTGGATCTCATCGAACAGTACCGCGCCCGCATCGTCAACTACCTGCTGGAGGGCTACCGCGCCGGCGCCACGCCGAACCCGGACGTGCTCTGCAACCGCGAAATCAAGTTTGGCGTGCTGCTGGACTACGCACTGGAACAGGGTTTTGAGGGCGTCGCAACCGGTCACTACGCCAAGCGGGAGGACGCTCCCGGCGGCGAACACTACATTCTGCGCGGGGACGACCCGAACAAGGATCAATCCTACTTCCTCGCCCTCATGCGCGCCGAGCAGATAGCGCACGCTGTTTTCCCCATCGGCGGCATTGCCAAGCCGCGCGTGCGCGAGCTGGCGCGCGAGTTCAACCTGCCCGTGGCTCTCAAAAAAGACTCGCAGGGCATCTGCTTCATCGGCCAGGTGAAGATGAGTGACTTCCTGCGCCACTTCATCCCCGATAACCCCGGCGACATCGTGAATGCCTCGGGTCGCGTGCTCGGTCATCACCTTGGCCTGCACCTCTTCACCATCGGTCAACGCAAGGGACACCACATCGCCTCGCCGCGCGAGGGCGTCGCCTACGTCGTCGTCGGCAAAGACATCGCCCGCAACCGCCTCATCCTCGACTACGAAAGCCCGGACGCCCCCGGACTCTACGCCTCCGGCGCCTCGGTCAGCCACATCACCAACGGCTGCCACCCCCTGCCCGAGCGCGTGCTCGCCCAGCCCCGCTACCGCTCCCCCGCAGAACCCGCCTCTCTGCGCTACATCGGCGATGATTGCGTCCAGCTCACCTTCGACCGCCCCGTTCGCGCCCTCTCCCCCGGCCAAATCTGCGCCTTCTACGATCCCACAGCCCCCGCTCGCCTCCTCGCCGGCGGCTTCTTCTCCCACATTACCTCCAGTCATCCTCTGGGGTAAATATAGGAGCGCGACAGTACCATCCCCAATTCGCCGACAGATCAGTCTTCGGGAAATCGCTGCAAAAAAAAAGGAGTTCTTCTCAAAATTTCGCTTGCTATTCGGATAGATTTCATAAGAGAATAACGCATGCCTCCCCGGAAACACAATTTCAATTTCAAGGATCAAATGAATGATTCGGATTTCTCGTCACTTGCCAAATTTCTGGAAAAATACGCTGGTACGCCAGAAGAAGATACAGAGGCAGGGAAGGAATGCAAAAAACCCATCCACCTTGCAGCAGAAGCCAAGGATCTGTCACGCTTGCAACGTCTCCTGGATCGGGGAGTGTCCCCTGATGAGCGCAGTTGCTACACATTCGCGTCTGATCATGTTCTGATGGATGATCCGGAGGACGTGGCGGAAAGTAAAGATGTTACGCCGTTAATGGTCGCTGCATCCGTCGATTTTGATGCAGGAGTGCAGGAACTCCTGGCTCGTGGAGCAAACATTGAGTGTAAGGACAGCGATGGGCGAACAGCTCTCTGGTACGCCGCTGCCTTTCACGCAGGAAAAACGCTCAAGCGCCTCATCTCTGCCGGGGCTGATGTGAACGTTGCCGATCTTGACGGCAATACCCCACTCGGTCTGGCGATCTACTGCCCCTCCCGACCGCGCATTCTCTCCGATCTTCTCGCCGCCGGAGCCAACCCCAATCAGGCAAATAAGGAACGCTGCACCCCCCTGCATTTCGCCGCTGCCGATGGTACGGTCAAACAAGTAAAAATACTCCTCGATGCCGGAGCCAATCCCCATATCAAGGATCGCGATGGCTGGGTGCCTTTGTGGCATTGCACGAGCAACGCAAATCCTTTCCCCATCATCGACCTCCTCCGACCTTTCGGTCACTACTGGACGGCAAGCGATCTTAATCGCTCCTCGCGTCGCGATCTCACCCCCCTCTTCGCCAATGCCTGCATGCAGTGCCCCTCCTCCCCCTTCATCCTGCAACTGATCAGAGAAGGCGCCAACATCAATACCACCTGTTCGACGGGAGCAACGCCCCTCATCCTGGCGCTTTCCACGTGCAATCAACCGGCCTACTCCACCCTGCTTGAATGCGGAGCCAACCCGAACCAACCGGACGCTCGCGGCATGACTCCGCTCATCGTCGCCCTGAGTGAAAACGATGAGCATGCCGCCCTCTCTCTCTTGTTATATGGAGCCGATATCAATGCCTCCGACCCCCTTGGGCAAAGCCCCTTGGACTATGCTCTCAACGGAACCTTTCGTCTGCGATTCCTCGCGACCCTCATCGATCGGGGGGCAGATGTCAACGCCCGGGATCATCAGAACTGCACCCCCCTCATGCACGCTGTCAGGAATACGAACGAAACGGAGATTATCAAGCTGCTCCTCAGTCGAGGCGCCGACCCGAATGTCATCAATGATCACGGCGAAACCGCCTTGCATTTCGCCGCTGAAGATGCCGACCCGTACTTCCTGCGCACCCTCCTCGCGGCCGGGGCTGACCCCTGTCTCATCGACCCCAACTGCGGTGTCTCTGCCCTGGACGAAGCTGTGCGCAGCAACTCCCATACCTGCGTCCGACACCTCGTCAACGCCCTTCCCCATTCCCCTGCTGCTGCCAACATCCTCCGCGAATCCCTCGACATCGCCCGGCAAGAACGCAATTCCCGCGCCGCCAAACTCATCGAGAACAAACTCGCCACGCTGGAGTAAATTCTCCCAAAAATAGATCTTTATCTGAAAGGAAGCCGCCTCAAAAACCCGAACCGTCTTCGCGAACGAGACCGCGACCTTTGCAACGTAAGCAGGGGACGTTGGACACGGCACCGCGATGTCCCCTGCCATAGCAATCCGGACAGGTGACGACACGCACATGCGGCTTATCCGGCGCAATGCCGTCACGCACCCCGGTATCAACACCATTCAGCGCACTTCCGTCCGACCGCACCATTCCCTCTCCCTTGCACTGGGCACACCTGCCGCCCGCACGCATGCGCCCGGTTCCTCCGCAAGATTGGCAGACAAAAACAGCGCCGTTCTGCGCATCCCGAGCCAAACCACTTCTCACGCGGGAGGGCATCCCGTTGACGAGGTCGCCGTTCTCCCGCACCACCTTTTGCCCCTTACACTGCACGCAGACGCCGCTCACCATCCGCCCTGTACCGCCGCACGATGGACACACCTTCACCGCCTCCTGCGCCCCGGCCATCCCAAGGCACACGCACGCCAGTGCTCCAAAAATCCACATCTTGATGTCCTCGATGCTCATAAACTCTTTTCTTTTCCTACCTCTCATTTCTTAAGTCTTTCCCGGTACATTTCATCGCATTTTCTCCTCATCCGGAGGTTATTTCACCTCTGACCTTTATTGTCAATACTTTTCTGAACACAAAATGCAATTTAATGAAGGAACTTTTGCTCTAAATATGCAATTTGATAAAGGAATTTTGGGATTATTTATGCAATCTGATGAAGGAAAATTCTCCTTTATGAGTAACGAAACGCGAGCTGCTTCCGGCTCACCTCTTCGCTCAATTTCGAAAATTTTCCCGCGCATTCGGTCACGCCTCCGCTTCGCGTAGCCCGCACGACGGCACGCGAATTTTCTAAATCGTAAATAAGCTCACGGCTTCACCATTCCGTGATATCCCGCCCTTGGGCGTCATCGAAGGAGCCGAGCAGGATGCGGATGATGTCGATAACCTGCCAGATGACGAAACCGCCACCTGTCAGAATCTGCAAAACGCCTGAAATGATCTTCCCCGTGTAAATACGGTGCAACCCACCGCAACACGAGCAAAAGAACAAACAGGCTAATATCAACGTCACCGTCCGTGACCTGGGCGATACATTTTCTTCCATGTTCATAAGATGATATAAGTTAAAAGATCATTTTCTGCTCACCCAAGTTCACCATACGCTTTGAATAAGCCACACTGCACCCATCAATCCGCACGCAAGAGCCCCAAAAAGCAAATTCACCTCCCACGGCGGCGCAGGCATCGGATCCACAAAGTGCTTCGAGCAAAAATAATTCTGCACCCTCTCCACGCGCCGCTGCCACCAACCCCTGGGTTCTTGTCGCTGACTGTTCGTCTCCATACTCGTTACCTAAATAATTTCAGTGAAAGATACGCCACCCCAACCACGCACACGGCGATCAGCCACGTCGGCACATCCGGCCACAAAGAATGCAACGATTCCACAAAATCACGAAATGAAGCTAGAACGTAGGTTTTCATCTTTCTTTCTCTTTTACTTCATCGTTTCCGTCTCTCATTTTTCCGAGCAGTCAGCGTTTGTGGAATGACGTTGTTTCCACCAATTCTCCCGTACTCATACTGACACTCTACATCAATCTTCCTCTGCTAGCAAGTTAAAAGTATTGTTTCACCTTATTTTATCTCTTAGCAGTTTTAAATTAGAATATATTTTGCTATTTAATCAGCTTTTTATTTGACAAAACATGAGAAAAATGTTACAAGGGCTCGACTATGAAAGCGAGCATCGTGAAATACACCATCCTCGGCGTTATAGGTTTCGGAATTCTTCTTCTGAGTGTACCCCCTGTCCACGCAGCTGAACATTTCAACCGTTGCGGAACAAGCGTGACCCTGCAGTCCTCACTGGAGAAAGGTATAGAGAGCGTGAAACAGAAACTTGAGCAGAAAGCTTGGGACGACGCTTTGGGGGCAATCCATCCTCTCCATTCGGCCCTGGATCGATACACACAGCATGTGAAAGGATGCTCCGCGTGCAAAGATTATATCAAGGAAGAGAAAATCTCATGGTGGCAGCTCTTGAAAAGCGTAGAGGATTGGGTTGAGGAACAGGAAAAGGAATATTGCGATATCCTTAATAATTTGACAGCAGAAATTGTGCGCGCGAAGAATGAGCCATGGCGTACAAAACATCTTCCAGACAAGATCAATAAGTGGATCGACAAATTGATCCATCTAAAAGAGGTGTTTGTGGACTGATTACGCGGTGCGCCATGGGAGCTTGGTGTCCTACCGTTTGGCGCTTTCCCTGGCAAACATGTCTCGCCTACGCTTGAATGCTTCACATTTAAACACTCGCACTTAATCGCGCATTAATAGCTGAGGAGATATCCGGCGATATGGGACCGGGGATACTCTCCACCAGACTGCGCGCGAGTCGGTCGAGTTCCTGAGGAGTGGGGATGCGCCAGTGCGGGCGTTCATGCGAAGTGGCAGAAGAACCATCACCACCCACGGCGCGTATCAAAAAGCGGCGCACGTACATGCCCAGGGTTGCGCTGAGCGCCACAGCTCCCAACGCAGGCAACAAGCCACCGCCCAAGCCGAGCGCGGTAAGTCCCGCACCCGCCAGCGCTACGGAACCGGCCGTGCCTGCGCCCACCAGCAATCCCTGCTGCAGAGCGGGGTCACCCGCGCGCTGCACCTTGCACGCCATAGCCAGAGCTACCACTGCGGCGCACAGACCAATCGGGTTCGCTGAGAGGACACCGGCCAAGCCACCGGCGGAGGCCAGTTCCGCCAACTGCCGCACATCCGCCTGCCGACAGCCCACCACCACTGCCGCGCTGGAAAGAACACCTGCAAACAACTCAAGACCATTGATTTGCAGCAAGTCCCCCAACCAATGCTTCGGTATGAATAAATGCTCCTGGAGCCAGCTGCTCGCGCTCGCGTAGCCAGCCGGGTCCAGTGACACTACTGGCAATCCCGACACAGAAAACAAATCTTTGCCCAAGTGCCCCGCTGTTCCCATCAGCTCCTGCCATAGCGTATCATTCGGCAAGGCGCGGGCGGATGCCTCGAACGCACCGAAAATGTCGTGCTGACCATCCAGCAAGTGATGCAACTGTGAACCTCCGACATGCGTGCTCAGGTACACGCTGTCGATAGCCTTGTCATACGCCGTGGTATTGGCGGTGTTAATCCACTCTGCCAACTGATGCGCCACGCCGTGTCCGGACGCGCCTCCTAAAGCGGCATCCCCCAGCATTCCGCCGGTAAAAAGTGTTTTCCGCCCATTCATTTGCTCTTGTCTTCTCGCATCTTTTGCAGTGCCACGTCCGCTTTCGCCGCCAGCAGGGATACACCTGCCGAAACGATATTCCAAATGGTAATCGGAGGATCTACCATAATCGTCCTCCCCAACCATATGTCACAAACGACCTTAAAGTTTTCGCGAGCCTCCTTCAATCGTTCTTCACTGCTCTTCTTCATGATATATTGACTGATTGATAATGAAGTTCACGCTCCGCTACCATCAAAACCCAATCCCCTTACGGCTGAGCTTGTACCGTGGATACCTCTGTTTGTCCGTTATCGTTTTCCTTCGATTGCTCCCCAGCGGGTTGCGCAGGCACCAATCCTGCAGCAGGAAGACCATCCCTGTTTGTCGCAGAAGATACCTCTCCTTGCTTCTCTCCATTCTGTGGCTGACTCTTCGGTTGCTCCTCAGCAGGAAGTCTCCGTTGCACAGCGGGCGGCTGTCCTATCGGTTCAGTTTTTTTTTGCGATTCATCGTTCCCGCACCCATGCAGAAAAAGCCCCAGCACACCCACCAAAATGACCCCAATGCACACCGCTTCGATGGGGTTATTATTGCACCATTCCTTACAAACCCTAGCCTTATCAACTAGCACCTTCTTCATCCGCTCAATGTCCGACTCTACCACTTTCGGTCCCAGAAGAGCCCCCGGCACCTTGTTCCACAGGCATATATCAGGGCTCTCCTGCGACCATTGTCCACCAAAATGATCCGACAGGATAATGCGCAGCCCCGGATTCGAACGCAGTGTATGCTCTCTTAATTCAGCAATAACCTTCTCCACACCCTCATTTGCCTTATGACAGTATTTTCCCTTTGTGAAGAAATTCCCGTTATCCTTTTCCACCGGGTGACCCGCTGCAAGTTTCACCAATCGCTCCACAGACTCTGCTGCAGCGGAAAAAAAGTTTCCCCTCTCTAGCAAATAAGCAATTGTGAGAGACCGCGCTTCAGCCTCACTCAGTTGTTCAACTACCACAGCATCTCCGTCGTCATCCTTCGCTGCTAAAAAATATTCGCCGCCCAAGTGGGTGTATTCCACAAGCAAGCGATACCCTTCGCCATCAACATCCGGAAGTCTGTTCGACAGATCCCTATTCCTTTTGGATGTATTAGCGATCCACTGACCCTGATTGCAATAATATATTTTCATATTTAAATTTCACGGTTTGAGTGTTGTTAAATGATCAATTTTTGACAAAACATCCGGGGTGTGATTCGTCATTGCTAATTTGCGACCGGTATCTCCCGCTACGCTCGAGAGCGCACGTGCGATTTTTCCGTATTTTCCGGGAATCATACCCGACAAAAGCGCGGCAACCCGCATCACTTGCCCCGATACCTGTCCCGATTCCTTCTCTCCGACGCAGCAATAGCGGCAAAAATGCTCACAATTATTGGTTACAAGGTTGTATTTACCCCATGCGTCCGCATGGAAAAATACCCACACGGCTCGGTTGCGAGTCAGCAAACGTTTCCTCGCCCCGCTCTCCCGGTACGCCGCCTGCCAGCCGGTAGATTTACTACTTTTCCAACTCATGAAGTTTTGCAGACTGTCCGCCTTAATGCGGCTCTCTCCGCTCTCCATGCGGCAAGTAGAGAAGTGAATAATCCAATCGCCCTCGATAAGAATACCATGGTGCTCAAAGGCGGGTATAAAGGCATCCGGTACACACGCATCGATGGCGCTCCCACTGCCCTCAAGAGGTATCCCAAGCCACTCCACCACCTCGGAGGGGCGAAGCTCCAAGTCTGTCACCCAGTGACGCCCGGCGGCGGGTGCCTTCTCCTCAAGCAAAGTCTCCATGCTCTCTCCCCACACGCATTCAGCCACGAAGTCATCCCCGGGAAAACTCCGTAGCCCCTCCAGTGCCTCGCCAAGCCTGCCACGCGCTCTTTCGTACACTGCGATCGGCTCTTGTTTATTCAACAGCTCCGGCGCGATGACGTAAAGCTCTTGCCCGGTACACAGGAACTCCTCCACGCTCATTTCCACGATGCGGAAGCGGACCGCCTCCGGGGTGGAACCGGTGCAGTCTTGGCAGATCACTTTGTCGGTTTCTCCGGCAATACCGAAGCGCACTTTCACAGGCAAGCCGTACCGGCGCAGTTTTTCCTCCTGTGCCAAAGCAACCACTACCTGCCCGCAGCTCAACTCCGCCACATTATTTACCTTGTGCGGCGGTCTCGCTGCCTGCTCTCGTAAAAACAATCCGATCATGCTCTGCCTCTCCGTTTTTTATTTCTTTCCGAACTTCTTCGATATCTCACCATCCAGATCCTGACACCGTTCGAGCAGATCTGGGATGGTCTCTTTAACCATCGGTTCAAGTACCTCTCTCACCCGCCGTTTCTCACTGTCCGCCTCCTTACTATCATCCTCTGCCCGCGTCTTCTGCTCCTCCAAGGCTTCCTTCACATAATCGGCGGTATTCTTCAGCACCATAACGTAGTCGTTCAAGTGTTTCCAATATTGTCCATTCTGTAGAATTTGTGTGAAATGCTGCTTCGCTGCATCGATAAACGTATCACTCGTATTCTCCAGCAATTCTTTAACTTTTTCGCATGCCCGATCTGCATCTGTTTCCCCCCAATGAAGAGGATTAAGAATATTATTCAAATATGAAATATTGATATCTTCAATACCGGGAATGTCACGCAAAATAATCGGAAGTTTTTCCAGTTCTTTAACGATATCTTGTTCTTCCTCCTTCTTTTGCGCATCCTTGAAGGAATCAAAACCTGGCAAATTTTTGGAATATTCCTGATACACCCTGCCCCACTTTGTCAACATCTTCTTCACTTCACCATAACTCTCCAGTTTCGGAAGGCCCTCGACAACTTTCTCATCCCGCAATTGAGCGAGAAGAGATACCATATGTTCTTTGATCTGATCACGAATACCACCAATAATAAGCCCTTTATCCTTTTCAGGGTCATACTGATGTACAAGATCATTCAACAAATCTGTCAGTTTCTGCTTCAATTCCTCCGCTCTATTCTCGTAGTAACTTTCAATTTGCCTGTTCAACCAATCAGCCAGTTCGTCCTGGAATGCATCTGCTGAATCATCAATTTCATCTGTACATTGGTTGACAACTGATTGAAACTTTTTCAGAAGTCCCTCCTTTTTACCGAGTTCCCTTTTACGTTGTTCGACACTCTGCTCAAGTTCCTTTATTCTACCCTCTGCTTTTTCTTTCGCGCGATCAAGCAACATGATGACTTTTTTCGTCCCTTGATCTTGAAGAAGAGCATGCGCTTTTCTTAATGGGATTGTTGTTTGTATTAGATCGATAAAATCCGGCACTTGGCTCTCTTGCAATGTTTCCTGCCATTTTATACGTTTGTCCGCGTCTTCATACTCCTCAATTTCTTTTCCTAAAAAAAGAAATACAAACTTACGTATTTGTTTTTCTAAAAATTTCTTACACCCATCTGGTTCAATCTTCCACTCTACGTCTCCGTACTCGCTCTCTATGCTTTCCTTAATTGCTTCGCAAGTATATCCCTCCAAGCCAGGTTCTGGTATCAAACCGTATTCCAAGCTCCGTAATGCTAGCGCCGTATGGTAATCGTAAACCTCCGGTTTTACAAAACCAACACCTTCGATTTTTTGTACGCAATCTTTCTTTACGTTCCTCTTCCAATCATCAAGAGTTCTCCCTTTAACATTGGCACCAAAAAACAATCTATCATCTGCCCCTAACTGCTCTCTACACTTAGTTAAAGCTTTCACACATTGATCGCTCAAAGTATTCTCTCCTTTAATCCCGAAAAGAATAGCATCCGTATTCTTAATACACTCTTCCGCGACGTCCGTATCGCACTTGTTAGCAAAAAGACCAGGGCAATCTTCCACATCAATCCTTTCCCTTTTCAAATACTCAGAATCTACGTAATAGTGCAATTTTTTACAAAAGGCAAAGGCTACCTCCTCTTCGGTAAATACTTTATCCAAAGGCTTGCCGTCCTTCTCAACCTCCTCATTGTACCTCGATTCGTACAAATGCGGATACGAGGCATAACACCTGGCTTGCTTTACTTCTTCGATGCGTTGTACCTCACCCAATTCAATACGAGCTCTGAACATATCGTAGAAATGTAAGAGGATCAAAGCGTGGCGGAAGAGACTTCTTTCCTCGGGTTTCAGCTCGACATTTTGTGATGGTTTATGAACCAATTTTTCAAGGAGATATTGTTCAATTTTGTCACGATCTTGCTTTTTATCTAAGTTGAAATCTTCCGGCTTAAATGGACCGTCGACAGAAAGAATCTTGATCGACTTGAGTACATTGATAATATCTTCTTTCCCGCACCATCTAACCTCGGCATAATCCTTCTTTTCCCCGGCAGGCAGTGCCGAGGCAACCACTTGGCATGCGCTCGTAGCAATGCCACCCGTTCCCCTTCCGCTTGGAGAAAGCTCCTTACCGCCGCACAAATAATTAAACATCGTGGACTTGCCACTTTGGAATTCACCAACGAGCGTCAGCGTCATTCTGTCACTTTCGACTTTTTTGATATCCAATTGGCTCTTGCTGGCATCCATCTTACATTCTTTATGCACAGTATCAAGAACGCCTTGAGTTTCCTTCATTAGAGCGACTACGTTGTCTTTCAATCTAATGTATTCATTTTGAACGGTGGTAGTGTTTACTTTCATGGTAGGTAATGGTAATGTTTGTGAAGAAAAATTAAAGAGAAGCGGCGAGGTGTTGAATCCTATCAGCCACATTGAGGAGTTGCTGCTTTTGGGATGGCGAAAGGCGGACAGTTTGCGCCTTTTTCAGAGCGTTTTCGATTTCCGGGAAAAGTCCGGCACTCCGCAAATTAGCCCGCAGTTGGTCGCACATGCGGTCGAATAGACTTTGCATCGAGGCTTCGGTCTTTGTCGTCATTTCATCCACGGCTGCAGAGAACTCCGCAATAGCCCGACTGCGAATGACTTTACCCAGCATACGCATCGGCATCAGCTCACGGACTCTAGGGATTTTATCCCCGACAAAACGGACAATCATATCGCCAATGAACCCAGTCGGCATAATCAACGAAAAAACGGCAATATCGAGCGCATAGAGCACCCAATGTGGGGTATTTGTCAGCATACGAATGAATGAGCTGCAGCCGGAGAATATATCCGAATCCGGCAGCCGGAACACGCTCTCAAGCTTCACGCGATAGCTGCCCTCAATTCTGCCAAGAGTGTTCTCAAAATCGTTTCTCGCCAGTTTCAGCAAACGCTGAACGCGCTCCGGGAGGAGTTCCTGCCACGTCTTAACGGCGTCCAGCACCTCCGTGGCATCTTTCTTTTGCTCCAAATCCTCCTTGTAGCCAATTTTCAACTTCTCCAACCAATGTTTGAGATTTTCCTGGAAATTGTACTGAGCATCTGCAACATCTTCTAGCAAACTGCGCACCACGCGCTGGTACTCCTCGCGCTTAGCCGCCAGTACTTGCCTGATGGACTCGATCTCCTCCGCGCTCTTGCCGTCCATCTCCAGGCGCGAGACCACTGCGGCGCGCAGGCGTTCCAAAAGGGGACGCATATCACGCACCGCACGCGCCCGGTACCCACGCTGCACCTCGCCACGCAGAAAAGCATCCAGCTCTGCTCGTACTATTTCACCATTCTGCAATGCAGTCTGACCCTTAGCGAGGGAGAAGACAGAAATACCCACATTTGACACACCAATGCCGCTGAGCTGCGCGATGATGGTGGCGCAGAGGTCGTCAAATTGGGAGCCGATCTCGGACTCCATGGTGGTGAGAACCACATGTATAGGCAGACTGGGCTGCTGCATGCCCGCCAAGTCCGCCAGGAGGTTAAGTTCCCGCTCGCTGAGCTGTTGCGCCCGCACCGCATACAGAAGAGCGTGCGCCGTGCGGGCTTCGTGCATGGTGCTCACATACACGTCCGAGTTCGTAGTATTGAGCCCCGGGGTGTCCACCAACGTGATGCCGGGTGGTAGAATGCCCGGCTCTGCAATGACCACTTTACTGTACTGCTTGGCAAGACGTGCACGCTCCTCGTCGGACTGAGCCGTCACCACCCGCGCCACATCCTCCGGCAGAAAATTCTCGCGGCTCTCCACAAGGGTTTCATCTTGTGTAGTCGTGTCACGCTTCCACGTTTCCATCCGCATCTGCCCGCTACTCAGGTGAGTAGGAACAGCAGTGGCTTCCAGATAGTCCACAGGCAATACATTTCTCTCTAAAAAAAGGCGGTTGATAAGCGTACTCTTCCCGGTCTTAAAATCGCCGATGACGACGACCTTGAGACTACGTTTTGCCACCTGCTCCAGCATGCTCGCGAAAGCAGACGCCAAATTGCCATCCTCCAATTCCTCAGCTATCTTCCCCGCTTCTTGGATTATTTCGTCGATGTTCATAAAATAAGTACATGTTTCAATTACAACGCTTGAAGTTGCTTAAAAAGCTCCGGCACGCCGCTCTCTCGTTCGACTTCATCCCATGACGGCACCGGCTCCTCCCCAATAAAGATCCTCCAGTCACGCTTCAATACCTCCTCCATTTCCCTTTCTTTTTCGCTCAATTTGTTCGCATCCACCACAGAGGAGAACGGCGAGGCATATAGCCAATATCTAAGCGCCTGTAGCTGCCGCGCATACAGCGCAAGCCTCGCGTGAATAACGACAATCGGCGGTTTCTTTGCACCGATGGATTCTACATCCGACCTGATGGTGGCCACGAGGTCGCCCAAACTGCCACGCTCAACACCTTGGGGATTCAACGCTAGCACCACCTTTTTCCTTCTCAGCCGTTTCTGATAAAAAACTTTTTGCCGCTCTTCGAGACCGTATGCTCGGCAAACATAAATAATGTGGGAGACCTCCTCAATGCTCCTCTCTCTATACTCCGCCGCTTCCTGAGACTCGCCTGCCGAATCAAATCCAGGCGTATCCCTCACTATGCACCCTAGCTCCTCTAATATCGGTGTGCGCAAAAAGTAATTCTGCTCGCATTCCGTGGAAATGACATCCAAGATCGGCAGTGCATGGAGCGAAAAGTCCTTTTTCTTTTGCCTTGGCAGACGTATCTGTACATACTCTTCTTTAGCGGAGTCGCTCAGCGCCGCACAAGTTCTCCGCCATGGGGAACAGCACCCTAGCCCCGGCATCTCTCGACCTCCGCACAAATAGGAGAACAGCGTGGATTTACCTGTTTGGTAATCCCCCAGTAGCAAAACTGTTTCTCCTTTTCTCATAAAGTATGCCTTGAGTCTCACACCCCCAGTTCTCCCTTCCTCCCGGAGGAGGCGCGACCACCATGAGGTAGTCGCGCCAGCTCCAGAAATAGTCCGGCTGGCAATGCCCCTATCACAGGGCTGCCATCCACTGCTTGCAAAGAGTAATCTTCTCTTGCAGCTGTGCCTTCTCCTCCTCCGTGACAGTGCCACTACGTGCCATCTGTACGGCGTGCTCCATCTCGGAGAAACCGCCGTTTTGCATCGCCTTTTCAGATATCTGCTCAATGATGGCATCAAACCGCTGTGCGATTTTCTTCGTGATTTCGTCGGAACACTTCGCGAAGTACTCTCCAAGCTGCGGAGTTAATTGTCCCTTGGCTATGTTTGCCATGATGGCTGTAGGTAACACCTTTTTGAGGAGCGGCAGTTTTCCGAGGAAAAAGCGTACGATTAAATCCGTGAAGAAACCACCAGGTATAAACTCCCCAGAAAATATGTAATCTATAATGGTGATGAGTGTACCCGGCACCATCTTAATGGCTTTCAAGAAGAGACCCTCCAACTCCACCGGCATAACGCCATCCACCGGCATTCCCGTCTCCATTTTCTCGCCGTATGTATTACTGATGCGCATCAAGATAAGCTTAAAGTCTCCGGCAGCATCCCGGACGATTTTTTCGATCTGTGGCTGGAATACCTCAACCTTACTTATCTCATCGATCACATCGCTCACATCGGAGAGTGTGTCGCATTCCTCGACCTTCTGCACATAGCTGTCGTGCATAGCCTGAAGTCCCTGTTGGACGGTTGCCTCCAACCCCTTTTGAGCTTCATGAATCTCCTGCAGCATTTGATTCACAATCGTCGTGTACCTGCCCTTCTTCGTCTGCAAATCCCCTTCGAGCTCACGGAGCTTCTCCTCATTCTGCCCGGCAAAGTTCACGCAGGATTCAAGCGCGATCAGTAAACGACCCAGCAAAGGACGCAAGTCGCGCACTTGGCGGATGGCTCGTCCCTGACGCACGGGACCATTGAAGAATGCTTCCAAGTCCTTGGTGATGTCATCCGTGGAGGCCGCCGCAGAGGCTGGAGACTCGGTGGAAGTTTTGAACGGGTCCCACTCGTCGTCAACGTTCACATTCACGCTTCCCTTGCTGCCCATAACGAATACTGACACCCCACACTGAGGAATCCCTACGCCCTCCAACTGCGCCCGGACGGTGCCCTGCAAATCACGGTATGCCCCGGGTTCATCTCCCTCCGGCACGCTGACAACCACATGAATCGGCAAGCTGGGCTGCTGCATGCCGGCCATATCGGCCAGCAGGGAGAGCTCGCGTTCACTCAGCTGCCGACCGCGCACGACGTAAAGGATAGCGTGCGCCGTGCGAGCTTCCTCCATAGTGCCGACGTAGATGCGCTGGTTGGTCGTATTCAGCCCTGGGGTATCCACCAGCGTGATGCCGGAGGGCAGGATGCCGGGCTTGGAGATGCACACGCGGCTGTATTTCTCCGCAATGGCGGCGCGAGCTTCCTCCGTGCCGGCGGTCACGATGGACTTTACCTGTTCCTGATCGAAGTCGGTCCATTCATTTTGCAGCGTACTCTTACCGTCCTCACCGCGCAGCCAGGTCTGCAGCCGGGTTTCTCCACTGCTCAAGTGAGTAGGCACCGCCGTTGCCTCCAGATAATCCACTGGCAGCAGATTATCCTTCAGGAAGAGCGTATTGATCAATGTCGATTTACCTGCCTTGAAATCCCCGAGTACGACGACCTTGAGGGTGTCGCCAGAGATTTCTTCCGCCACTTTCTTCAGAGCGCTGACGAGCTCCGCATTCTTGATACTCTCCGCCATTTGTATGGCCGAGCTGATGATTTCGTTGGTTTTCATAGTGATTGTTGTATTGGAAAAATGGAAAAACTACCTGTTCGATTCATCGCCGATGGCATTGCGTAACGCATCGATAAGCTCCCTGCATTTCGTTGCATTCGCATTCTTCTCGCGCTGAGAGGCGTATTCATCCGGGAAAATACACTGCTTGAGCTTTCTTAACACGTTCTCCCAAGCTTCTTCCACATGTTCCCGAGTGCAAAGTTTCATGCTCGCATCACATACGCCATCTTCTAACAATGATTGATACTTAACGCGGTTGCCCTTTACCTTCTCAGTAATGAAACACAGTGCCGCGAAGATAACCTTGCGTGCGAAGTCAGAAAACTCCTTCCCCGGTGCACTTTCAGAGGGGAGCTGGGTCTTCTCATCCTTCAAGTATTTAGCCATCTCTTTCGTCTTTGAATCACTCGATTTTTCAAGAACCTCGATGACAGGTTGTTTGATAAATGTCATACGTCCGGCTTTCCAACGCAAGTAATCCAACAAGTTCAGTGCGGGGCGAAGTTCGTCTAACGACACGTACTTGGCGCTCTCCCGTATGTCCACCAATCTCTTGATACCTTCGATAATTAAGTCGGCGCCATACGTTTCAGACTCCAGTTTTTCACTCAAGGACTTGAGCTTTTCGCCCGAATCCGAGCCGGAACACAATCTCTGCATCACCTGGTCAGTCAGGGCCTTACTCAGCACTCCCTCCACAAGCTCTTGGACGTGCGGTCCGATCTCTGCTGCAACCTCGGACAACTTACCGATATATTCACTCAGTTTGTCTTGGAAGCCGGAGAAAACTTTTTCTATGGGATGTCTACCCCTATTTAAGGTCTTTTTCATCTCCTCCTCGGTAATTTCACTTCTCACCTTCTTCTGCCATATCTCTTCCTCCCACGTTTTCTTGATTCTTTCCACTTTTTCAAGCATCACGCTAAGCTTCTGATCAGGCTCCGTCTGTTGGCATATTTTACTCGTCAACTCACCAAAATTGCCCTTGAGGCGATCCAGAAAGTTATCTCCCGTTGTATATCGGAACCACGCTGTGAACTTACCATTCATCGCTTCCTCCATCTCGTCGGGCAACTTAGGAGCCTGCTCCTGCAGCGGCTTAATCACCTCGTTGCGTACCCCGTTTTCAAGGTTGGAGATTTCATCCCACAGGCTCCGAATCATCTTTTCGTCTTCCCGCGGCAGCACCTCACTCAACCGCTCATTCAGATAGGCTTTAAATTGAGTCAAGGAGGTTTCATCGGTCACATCACAAGGTGGAGGAAGGTTGGGAATCACGTTTTTCTCGCGAACTTCCGACAAACGTCTTTGAGCAGAACTCCCATCAGCATCCGCCGGTTTATACCAGTTGACGAGGAAGATGGCGCGTTCACGAATGGGATAGTCCTTATCGCTCACTTGCTCTAAATTGGCAATGAACTGAGCCAGCGAGCCGGTGATGCTCGGAGAATCTTTCGGTCGATCGAGAATAACGAGCATATCCGTATCCTCTTTCAAGGTTTTGAGTGTCCGACGCAATGCTTGTGGATTCGGATCATCCACCCCGGGTGTATCGCACAAGCACTGATGTTCATCCCCGTTCGGGTAACACTTTCTGACGAGCAGGCGACTTATCAAAGGCTGTTGATCTATTTCCTTTGAATGCGCCGCAAGCGTGCGGAGCTTGTCTATCGAATCTTCCCTTTCCTGACCGAGTACCGAAAAATTGCTGCCGAGAGCTTTTTGGATGCTATGCAAATGCTCAAGTGCTGGTCCGTAATTTAGCGCTGCCATTGAACTGAGTGCCTTCACTTCCGGCAACCGCATGGAGGCAAATGCGGTCAGATTTTCAACTTTCGGCAAGGGAGCATACTCCTCCGGCTTTTCCCATATGGTTCCATTGCCTTTGTTCAGATGCTCCACTTCGCAGTTGATGATATCCAGCAACTCGTCTTCTTTGTAATAAACAACAGTGATGCCCTCCCCACTGGGGTTTGCCACATGAGTAATCTCACACGAAACAGCCGTGCACCGCTCATTCGCGGCGGGCAAATCCTCAATCCCCGTGAGATTCTTCAAAAAGGTAGTCTTGCCGGCTTTCTCAGTCCCCGCCACCGCAATATTGATGACTCCCTTCTCAAAGAGTCGCACCTTATGCTCGATTCTCGCAGCCAGCTCGCTCACCTCATTGATGTAATGTCGGATCTTTTGAGGCTTGTTTTCGAAAGCTTGAGATAGCTCCGCCGCAGTTAAAGCGTCCTTGAGCTTCTGCAACTTCTCACGCTGTTTCTTCAATGTCGGAGTCTGTTTTTGCCGATTTTCGATGATTTCTTTGTTGATGAGTGTGTTTCCCATGGTCAGGTTTGTATTTAATTTTGCTATCTTCTTTTTCTCGTTTCAGGTACGTTTGAGAAAGCTTTTTCAGAGCGGGAAAAGTCATATATACATCTTTAAATTGATTATATTAGCTATTTTTACTATTTTAACTCGCTTTTTAAATAGTTTTTCATCGATTCAGTTCTCTCCGCTCCGGACTAGTTTTATATCTTTTCGTTAGATATGTCCAGATAAAAATAAAGCTCATAGTAGAATTTTAGAGAAGTTTTATAGATCGGTTCATAAGAAAGACAAACGGAGGGGGGGGGAAGCTCCGGAATGGGACAAGAGCATGGATAACATGTTAGAAAACTTTTCTCCTCCATCAAGGATAGGGACCTTGAATTTGGCATGCTTTCCATTTTTACGGGTACACAGTAAATCACCAAACGGACAATCTCCCTCAAGCGCGAAGAGGCGTACGCTCTCCGGCTCTTCGTGAACATACGCTGCTGCCAAAGTCCAACGATTCAAATACTGCGTTATTCGCTTCCCGCGGTCGCAAACCTCCCTCCAATACCCCTCCCTCAAGGTAGAATCCAAACGTCCGACGCTCGGCTTCCCTGCCTCTTGATTCTGACTAGCAGCAAAAATTCCCCTCAACTCATCCCTCAGGATGTTGAGTCCACCTCTTACTCCTCGCGGGGGGGGGGGATTGATTCTTAACGCGTTGCATAATTTGAGTCACGCTCGACAGGGGAACATATATCACAAAAATATCGAGAATACAAGTATTTTTTTACATGATGTCATGCACCATCGCAACCAATCACCTCACGGAGATTGAACAGGGACTGCCTCCGGCAGACTTTGTTCTATCACCGCATTTTGGAGCGGCTCTTTTTTCTCGCGTGCTTGATCAATCCCATCCTGGATCAACCGCAGCACGACCAATCAGGACACAATCATGAAGACGATGAATCGCCGGTCGAACATGACGGCTTTGCTCCACTCTACGTCAGATTCCACCCGCGCGCGGACGCAGTACCTCCATACTTCTTACTACGCCGTTCAATTAGCATGCTACTGGGGCGTACCATCACATGTTTATCAATCTTTTACAGCTACAGGGAGAAATACGGTTGGCCTTATTTTCATACTCTTTTTAGGTGTGTCAGAAATTAATTTCTGCCCTCTTTCTTGAGAAGTATTGCTTTAGGAGGCATGAAATCGGCACGGAGTTTGACTTTGCTCGAAAACCCTCTTCCCCACGTCATTTCCGTCGTGTAAGTGAACTCAGGAAGATTTTCCAAAAAACAATATCTTACCGAATAACATGCGCGTATTCACACAGAATCAACGGGAAGAATCGGCAAGGCAACGAAATCCGCAAGTACGGTATTCAAGGCGACACGCGCCGCAAAGGGCATATAGATATGACTCATCGGATATTGCCGGACGGAGGAACCTGATCGCAGCCGACAGCTATCCGGCTGCACGAGCACGCTGGACAGAAATGAGCAACACCTTGGTAAAATTGTTTTGTCATTATCGCAAAAATTCGATAGACTGCGGGAATAGGAGGTGTATAATAGGTGAGTGCATTTTCTGCGGTTGATGATTCAGCCTGCAGGAGAAAAGCATGAAAAACGCGGGGAAAATATGAACTGGATCACACAGAAAACGACACGCGGACTAGGTTATATCGCCTTGGTGTTCATGGCGAGCAGTTGCGCCGCACCTGCTGCGCCCGATTACAACACGATAGGCAGACAGTTTTCGGAGGTGTTGCAAAACTCTCATTTTTCGCGGGAGCGTTTTTCAGCATCACTCTACGCTAAGTTTTTGGATTGCTACCTTCAATCCATTGACCCGCAGCACCTCTACTTTACGCAGGAGGATGTGAATGCTCTGCACAAAAAATACGGGGATTCCTTTGGAGATTATCTGTTGAATCGAGAAACGTCAAATCTGGCGCAGGAGTTGTATGGCATGTACGCAGAGCGAGCGTTGCGCCACATAGCGCAGGCAGAGGCTATCCTGCACGAGTATGAAAAGAATCCGCCGAAGTTCGATAGCGACCGCGTGGTGCCGCGCACACGACGCAAGCTTCCAAGAGCAAAAGATGACGCTGAGCTGGATCAGGTGTGGCGCTGCCAGGTGGAAGACATGCTGCTTTCCGAGGTGTGCCGACGCGAGAATGTAGCCCGTTTGGCGGCAGAGAAAGGGAAGCCGGATCCCAATGCAAAGGAACCCTCCCCGACCGCTAAGATATTGGCTCGACTGAAGCGGGTGCGCATGGAAGTGCAAGAGGCGGATGAGGAAGATATGGTGACCCACTTGCTCAACGCCGTGGCGCACGTGTATGATCCCCATAGCGATTACATGGGGGCGCGCGAAGAGAAACAATTTAAGGACATGATCAAGGCCTCTCTGGTGGGCATAGGAGCCCAGCTGCGAGAAGATGATGACGGCTCCACGAAAATAGAAGGCATTGTCAAAGGGGGACCGGCAGATAAAAACGGACAGCTTAAACTGGGGGATCACGTGGTGGCCGTTGATACAAACGGGGACGGAAACTGGACGGATATTCTTTTCATGAGCATCGATAAGGTGGTGAACCTCATTCGGGGCAAAAAGGATGTGCCGGTGAGGTTGCGTGTGCAGAGCGCGGAGAGCGGGGATGAACGCATCATTACCATCGTGCGTGATGAGGTGCCCATGTCAGAATCTCTGGCCGGAGCGCGTATCGTGGATTTACATGAACAGGGGCCGCAGGGGGAGGTGCGCACCTATCGTCTGGGCATTCTCACACTGCCTTCCTTCTATGTGGATATCGATGGAGGGAATGTACATTGCGCCACCGACGTGCGACGAATTCTTGCTCGCATGGTGCGCGAGAAGGTGCAGGGGTTGGTACTCGATCTGCGTACCAATGGTGGCGGCTCACTGGAAGAGGTGCGCAAAATGGTCGGCTTCTTCACCGGCGCCGGCCCGGTGGTGCAAGTGAAGGATGCGCGGGGGCAGGTGGAACGTCTGACTGTGAGCGGCAAACCCATTTTCCACGGTGATTTGGTGGTACTCACCAGCAAGGCGAGCGCTTCCGCTTCCGAGATTTTTGCCGGGGCTATGAAAGACTACGGACGCGCCGTGATTGTGGGTGATGACACCACTTTCGGTAAAGGAACCGTGCAGGTTCCGCGAAGCCTGGCGGATTATATGCCTTTCTTTTCAGCGCGGGAGGGGTGCGGCCTGATCAAGGTGACCGTGCAGAAGTTTTATCGTATCAACGGGGCATCTACCCAACTGAAAGGAGTGAGCAGCGATATTGAATTGCCAACGGTGACCTCGGGCATGCAGATAGGTGAGGCGGAAATGGACCATGCCATGCCGTACGACGCGATTGCAAAAGCGGGGGGCTACGTGTGCGGCACACACACAAGCGCTATCCTGCCAAGGTTGCGAGAATTGAGCGCGGCGCGTGTGGCAAAGGACGAAGATTTGCAGAACAACGTGTGGTACGCCAACTACCGCCGCCGCATCATTAAAGAGAATTCCTATTCGCTCAACAAAGAGAAGCGACAAGCTCAAATTGCCGAGTTGCGCGACTTCAAGAAGAAGAGCGATGCAACTCGTAAGCAGCGCTACGAAGCCATGAGCAAAGATGACGCCTCTAAATTGACCATCTACCGCCTCAAGCTCACGGATCTGGACAAGGGAGAACTCCCCTTGGCAACAAAGGAAGATAAAGACAATTTCATGCGCGAAGCCAAGGATCCGGAGGAAGAATTGGAGGATAACCTTGACTACCCCTCTGACTTGGATCCCGTGTTGCGCGAGGCGCTCTACATCACGCGGGATATGATAGATCTGCGCTGATGTCCGAACGAAGAGCCACTCCTGATGCCTCTCCTGAAGATAACCGGAGCATGCCGCTGCACCGGGCTGTTACTGCGGATGAAATGCCGCGTGAAAAGCTCATGGGGCGTGGCCGCAAGGTCCTCACTGATGAGGAGCTGCTTGCGATATTTTTACGTACGGGAATTCACGGGTGCAATGTGCTGGAACTGGCGGAAAAGTTGAAACGCCGCGCCGGTTCGCTCACTGCGCTGGGCAAATTGGAGGCCTCGGAAATTATGGATCTGGTGAAGGGAATAGGCCCGGCAAAGGCAGCCACCCTCGCAGCCGTGTTCGAATTGGGAAAACGCGCTGTGCAAGAGGCGCCGGAACTCAAACGCCTTGCCACGCCTGATGACGTATACAAGCTGATGGCTGAAGAATTGCGTTATGAAGCTCAGGAGCATTTTTGCGTGCTGTCACTCAATGTCCGTCATGAGGTAATCCACCGGGCGCACATAGCAATTGGTACCCTCTCGCGAGTCATCCTGCATCCGCGGGATGTGTTCCGTGATCCGATTCGCCACAGCGCTGTTTGCATCATTCTGGTGCATAATCACCCCAGCGGCAACCCTACGCCAAGCGCACAGGATATCGAACTTACACAAAGACTGGTGCAGGCGGGGCAAACATTGCTCATTCCGGTGGAAGATCACGTGATCATCGGGACAGAGAGCAGGAACGAGGAAAGGCTCCCCTACTACAGCTTCAGAAAGGAAGGACGGATTCCTGGATCATGATGGATTACCACACGCACCATGTCGGCTCACAAGGTGGTTACTTGTGCGCGGTGTGCCGCGAAGATTGGGATCGTGTAGCAGCGGCTTGCCCGCCGATGATCCCTTGCTTCGGGGTGCATCCTTGGCACGCTAAGGATGCTCCCGTTGCACAGACCGCCTATGACCTAGATGAGTACCTGAGTCGCTACCCCAAGGCTCAGGTCGGTGAAAGCGGGCTGGATGCCACCGCGCGCTACCGCGAGTCGTTGGGTGCGCAGGAAGTCCTGCTGCAGGTGCATCTTGGGGCGGCATTCCGCCATGAGCGCATGGCGCACTTGCACGGCGCCGGAGCTTGGGGATTACTGCTGGAACGGCTCAGAAACCGGGAGAAAAAGGGGACCCTGCCGCGTGTGCTGCTGCACGCATGGAATGGCGCGCACGAACTCGCTCGGGATTTCCTTGCGCTTGGTGCAATCTTTTCTGTCGGGGTACGAGAACTTTCCCATCCCAAAGCCTCGGAACGATATGCGCGCATCCCGGCGGACAGGTTGTACGCGGAGTCGGATGACCAGCCCGAGAATTTTCCCAAGGCAGTGGCACTACTCTGTTCGTTGCGCAGGGATATAGGAGCGGGCAAGTAGCAGCCGGTGATCTCGTTCAACGCGGACGTGTGCGTTTGTAGGGGCCGTCCCCCACAGAAAGCACGTCTATGCGCACCCGAGCCAGTCCGTTGTGATGGAAGCGCAACTTATGCGCCACAGCCGTGCTGACATCAATGAGCCGACCTGCGATGTATGGGCCTCGATCCGCTACGCGCACCGTACAGCTCTGTCCATTTTCAAGGTTTGTGATGCGCGCTGTGCAAGGCAGAGGCAAAGTTCGGTGTGCGGCGTAGTACTGATTGCGGTACAAACGTTCCCCGATAGCGCCACACGCCCCATTAGCTTCGTAGTGGGAGGCGATACCCACCGCACTGTAACGCAGGGCCTGATCCACATTCATGGGCACAAAGCGCATTCCCTTGAGTGTGTACGGAGCCATCTTATACCCGCGGTAGGGCGGTTGAGCAGCATAGTGCTGCTGGCAAGCCGTCACCGTCAGCGCCATCCAAGCCGCCAAAAGCCTCTGCGCTATCCTGCTCATCAGTTTTGCGGCTCTCAAGCGGGTCACATGCACATGCCACCATCGCAGACCAGCACCTGGCCGGTGACGTAGCGAGCTTCATCAGAAGCGAGGAAAAGTGCGCAGTTGGCGATGTCTTCCGGCTTACCCATATCACCCAGCGGAATGCGGGTCAGCAGAGCCTCGCGAGCTTTTTCAGGAATGGCATCCGTCATTTCAGTAGCGATAAAACCCGGAGCAATTGCATTGCAGGTCACCCTGCGGGATGCGAGTTCCTGCGCCACTGATTTGGTAAACCCGATGACACCGGCTTTGGAGGCAGCGTAATTCGCCTGACCGACATTGCCGGATACACCAACAATAGAACTCATGTTAATGATGCGCCCGGCTGGGCTCTTCATGAGGACACGCTGCAGGGCCTTCACAAAAAGGAAAGCGCTCTTGAGGTTTGTGGCCATCACAGCATCCCAATCCTCTTCCTTCATGCGCATAAGCAGCCCATCCCTGGTAATGCCGGCATTGTTGACCAGAATATCGATCACCGGGAACTGCGTCAAGATAGCTTTCACGCAGGAATCAACGGCTTGCGCATCTGCTACATCACAAGGAAAGGCCTGACAACTCCCGGGAATCTCCTCGTTGATTTTGGCCGCAGCTCCCTCGCATGAGGCGGGATTGCGCGAGATGAGGACGACTTTGGCTCCCTCCTGCGCAAAGCGGTGAGCAATAGCGTATCCAATACCGCGACCGGCTCCGGTCACCACAGCAGTTTTTCCTGCAAGTCTGTTCATACGCACGTCATTCTAGCTGATTTTCGTCACCGTGTCAATGAAGCAGTCAACGAACGTCAGGCAATCGAATTGAAGTCAGCAAACGCCGAGGGATTCAAAATTGTGCTTGACAACACCAAAGGGTATGCTATACTGCGCCTGCTTTTGTGCAGACGCAGTTTGAAGTTGCGCTGACGGCGAGAGTGAAGCATTTGTCCCCATCGTCTAGGGGTTAGGACATATGATTCTCAGTCATAGAACCGCGGTTCGAATCCGCGTGGGGATGCTCAAAGAGGGGCGGCTCTGAACAGAGCCGCCCCTCTTTTTGACATCCGTCCACTGCCCCATCCAATACGGACTCTTCCCATCCCTACAAACAATCACATCGCTTACTAGACAGCTCGTGCCATTCTCGTGCGTCATGCGCCGTTTATTAAATACCCCCGCCCCAAATCAATAAAAAAGAGCTAGATACGTTTCCTAAACATACCTAGCTCAATACCATCGACGGGACTCGAACCCGTACAGCCCGAAAGCCGGGAGATTTTAAGTCTCCTGCGTCTACCGATTCCGCCACGATGGCGCGTGGCGCATTGTACAATACAAGGGGACAAAAAGCAAGCCGCTAGATTACTCGTTGTGGAGATGGACACTGTATATTTTTGAAAGAATGGGGTAAGAGTACTCCTTGCCGGCAGGGCGGAAATAGAGTTCAAACACGACCTCCCTCGCACGCTGATCGGAATCTTGGCGGATGATAAAAAGCGGGGCTTTCGGAGGGACAACGTCAAAGAGGACAGTATGGCGAAGGTGACTTGGGATATCGCCGGGTATGTTGTGGATGAACAATTCATCCGGATTGTGTGAATGGTGAGCCGGGATTTCAAAGTTGAGCAGAGTTTCTCGCGAGTGATTGTCCACAAGACGAAGGATCAGATAGCCTTTCTCGCCGGGATTGGCAAGAATTTGGGCTTGATAACAGCCGCTTTGTGCGTACGGCTCAGAGAGAAGAATATCCGGCGCCGAAGGGGAGTCCGCGGTGAATTGAGCGTGAGTACTTCCGGAGATAAGGTGAGACAAAGTGGCCTGCGTTGGATTTTCTGCGAGAGGTCGCACCATCTCGTCCACCGCGCGTATTGCGGCGTTTATGGCTCCACGTGCATGGGGGGAATCATCGGGACCGCGCCAAGCTAGGAGAAGGTAGTGCGAACCATCCAGGTCCAGAGCCAAATCGGGAAACTGTTTACCGGATTCGGAGAGTTCAGGAAAAGGAGAGCCACCCTTCACCACGGCGTACCCGGCAGGCAGCTGCTCACCATCCACCAGATGCATGAAGGCGACATGAACAAAACCCGGGCCTGAATCCTGGTCCTGCAGTATCATGACGACATGCCAAGGTTTGGTATAAAAGTTCTGGTCAGAGAGCGAGGCAGCCCAGCGCGGGGACTGTGAAACATAGGCACGCAGGAGATCAGGGAGCCGAGCCTCCAGCTCGACAAGATGGGGAGCAGACTGGAGCGTCGCGGAGGCGGGAGAGTCCGGAACAATGGGGATGGCGAGAGCATGCGGACCTTCGATTATATCCGAAGGAGGAAAGACTGGAGGCTTTGATTGCGGAGTAACATGAGGCTCCTGCATGGCGGGAGGCGGCGGCACATTGGCAAAGTAGGCCAGCACGGCAAAGATAGCGCCGGTAAGGAGCCATTCAAATGCCCAAATAGCGCATTGGAGCAGCGTGCGCAGGTTGCGCAGGCGCAGGAGCATAAAGAGAGAAGCAATGCCCAGAACTGTGAGCGATACCAGAATGGCTGCCATGATTGCATCACCGGCGTACTCCGGAGCTGAAGCGCGCCAGGCATGTGGGAGCATGCGGGGCCAGAGCAGAGGCAAGCTGGCCAGCAAAGCCAGCAGACAGCATGTAATATGCCAGATATGCTGGCATGCAATGAGAGGGAGTTTCATGAGGACTTGGGAGCGAAATCAGCGCGGTGTTGCAAGAAATAGCGGGCAATAACAATGCGTAGTTCGTACATCCACCCGGATTTTTGCTCGCGCGACATGATGGAATCAAGAGAGGCGGCATCATCAAGATGGGCGGCGATTTCAGCGTACACGTCAGCTGCATGGGAAGCACCGAGGTGCCGCAAAGAGCTGATGAGACGGTTCTGCTCCTCTTCAGTCATGCTGCCAAACCAAAGTTTTTCCCATGAAGTGAGAAGAATCGCATGGCGCAGGAAGTCAGAATCCGGTTCACGACCTTGTTCCAGCAACCATTCCACGACGCCATTATTACACACCGCCGGCAGATTGAGGACGGCGAGTTTGGCAGCATACCCACCGGCTCTCAAGGGCAAACGTTTATCATTCATATATCGCGAGATAAACTCCCGCGCATCCGGAGTGCGGCCGAGAAGTTCTACGAGGGAGGACGCCTCCTCCTCAAGCCCGGCTGAGAAAGCTTTTTCTGCCACTCTGGATAAAAAGTCTGCCGGCAGTGCGATGTTTGATTGCGTAAGTGCGGAAAGAGTCGGGTGAAGCAGCGTATCCGCAAAGTCGATGGTGAACGGCTGTTGCCACGCAGGCATTGCCACGATAGTGTCAGCGGCTTTCAGAGCGTCAATACGCGCCAGCAACGAGACTGCTGCTTCGACGGCCTGCGGGAAAATATCCTGCTGTACCAGATCAGGCGAGGCGGAAAGGACGGAAGCAATCCGGTCGAAAAAGGGAGCGAGAGTTGCCGGGTCACGAGGAACCAGAGAAGCCCGGCACACATCCGCTAACAATGTAGAAGATTTTTCCCCGAAGGTGAGCGGTGGCGGAGTGATGTCGATACCGCGTTCATGGAGTAGCTTTTGCAGTTCGGGCTGCAGACACAGCAGGTCGAAAGGACAGAGACCTGGCATATTTTCACTCCCGGAAGTTGCGCACCGCAAGGATGGATTGGCGCCTTCCTGCAAGAGCCTTTCGAGCATGTCAAGCGCAGCAGGAACAACCGGCAGATCGACAGGAAGTTCAGACAGCTCCTCTGCCAAGCGAAAAAGTGGAGTGCAGCCGGGAATGCCGTTTTGCAGGTCATTCACGGTGGCGCCACGTTGCAAAAGTAGTTGAAGGCACTGCAGGTGCTGTCCGCTGAAGCGACAGCTACCCACGGCAACCGCATGAATCAAATTGTCTTTCGGCACACCGCTATCCAAAAGAGCTTTAAGTAACCGCGGCCATCCATGAAGTGCTGCTGGCAGACCGCTTTCTTGATCCGGTTGAGCACCTTTCTCAAGCAGGTGCAGGATGACTTCTTCTCGACCGCAAACATAAGCGGCTTTCGTCAAAAAATCATTTTCCCGGACGCCCTGATTTTGGAACCGGGCTCCATGTGCCAGCAAATCATCCACGATGGATATGATCACACCTGAATCAGTGTCGGGCAACAAAGTAGTATCCATGGCCAGCAAGAGGCTCTCCGGGCCGCGTCGGTTAGGATCGGCTTCCTTTTCAAGCAAGTAATGCACAAGGAGCGGTTTTTTGAAGAGACATGCCAAGAGAAGGATGTCCATCGACTCATCATGCACGACGGATTGTGCGTTGCCTGTTTTCAGAAAATCGCTGATGGTTTTCTGGAAGAGTTGAGCGTATTCGGGTTCCAGCTGCTCCCCTTGCAAAAGAGCGGGAATCTCCCGGGAGCTGATTTCGCGTAGGATACGGGCAGCTTCATCAGCTTGCAGCTCACGAGAGCGATCGTGGCACGAACAGAGAAACACCAGGCCGACTGCCGCAGCCAGAGTCTGAGTCACATACCCGTTCATCGCGCATGAGGATACCAAAATTACGCACCCTTGGCAAGCAGCATTTGCCTGACATCTCAGCGGCGCTCGGTGAACCGTCGAAGGGTGTGTGAACTGCCAGAAGCTCGGGGGAGAAACCGTCGAAACTGAGGGTGCGGACTCTGACAAGGGAATTAATCAGCGAACAGACAAGATTTTTGAGATTGCTATGCGTGATGTGATATGGTAGAATGAGTCAAGCTCTTGATGAGGTGGACAAGCTATGCTCAAGGCGGTGATATTCGATATGGATGGGACGCTCGGTGATACGCTCACCCTGTGTGTGGAGAGCTACAGACGTTGTGTTCGAGAAGTGACAGGTAAGGAACCGGAGGCAGAGGAGGTAGAACGTTTTTTTGGAGTGAGTGATCGCGGAGTTTTGGGACAACTGTTGGGAATGTCACCGGAGGATCCAAAATTGCCGATAGAGGAATTTGCGAAAATCTATGACGAAATGCACGAACAGTACGCCCCGGAACCATTCCCCGGTGTACGCGAGCTATTAAGACGTCTGGCAGCGCGTGGGCTGAGGCTTGCTGTAATCACCGGGAAAGAACCGTACACGGCGTTACCTACACTGCGCCGCTACGCGTTGACCCCGATGTTTGAGATATGCCTGTATGGCGACCCCTACTGCAACGTCAAAGCACGACGAATGCTGGAGTATACTCAGCAGACGGGACTGAAAGCAGATGAAATGATTTACGTTGGGGACATGCCGAGTGACGTGGAACAGGGGCGACTGGCAGGAGTGCGTGTTGCCCATGCTGCATGGGCACCCGGGTCACAAAAATACGTAGCGGATTGCCGAGCCATGGCTCCGGATATTTCAGCAAACAGCCCGAAGGAACTCTATACTGCCCTTATGGCGTGTTGAAACGATGTACTTCCTGCGTTACATCTCCATGATTATTTTCGGTACGACAGTTATGGTGTCAGCCAGTGATAGTGTGGTGTATCCATGTGTGCAGAGCTGTGAGTTGAGCGGGCAAACAACGCGGGTCAAGGAGTATGTGGAACAGCTGCGCTGCGAGCAAAGCAAGGAAGGGATGTGGGAAGCGTTGCCCGCGGGAAAAGAAGGGGCTTACGCAATCCGCATCACTACCGGACGGGCAGAGGTTTGGGCGAATGATGAGCAGGGGCTCTACTACGCCAAGCAAACCATCAGCCAGCTTATGCAAGGGGTGCCGGGATCTGATAACGCTCAGCGTGATCCCTTCCCTGAACTGAATACGGAACAAGTTGCTAAACTGGGAGACCTTACCACCGGCGTAATAATTGATTGGCCGGATCTGACATACCGCGGCGTGGTGGAAGGATATTACGGCATACCATGGAGCGCGGAGGCGCGACAATCAATCTTTGAGTTCATGGGGCGCAACAAAATGAACGTCTACATCTACGCACCCAAGGATGACCCGTATCACCACGGCCGCGGCTGTTATGAGCCATATTCACCGGAGAAGGCGCAGGAGTTACGCCAACTGGTGCAGTATGCACGAAAAAATCACGTGCGATTTGTGTGGGCAGTACACCCGGCTAATACCGTGCGGTGGGAGGTGGATGGTGGGCGTCAGCAACTTGATGCTCTGTGTCGCAAATTGGAAGCCATGTATGAATTGGGAGTGCGCAACTTCGGGTTGCTTATTGACGACACCAGCGGAGAAATTAGCCGAGCCGAGCGGCAAGTACAACTTTCCAATTATCTCACCGAGCAGTTTTTGCGCAAGCACCCGGATGTGAATCAGACGCTCATCATGTGTCCCACTGGATACAACCGCAGCTGGGCTACTCCCGAAGATCTGCAGACTCTCGGCAAGGGACTGGACCCCACGACTTGTGTGATGTGGACAGGAGACACAGTGGTACACGACATCACACTGGAAGGGCAGCGCTGGGTCAGTCGCCATTTGGGTCGTCCCTCCTTTATCTGGTGGAACTGGCCATGCAATGATTTTAAGCCGAATCGGCTTTCCATGGGCAGAGCGTATGGACTGGGAACGGAGGAAGAGATGAAGGAACAGATGAGCGGGTTCGTGGCCAATCCCATGGAGGAAGCCGAGGCCGGGAAGGTGGCACTCTTCGGTGTTGCCAACTACACGTGGAACATAGCACGATTTGATTCCATACGCACGTGGGAGCAAGGTATAGCACGCCTGTATCCCGCGCAACGGGAAGCAATGCAGATATTCTGCGAGCATAATTCCAGTCTGCTCCCCAATAACCATGGTTATGAACGCGAAGAATCGACGCGTGTGGCGGGGGTGGTCAATGAGCTGATGCACAGTTTGGATATTGAGCAGCCTAATGAGCGCGCCGCGCGGGAGCTGCAAAAAGAATTTTCACGCATACAGCAAGCTGGGCAAACATTGCAGAAAAGCGGAGACGCTTTGAGTCGAGAGATTGCGCCATGGTTACGGCAGTTCGAGCTGCTTGGTCAGGCTGGCGGCTACGCCACAGGAGCATTGCTGGAAAGCGATCCTGAGAAAAAGTTGCCACTTTTCCTTGCCGGAGTAGATATCCTGAATACTATGAGCACTACGGAGCGCGTCGGTTGGGACGGTCACCGCATCATTCCTACCAATGATGTGGAAGTATCCATGCACGCCATGACACCAGCGCTACGCAAGACGCTGTCATATGCGAACAGCTCGATCTATGCACTCATGGCCGGTCGTAGCCATGTATTCCCTACCTTCAGCACATCCTGCGGCAATGCAGACAAGGCGGCGCACGCTTTGCGCGATGGGAACCCGCACACATTCTGGTCAAGCGAGAAACAACAACAAGTGGGAGATTGGTTCTGCCTGGATTTCGGCGACCCTGTGGACATACATCGTGCGAACATACTCATGGGCGGGGAACGAGCGAATGACTACGTGCCATGCGGACAGTTTGAAGTATCTGATGATGGAGAGAAATGGATGCCGGTCGGAGTCGAAGTAAACGGACCGGCAGCAACGATAAATCTGGGAGAACACCCGGTGCGGGCACGTATGTTGCGCTTCCGTATTACACAAGCTAACCATAATTGGGTTTCCATCTATGAGTTTTCAGTGAATCGAATGCCGACCGCCTATGCGGTGAGCAACATGCGCGAGAGACCGATGCTACGAGCAGTCGAGTATCAGGACTCCGTGGGTATAGCACGCATGATGGAAGTGCTAACGCTGCAGCCTGAGGAATTCATCGACCTGCAGGTGCCGGCATTAGTAGATCCTCTTTACGTGGAAATTAATCTCGAGAATGATGAAATCGACAGCTGGGCATCTGTTGAGTTAACCACTGAGGACGGTAAAAAAGTGCCGGTGTGTGGGAAAGCGGATCAAGGAGTCATCTTTATCAAGAATCCCACACAACAACCCGTGAGAGCCATGAGGCTCACCAACGCCGGACATGCAGCCCGCTCGATTCGTCTCACTCGCTTCCGACTCGGCTATGCCGTCGGTGAAGGAGAATCTGCCGTTCAACTGCTTACAGACCAAGATTTAACAACAGGCATCAGTTGTGGAGAAAAGGAGTTACAAATCATCCTGCCGCGCCCGCCGGGTGTGAGCGAGGCCATTGTCGTGGGTACAGCCTCTTGCAACATCCTTGGAGCTCAGGAGGTATCGTCTTCACCCCACCTGCATCACTTTAGCTTACCGCCCGGCGAGGAGTCTCTCCGCCTCACTGTCCCCCAGCAACCTTCTCAATTCATCAACGAACTCATCCTAAAATGAAAAATAAACTCATCCGAATCGGAATACTCTGCACGTGGTTAACCGGGGCCGTCTGCTCGGTCAGCGCCGTGAAGGAGACGAACTACATCTACCTGCTGGCCGGTGGCGCCAACGCTCTGGGGCCGGTAGGAGATGCGCCACTCACACCGGAGCAGATTACCAACTACAAGAGCTATCACTACCTATGGAATGGCAATATGCTTAACACTGGTGCACTCGCAGAACCCAACACGAAATGGAAGGTTGTGGCGCCCCAATTGCCTGAACAGAAAGAAGCTTCTAAGACAAGTGTTCAGGTACTCAGCATGGGGCCGGAATATGGCTTTTCCAACATGATGCAGCGCCGCAAGTGGCATAGCGGTCAAGGTGAGGTTATCCGTATCATCAAGGGCGGTATAGTTGGCAGCATGGATTGCTGGAAAAAAGATGCCGACGGGTACAACAACTTCATCCGTAGCATGGTTGCCGCCATGGGACATGAGGATCTGAAAGGGCGTTCAATCTTCCGCGCTTTTTTATGGATGCATGGAGAAGAAGAGCAAGAGGGACAGATTCCTGTTGTCGTGCAACAGTTTCAGGATATGCTCTCGCGCATGAACAAGGACATGCGCAATGGTGCGCCCCCTCTGAAGGCCGGAGAGAATCCCCCGGCCGAGGATCCCAATGCGCCTAAAAAAGTGGTACCCAAATGGCTGAAAAAAGGGATGCCCAAATTAGTGGTTGTGGGTGAGAATTCAACCCAAAAGGAAGGCGATTTTGATAAAGATGGGAAGACGGTGGTAAAACTGATGCACGATTTTGTGCAAAAGAAAAAGAAGACCATGGGCTGGGTGCGCACCCGCGATTTGAAGTGCATCGGAAACACCAACAGGTACGATGGTAAGTCGCAGCTTGCCATCGGTGCGCGATATGCATATGCTGTTGCCCAGCTGGAAGGTCTTCCTCTTCCTTCCGCTCGTAATGATGCACCTGAGGCCTCGTTGAACACGCCGGCAGCATGGTGGGCCGGCAAGATGCCACAAGCGGACGGAGTGGCGTTATGGGATATTTCTGCAGCCAACACAGTCGAGAAACTTTCGGCTGATTGGAATGTGGGAGGTCTTGTCGTGGAGGACCCGTATACGAACACAGTTCTCATTCAACCTAAGAATGAAAAGGAGACTCCTAAACTTATCGTGGGTGGTAAAGGCATCAGCGTCAAGGATGGGAGTATTACTTTTGAAGTTCCTCTCGATGTGAGCGTTGCTCAAACGTGGGACTTCAAGACCAATTGCACCATCTCAGTGGGTTCCAAGGACAAGCCGGTCGCCATCACTGGTAATGCGAACATTACCTTGGAAGCCATGAACAACACAGCACTGGAACTCTACCTCACGGCTCTCCCCGAGGTCACTTGGAAACTGCCTATTCAGCAGCTCAAAACGAGAATTATGGTAGATGGCAAACCTGCGCAATTTACAAAAACTGAAGGCGACAGCTATGCCATCACTATGATTCCTCTCGATGCGAGTGTTGCTCAAACGTGGGATTGCAAGACTAATTGCACCATCTCGGTGGGATCCAAAGACAAGCCTGTCACCATCACCGGCAAGGACTGTATTACTTTGGAGGCCGTAAATGACACAGCACTGGAACTCTACCTTACAGCTCTCCCCACGGTCACTTGGAAGCTTCCCCTTCAGCAGCCAAAAATGACAATCATGGTAAATGGCAAACCTGCACGATTTACAAAAGCTAAAGGAGATAGCTATACCATCACGATGGTTCCGGAGAAGAAACCTGAGGCACCTCCAGCGCAATAAGTAAGCATCGCGGCTGTTTCTTGAAAAAGGTACCAGAAAGTGGACAATGGGAAAGATGAGAACGTGTACCTGTGCGGGAAGTGTGATGGCTTTGCTAATGGCATTTTTTGCACAGGCACAGACGAATCATGTGTATATACTCACTGGGCAGTCCAACTCGCTGGGGGCGGTGAAAGGGACGCCGGCTACCCCTGAGCAGCTGGAGCGTTACAAAAGCAATGGGCTGCTCTGGAACGGCAACATGGTCCGTGATACCGGAGAGAGGTTCGAGAAGAGTCCAAGTTGGTCTACTGTGGCTCCGCAACTGCCAAGGCTTGCCGGATCTCTCTGCATGGGGCCGGAATACGGCTTTTGCTCTATGATGCAGCGGCACAAATGGCATACGACCAATGGGGACAAGGTGGCCGTCATCAAAGCGTCTCTGGATGGTGGGAGCAACAGCTGCTGGCTGCCGAACGCCCCTGGCTTTAGGTCCTTGTCCGGCACGGTACGAGCTGCCATGTCTGCGCTGAGAGAACACGCTCAAGTTCATGCCTTACTTTACTTGCAGGGAGAATCCAACCACACGGAGGAGGAGATCACCGAAGCTCCCTCTCGCTTTCTTGACTTGCTCACACGCGTGGGCAAGGAAACCAAGAAGGGAACACTGAAGTTTGCAGTGGTAGGAGAATGCGCCACGTGGGCCGGCAAGGAGAAACAAAATGCTGCGGGCGACACCACGGCCAAGTTGCTCGGTGACATGGCCCGCAAGAAGAAGAATGTGGGTTGGGTGCGCACCCGAGACCTCACCAAAATCACCGCAGGAGATACCTTGGGAGTTCACTACGATGGTAAATCCCAACTGACGATTGGTGCACGCTACGCGTATGAAGTGGCCACGCTGGAGAAATTGCCATTCTCGCCTACCAGAAACGATGACCCTCACGCTGCTCTGGATTCACCTGCCGCATGGTGGGGCGGTAAAAGGCCCTCGGCACAACTGACCGCCACATGGGATGCCTCTGCTGCCAATGTGCCGAGAGAAAAAGTCGATAAGGTCTTATCCGTAGCCGGAATTATGGTGGATGATCCCTTCAGCGAGAAGATTCTCCTTTACGCTGAGAATACCGGTAAAGCCCGCGTAAGCATCGGTGCAAAAGGCATCAAACTCGAACAAGGTGACCTTTCCCTGCAGTTGCCGGTGGAGATCACTGCCGACCAATCCTGGAGGTTGACAAAGGGGCGTTCCCTCATCATCGGTTCAGCAGCTACCCCTGTGAGCCTGGCTGGTGATGCTTTGATCAATGTGCAGGCAGAGCAAGGATCTGCTCTCCAGCTACACCTTGCAGGACCAACACGTGTTCAATGGATTTTATCATCCCCGCAGCCTGATGTACAGATCACCGTTGCTGGTAAGCCGGCCAAGTTCAGCAAACAGGGAGAATCATTCGTAATTACGACGGATTGAGATCATTCTGACGCCCCCAGTACGTAATTTGTCATTGATTGATACAATTTGTACTTGACGGAGCAGATTTTGGGAGTATAAGCTGTCTGGAGCAGAAGGGAGCCGAGCCGCGTTTGCGACCCCATCCACCATGAAAACGATCCTCAATCTTCTTACCGTCATGACAGCAGGAGCTAGTGTTTGTATGTCAGGACAAGATACTGACCAACCACAGGAAACCAGCCAAGAACCGCCGGTGCCAAAGGTATATTTTACCAAGGACATCAGCCCGGTGGGTTTGCTCAAAATCTACAATCACGTGAAAGCCGATATTCAGGGGAAAGTTGCCATTAAATGGCATTCAGGAGAGCCCCATGGTCCCAACATTATCCCCGTACCTATGGTGAAGGCGCTGCAGGAGGCTATCCCCGACAGTTTACTCGTAGAAACTAATACGCTCTACGAAGGTGGTCGCGACACCACCGAAAAACACCGCGAAACGCTCCAAGTGAACGGTTGGACTTTCTGCCCGGTGGATATTATGGATGAGGAGGGTACAGTGATGCTGCCGGTGAAGGGCGGCAAGCACTTCAAAGAAATGAGTATGGGGAAGAATATTTTGAACTACGATTCCATGGTGGTACTCACTCACTTCAAGGGGCATCCCATGGGCGGATTCGGCGGATCAATCAAAAATATTGCCATTGGCTGCGCGGATGGTAAGATCGGCAAAGCGATGGTACATGGTTCTACCCCGGAAAATACCTGGGCCAGCAGTCAAGCACCTTTCATGGAGAATATGGTTGAATCGGCCAAAGCGACGGTGGATCATTTCGGCAAGCATATCACCTTCATCAATGTGATGCGCAACATGTCCGTGGATTGTGATTGTATGGGAGTGGACGCGGCTCCACCCACCGCAAGCGACATCGGTATTGTAGCGTCCACGGATATTCTGGCCGTAGATCAGGCGAGTATTGACCTACTCTACAAATTGCCGGAGGCAGAGCTTCATGATCTCAGGGAGCGTATTGAATCTCGTGGCGGACTTCATCAGCTCGAATACGCCGAGCAAATGGGACTCGGCTCGCGCAAGTATGAACTCATCTCATTGGACTGAGAGTCTTCCAACGGGGTAAAACTCGCGGGAGGAGCGATTACGGGTGGTAACTTGCGGTTTTTGACACTGTTCACGGTGTACATATCTCCCCCCGACTCACGGATCTCGGGGAAGCTGTGAAATCAGCTAATTGTACGCACACCGAGGGGCATAGCATTGTCATAATTTTGATCCTTGGAAGCGAAGAAATCACCTGACCGGAGCGTTTTCGCCACTTCACGACTTTCTAATGCGTTTGCCCTGGTACTCTCGGCAGGGCAACCGCATTAGAAAAATGGATTCATTTTAAGGGAGGAAACAAGATGGTCACTGATGTCCCAAATCGTTGCCAAACAATATATCATCGAGTACATCTGTATCCCACGTTGCCCTCAGTCTCAG
>CANQAC010000004.1 GCA_947589345.1 uncultured Akkermansia sp.
GTGTGACTGAACGAGGCGCGCAGCTTGTCGTCACTCGCCACAAAATCTTTCAGTGTGGTCTCGCCGACAATCTGTACTCCCGCTACACGCTCCGCAAGACGGCGGTACACATCCATCTCCGCCGCTCGCTTGGCAAGAATGCGCTTTTGCCCAAGGGAACCGGGGATAGCGGCATTGCCCAGCGCATCCAGCGTATCTTGCTGATTATCGAGGGTCACCTTCGTAGAACCGCCTTTTTTCTCCGTGATCGTACGCACTAGCTGATTGATCCTCACGGCGCGCACCACCTCCACGCGACCGTCATCGTGGTAGGTCGGGCCTTCCGTGGTTTTCACGCCGCGAAGCACGGCTGCCAGTTCGCCGCGTACTGTGTCACTTATAGCAGCGAGATCCTGAACAGTACTTTCCTCATCAAGCGAAAGTCCGGCAATACGCTCCGCCAGGATGCGCAGAGCATCCATCTCCGCTGCGCGTACAAGGGAGAGTCTCTGAGCCGCCGGCACATTTTGCCAAATCTCCGGCAGCTTGTTTTCAGCTGCCGCCTTAATCACCGGCTTCGGCGCTGCCGTTGCCGTGGTTGCTCCGAGCAGTGAAAGCCCGGCCAATGCGTAGAATATGGGTGTAATTTTCATGGTTGTCAGATTAGTTGGAAAGATTATTCACCAGCGAGTTGCTGCATGGTGTATTTGTCATTTTGCTCCATGACTTTGTTTTTCGAAATAGCATCTTTGTATTTACCGGAAGACTTTATCGTATTCGCTCTTGCGAAGTAGGCGGTGGACAGGGCATAATTCATTTTTCTACGCTCAATGACCCCCATGAGGAACAAGGCTTCAGGATCATCGGGCTTTTGCTGAAGAGCTTGTTTTGCGTAGGCTTCTCCCTGTTCCCAATTGCCCGCCTGGCATGCCTTGGCCCCCAATTCTACACTTGGATTCTCCTTTGAACCTCGAACGCGCACGTACAGATTCTTCTCGTGAGGAGCAAATGTCTCATATATGCGTCTTGCCAATCGCGCAGGAATCCCCACCCTCGTTTCCTCGGGCGTCCTACCCGTGTATAAGACAGCACCACGGTCTCCTTGCAGTACATAGAAGTCCACTTGGTATTGGCTAGGTGTGGACACCACTCCATAGTGTTCTTGAATAGAAATCGTGTAGTCTGCATTTCCCGAGACAAAGGTATAGTAGCCGTCCTTTGTCATCAAAGATAAAAGCTCATCGCCCACCTTATCCGGGAGGTATCCCTTGTAGGCAATAGCCACTTTGGATCCGCGTGCCATATTGAGCTTTGCCGGGACAGCCTCAGTCATTTGGATCTGGGTACCACACGAGGTGACGAGAAAGGCAGTTGCTGCAATGATTGGCGTGACGTATAAATGTTTCATATAGGTGCTTATTTAGTGTTTGGATTTCAGGAAAAAGAATGCAGCGGCAAGCGCCAACGCGACACCGCCGCCAATGCCGCCGTAGAGGAGAGCGGGAGAGACGGCGCTTTCTCCTGCTGCCGTTTTGTCCGAAGGGCGGAAAGAGAGGTAACGGTTTTCCGATCGGTCGAGCTTAAAGCCCGGTAAAGATGATTCAATGATGGCTGCAAGTTCCAGTGGTTGCAGACGAGCCTCGCAGTCCACCACAGTGACTCCTGCCGGATCTACGCTACGGATCCAGACGGAACCCACATTCTGCACAGAGGTTAGTTTTCCTTTCAGTTTTTGAGCTGTGGCAAGATCCATTCCGGTGAACTCGAGCTTGCAGATTGCGCCAAGGTCCATTTCCGCCGCCCAGTGGGCGAAGATGCGACGGATGAGCTTCATGCCGGCATCCGAATCTGCCACGCGCGGACTTCCCTCCAAGAGCTGACGGACGGCTTCCCGTGCTGCCGCCGTATCGGACGTGACCCGGCGAATAAGGATGTCTCGTGATGGGGCATTTTCCGTCAGGATGACCACTCCCGTAGCTGCATCCACGACCTTCAAGTTGAGTCCGAGGGAAAACTTCTTACCGGGCTTGCTACCGTAAAAAGATTGCTCGCCTGTGCTACCGCCTACAACAGTACCCTCAATGATGTAATCGCAACCGGAAACCGTTCCTTGCCCGCGCAGAGCAGCTTCTTGCCCGCGGCCAAGAGCCTGCGCACGTTTTGCCATCATACCGCCCTCGCCCTGAGTTCTCTCGAGTTCTACCACACGAAGACCGCATTCGGTTGCCTCGTTACGTAACCAGTCAGAAGCCAATGTACCGTTTTTTACCTCCTCAATCTGTTCGTCGATGCGAATAGCCACGCGTGGCGCCTGGTGCTCACGAGCCATCATTTGCAGGGTGAGCTTGTCATTCGTATCCGGCATCCCTTCGCCCACATCCGCCTTGACTTTAACCACATAAAAACCGTCTCCTGAGGTGCCGGTGGATATAATTTCATACTTCTTGACGTACCCGCGAGCACGCGAGAACATTCGATCAAATTCCAACGTGAAGTTCTTCGTCTGCGATTCGCTCACCAAATCAACGCCCGCACCTGTTCGTACAGCCTCCCGAAGGGCGTCTGCCAGTGCCTGTGAACGTGCCATCGGTTCGTCTGCAGGGGCGCGCCCCTCTACCTCAACCGTCGTGCCATACAGGGCGGTACTGCACATCCACATGATTAATCCCGTAATCCAGATACTTGTTTTCATGGTTCTTTTTTCGTAGCTACCCGTTAGTTCGTAAGCTCAGCTCGCAGTGTACCGAATTTAGAATTCGTACCATTTCCGATTCTTTTTGTTGATTATGAGTTAGTTTGTTTTTGACAAGTGAGGCCTATCATGGACTTTTGCAGATTATCGCGCTTTATTGAAAGCTTCCTCTCAAGGTAGGTCTGGTAAATGTTGTTGGACTGTCATATTTTTTCTTGCATACGGATTCTAAATACGTACCGATATGAAAACGAAATCTGATAGAAAGACGGAGCTGGCGGCGATGGAGGTGCTGCGGCAAACGGGGGTGGATGTGCTGGAAGCGGCGTTGGTGGCGAAGAGGGCGCTGGAAGCAGGGAGGGGGCGCGTGAGGCGCGCCGTGGCGTGCATTGCGGCAGGGGAGGAAGAACTGCGGCGACGCGAAAAGACGGTCACCTTTGCCCGAGCCGTGGAAGAGGCATTGGAGGCGAGGAAGGACCGACGGAAACGGACGTTGTGCGACTTTCGCAGCATCACGAGGCGGTTCATGAGACGTTGCAAGGGTCTGGCGAATTGTCGCATGCGCAGCATTTCCGCCGAGGAATGTCGGGGCTATATCCAAGAGGCCTTCGACACGCCACGGCAACGAAACAAGGCAAGACTCATCCTCAGTGGGATTTTCTCCACGGCGTGCAAGCGGGGATGGTGCGCGGAGAACCCGGTGCGCAAGGTGGAGCCGGAGAGACTTGAGGAGAAACGCATCAGCATCCTGAACAAGGCGGAAATCGCGAAGTTGATGAGTACCGCCGAAACCTTCGAGAACGGCGCCTGCCTCGCCGCGACCGCCATCATGCTCTACGCCGGCGTGCGCCCGAACGAAGTGGAGCGGTTGAGCTGGAGCGATGTGCGGCTCGATGACGGCGTCATCTGCATTGCCCCGCACCACAGCAAGACCGGCGGCGCACGACACGTCACCATCTTCTCGCCCTTGGCACGCATCCTGCAACGCATCCGACGTCCCGAGAGCGAGCGGATCTGTCCGCCGAACTGGCGACACCTCTGGACTCGCCTGCATCGGGAGGCCGGCTTCATGAGTTGGCAACCGGACGTATTGCGTCACACCTTTGCCACGCACCATTTGGCCACCTTCCGCAACTATGCCGAGCTGCAATTAGAGATGGGACACCGCTCGGCGGAACTGCTGCGCACGCGCTACATCGCCATGGAGGGCGTGTACCGCCGCGAGGACTCCCTGCTGGTGTGCTGAAGAGGGCTGCCCCGGTGAAGCAAGCGGATTAAGAAGCAAGACGAAAGAGCGAGAGGGAGTGATGAATACCTTTCGGATCAAACGCTTCCATGTCGCACGGGGAGGAGCTGAAGATTCGTAAGAAAAATTGTGTTGGACGCCCATGCTATGGTCGCGCACGTTTCCACTTTTCTCCTTGATATGGGGCATGTTTTATGTTAGCTTGAGTTGTGGTAACAGTTGTGATCTATGGGTGTTTTTAGTCCTCACTTTTCAACCGTCGCGCGAGTGGTCCTGTGCTTTTTTTCGGGGGTTGCTCTGCTCACACCTCAAGCCGTTGCGGCAAAAGATCCCCTTGTCCGAAGCAACGGCATTTACTCCGTCTGTGAGGCCGTTTATGCAGGCAACGAAGCTGTGCTGCGCGCCCGCATCAAAGAAGGTGAGCCTGTGAATGTAACGGACGAGCAGGGATACACCCCGCTGCATATTGCCATGTGCTCCCGCCTGGACAATGTGGCCTCCATCGTGCGTATTCTGCTGGAAGCCGGGGCGGACATAGAAGCGCGAGACAAGGAAGGAAGAACGGCCCTGGACATGGCAGCTCATTCTCCGGCTAAAAGTTTGCTGGAAAACGCCATGAAAACCCGCCAGAAGGAGCTTCTCCTCTTCACATGGCTCCAGAATGGACAGACTGAGAAATTTCTGAGTACGCTCGCCACGGGCGTGAACCCGAATGCCCTCTCGAAGGATCATCGCTCCAATCTGTTGGCGGCCGCTATCGAGAAGCGCGATGAGGCGGCCGCACTCGCCCTGCTGGATGCCGGAGCGGATGCCAAGAAGGTGCTGGAAGGCGGAGTGACCATGCTGCACGAAGCGGCTGCGAGCGACATGGCGCAAGTCATTCAACGGCTCCTGAAAGGGGGTGCAAATCCTCTGCTTGCCAAGTGGAACGGAGCCACTCCTCTGCATGATGCAGTCTGGAACAACGCCACCCAAGCAGTGCAAGCGCTGTTGCCCGCATACGCCAAAGTCAGGTACAACCCCGATGGCGGAGACAACGGTTTCCCGATTTGCATGGCTGTCAGCCTCGGCAATGCCGACATGGTGACGGCTTTCCTGCAAGCCGGACTCTCCCCCAACAACCCGAAGTTTGCCAAATCTCCTTTACTCATACAAGCTGTGTGTGCCGGGCACGAGGACGTGGTACGCGTGCTTGCCGAGGGCGGCGCCAACCTGAACGCTCGCGATGAAAACAACAAAACCGCTCTCGACTACGCCCAAGGGAGCATCAAGCAATACCTGCAGAGCCGCCTCAACTCTCATTAACCACTCTCCTCTTTGCCATGAAATCATTTTTCACCGGGTGCTTACTCCTCTTGCTCACGCTCATCCCTGCATCCCCGGCACAGGACGCAGCAGAAATTCCGCAGGGATCCGACTTTTCCACCCTCAACAAGGGATCCAGAGAAAAAAGTTACCGTCACCGCACTTTTCGCGCCTACCTGTCCAACGACGAACTGCGCCGCAGGCTCAAGGTGAGTAACTACTCCTCCTTTGAAAATCCTGTCGGAATCCTCGTCCGCCAAGGCGACCAAATCAGCATCACTCTCACCGGCAGTCTCCCCGGCAACCCGCCTGCTCTCATCGTGCGCGATTGGGAGGAGTCCGGTCAACAGGAGTCCTACCCATTGCGCGAAGGCAAAAATTCTTTGACCATGCGGGGGTCCGGACTCATGTACCTTGACTACCGCTCCAGTGCCCCTCAATCCACCCCTCCGGTGTCGGTTGACATTGAAGGAGGCGTCATCAATGGCGTCTTCACGCGCGGGGATGATAACGCCACGTGGAAAAAGTTGCTGGCGGATGCAAAATACCGGGTGATGGACATCATCGGTGAACGCTGCCAGCTCATCTATGATGTCCCTACATTGCGCCAGCATTGTCCCGACAACGGGTCTGACATGCTCGCCGTCTATGATCACATCATTGAGCTGGAACAAAATGATGTGCTGGGGTGGAAACGCGATCATTGCCACCCGGGCAACCACATCCACGGACGCGTGCAATGGACCGGTTTTATGCATGCTGACGGGATTGGAGCCGCTTTTCACGTGAGCGCCCTGCCGGAGCTTGTCAACCTCAAGCGTCTTCCCGACAACAGCTGGGGAATTGCCCACGAATTCGGTCATGTCAACCAGACAAGACCCGGCATGCGTTGGGTCGGCATGTCTGAAGTCACCAACAACATCTGCTCGGCGTGGGTCAACTACTGTCTCAATCCGCGCTCCATGCGACTGGAACACGAAACCGTTCAAAACGCCGATAACGAAGTGATGCGTGGCGGACGATTCGACTGCTACATCAACAATGCCATCGTCCGCCGACGCCTCTGGCAATACCATGGCGGACCGGACTTTGACGGCATTCTCAAGCCACCGGGCAAGATGACCGGTGACCACTTTGTGACCGTTTGCCCGCTTTGGCAGCTTATGCTCTACCTCACCGTCGCTCGAGGAAACACTGATTTCTACCCGACCATCTACAGCAACGTTCGCGCCACCGATGAGTCAAAAATGACCAATGGTCAGCTGCGCACCCTTTTCTTCAAACGCGCCTGCGACGCCGCCAAACTCGACCTCTCCGACTTCTTTCTCGCCCTGGGCATGATCAGTCCCATCAATCGTCTGGTTGAAGACTATGGTTCGTCGTTTATGACGGTGACCCGGCAAATGTGCCGCGATGCGATCTCGCACGCCCACCGTTTCCCCAAACCTGACTCTTCCGTCATCTACTATATCACCGCCAACTCAGTGCATATTTACAAGCAAAAGCTGCCCGTTTCTCCACCGCCGGTGGATCTTGCTCTATCCATCTCCAAAGGTCGTATGGAAATTCCAGCCGGCGTATGGAGCAATGCGGTCGCCTTTGAAGCCTACAACGGCAAAAAACTCCTGCGTGTTTCTCTCCTCGGCCTCAACCACGATGACAATGCCTCCACCACTGTCATCTGCCCCAAGGGCACCAATTGCGTCAAAGCCGTGCAGTGGGACGGCAAGCGCTACACGATCTACACAGCTCAAGCTCAGGCTGCCAATTAAGCTTATCTGTGCGCACGAGAGGACTCGAACCTCCACGGGGGTTACCCACCAGACCCTAAAACTGGCGCGTCTACCAATTTCGCCACGTGCGCACTGACCGGGTCGGATTGAACCACATTTTGCCGCCACTTGCAAGCCTGTAAATTTTGCCTCTATGGAGTCCCTGCAGGTGGGAGAAAGCTTGATTCGCTCCCTCCCGCTTCCGCCGTAGCCGCGCGAGTGGCGCGCTTGCGCGACATCGACCTCGACCTTGCTTGACATGGTCACTCCATGTGGTAGAATGCCCGTAGCATGGGGACGTTGCTACACAGCGCACGGATTGGATGGCGAGGCCTGCGGCACTTCTTGAAACAGGGCAGAATCGACCCCCTCCCCGTGCGTCACGCATTTTCCGACTACTCCTGGAAGAAAGCCGGACGTGATATGAAAGCGGCCATGGATGTGGCTCTGGTGGGACTTCCCCAGGGGATGGCTTTTGCGGCCATGGCGGGGTTGGATAGCATCTATGGCATCATGGCAGCTACCGTAGGCACCTTTTTAGCGCCCCTCTTCACCCGCTGCTCGCTCACCGTGAGCGGGCCGAGCAACGCCACCGCCTTCATGCTGGCGAGTTTCATGATGGCGGCATCACCAGTCGTACAGAGCAGTCCGCATATTTTTGTGCCGCTCATCGTTTTTATCGCCGGTTTACTGTGTGTGTTGGGCGCTTTTGTGAAGGCCACCGAGATGCTGCAATTCGTGAGCCGAAGCGTACTTGTAGGGTACATCACCGGAGCAGCGACATTGATCATCGCCTCTCAGTTGCGCTATGTGCTGGGCATTCATGATGTGGATGCCGGGAGTTCCTTCTTTTCCATGATTCAGGCCATCTGGGGAAACCTCGATAAAGCCCGGTGGCAGCCCATGGTATTGGGCGGCGTGTCACTACTGCTTTTTGTCCCGCTGAAACGTTACTTGAGTTGGCTCCCCGCTTTTGCCACGATTTTGGTGGTCATGAGTCTGCTGAATATGGCGCTCAGCGCGCCGGAACTGGGAAACGCCTTTGCCCATGTGCGCATGTTGCGCGACTTCACCATGAGCGATCTCCTCTGCACTCCTCCCTCCATCGGCGCTGCTGCCGACCACCTCACAGAGCTGCTCCCCATCGCCATCGGCGTGGCTTTTCTCTCTACGCTGGAGCAAACTGTAATGAGCAAGACGATCTCCGCAAAAACCGGGGAGCATCTCAACTTGAATCAAGATACCTTTGCCGTGGGAATGGCTAACATCGGTTCAGCTTTCACCACCTCTCTGCCCTGCTCGGCTTCGCTCACGCGCTCCATGCTCAATTACAGATCGGGCGCAGCCACTCGTTTTTCAGGAATTTATTGCGGATTGATCTGTCTGGGCATCACATTTATCCTGGCAAATGTACCGCTTATTTCGCACATCCCGCACAGTGTGCTGGCTGCTCTTGTACTGGCCAACGCCATTTGTCTATTCGACCGGAAACTGTTGCGCATCTGTTTTCGTTCTACGCCCGGAGATGCCGTGGTCCTGGTACTCACCTTCGTAGCGGCCCTCATGCTGCCGCTGCACCTCGCTATTTTCATCGGCGTCGTCATCTCTGTTTCCCTCTTCCTGCGCAAAGCCGCCAAACCTGAACTCGTCGAGTACACGCTGGATGACCGTGGAACACTGCTGCAAGTGAGCGATACCGCCCAACGCCTCCCTCAAATCTCCATCGTTCATGTCGAAGGCGATCTCTTCTTCGGCGCTGCTGACCTCTTCCGTAAGCAGGTTTCACGAATTGCGGAAGATTCGTCGCTTGCCGTCATCATTCTCCGCATGCGCAACGCCCGCAATCTGGATGCCACTTCTGTCTGCGCTTTGGAAGAACTCATACGCTTCACGCGAGAGAACGGCCGCCACATCATCATCTCCGGCGCCAGTCGAGAGGTGTACCGCATCTTGCGCAAGAGCGGTCTGCTGTCCCTGCTGCAAGAAAACACGACCGAGGACGAAAGCAACTTTTTCCTGTTGGAACCCAAAAACCCGAATATGTCCACTCGACGCGCCCTGATGAGAGCTCAGCAGTTGCTGGGTTGTCACGAAGCCGACATCTCTATTTTCACCACCCAGCCCTCTCATGAAGCTCAATAGGGATATCGCTGACTTTGCAGACTCCCTTGTCGGATGGTTTCAGCAACACGGGCGAGATTATCCATGGCGGCGCACAACCGATCCCTGGGCTATTTTGGTGAGTGAAGTCATGTTGCAACAGACCACCATTCCGACAGTCCTGGCACGCTATGATGCATGGATGCGCTGGTTTCCCACCCCGGCACATTTGGCCGGGGCCAGTGAAGAACAAGCTTTGCGCTCATGGGAGGGCTTGGGATACTATCGACGCGTACGCGCCTTGCAAGCCACGGCTCGCACCATTGTCCGCGATTATGACGGCTCGTTTCCCCGAGAAGAAAAAGAACTGAGGAACCTGCCGGGCATCGGCTCATACACGGCGGCGGCTGTACTCAGTTTTGCATACAACCAACCCGCTCCCCTGATTGATGCAAACGTCGCCCGGGTGTTAGCACGCGTGTACAACGACCCAACACCAATCGACACAACCGCCGGGCGCAGGCTGTTGAACGAACGCGCGACACAGCTGCTGCACCGCTCCAACCCGCGTGCGTATAACTCCGCGCTTATGGAACTTGGGCAGACCATCTGCACCCCGAATCACCCGGGGTGCGACATTTGTCCGGTACAATTCTGTTGCCGCGCAGAACATCCGGAACTTCTCCCGGTGAAAACCGCCAAGCCTTCGGTCACCCTCGCAGAACATTGGGATATATGGCTGTTTACTCCCCGCGGTCTCCTCATGGAGCAGCAGCCACCTACTGCCCGCCATGCAGGCATGTTCCGGTTGCCGCGACGTCCGCAATCCATCGCGGAATCCTTTCCACATCTCTGCGATCAGTCATACAGCGTGACCCGCTACAAGGTCACTCGCCATCTGCACCTTGCGCCTCCCTCCCTTGAGTCTCTCCCCGGTGAGCAATTTATCCCTGTCGACCGACTTTCGGATGTACCTATGGCATCGCCGGATCGCAAGCTCATCCTCAAGCTGCAACCTGGTCAACTCATCACGCGTGCTCCGAATACTCCACCCCGAGCAGGCAAATGTCGTCGTCCTGCTCCTCCGTCTTCGTAAAGTCGCGCATGCCCACCAGTGTATCAATAATCATATCCGCCACACTGGCCGGATTACGAGCAGTCAATCGCTCCATCACGCGCTGCACGCCATATTCCTCGCCATCCCTCCCTTGAGCCTCCACAAGTCCGTCCGTGTAGAGCATTACCTTCATGCCGTCTTCCGGCGGCAGATCGTATTCGCGGTACATGGCGTTCTCAATGAGTCCCAGCGCCGGGGAGCGCGGGATTGGCGGTAATATGGTCTGTCCCTCGGCGGATACCACGATAGGCGCAGGATGCCCGGCACCGGAAAGAGTAAGGCGTTGTTTCTGTAAGTCCAAATACAGGTAGCAAGCTGTCACAAACATCGTGATATTGGCTTTGCTGAAAATGGTGTAGAGCTGGCGATTCAGAGAGGAAAGCAAAAGAGCCGGTGTATCTGCCAGCCCGGCTACCTGTTCCATCAACCCGCGCAACATGGAAGCAATAAGCGCAGCCCGTACTCCATGTCCCATCACATCGCATATCAGCATGCCCACCGCAGATTCGCCCACCGGAAACACGTGGAAACAATCCCCAGCCACACCCACACTCGGGCGGTACACATGGTAAAACTTGGCGCTGCGCCCTTCCCCGCCTGTGCCGTGCCACACACGCGGCGGTATCCGTTCCGGCTGCAGAGCCTGCTGAATCTCGCGCGCAAGTCCTATCTCCTTTTCCAAGGTTCTGTTACGCTCATCAAGCTGTTCCGCCAGCCGACGAAAGCGGTGCTGAGTTTCCACAAGCTCGGTCACATCTGACGAGATACCGACAATCCCCTTAATGCTGCCATCTGCAGCATACCATGGAAACTTGGAGAGCTTGCACCAAGAATCCGGCCCACCCTTCCACTTTTCACGGTGAACCCGGTTCGTAATGGGCACGCCGGTCCGCATGATTTCCAATTCTTCTCGCCGAGCGATTTCAGTCGTTTCGTCCGAAAAAAAGTTTGTATCTCGGCAGCCGATGAGATCTGATGGCGTCGGGACCCCCATCTTGCGCGCCGTAGCTTCATTTGCCAATACGAACCGCGATTCCCTGTTTTTAAAGTAAATATTGTCCGGCAGATAGTTGATGAGCGTACGAAATAAATCACGATCCTCCATCGCGTGCATATCCGCCATTTTTCGTCGCGTGATATCTACCCACACACCAACCAGACGTCGCGGGTTCTTGTCTCCATCTCTCTCCAACAGTCCATTGACACGTATCCACTTCCATCCGCGCGTGCCCTGCCGCAGCAGTCTGACCTCCACCCGCAAAGGCGCCGTGTCGGGGTTCTCAATGTACTTCTGCACGGCCGACTGAAAAAATGCGCAGTCTTCTCCATGTATGGTGGTAGCTGCATCCGTAAAGATATTAGGAGCCAACTCATCCACAGACCACCCCATCATGCGCAAGCACTGCTCCGTGTAGTAGATCTGCCCTTCCTGAATTTCCCAGCAGTACACTCCCTCCTCCGCAGCCCGTAAAGCCTTGCGCACCATCTCCCACCGGAAGACTTGGGGGACCTTCTGTCCGCCATGTCCCGCTTTCTCCTCATGATCGCTCATTTGTTTCATTTTCGCACCTTCTGCCGGATATGCAAGCAGAAATCTCAGTTCACGTCCTCTTTTTCGTATGCTTGCATTGAAAACTCAATGGGTGAATCTCAGCGAAAATTCCGGCCGCACCGTTGCGAAACGCTGATGTACAATAGGGGACATTCGCCATCTATGGCAACAGTGTGGTCTGCCAAACAGCGAATTTGTGAAGTGGCGTCCTCCCACGAAAACGCAGGCCGGAAGTCTGTCCAAGCTCCTGCAGGGGTGCCCCGGAGCTGCGGGTGTTCCGAGCAGTGAACTTCTCCGCCAGCCTTGATTTATTTCCGGCGGAAGGGAGATTTTTCGTAGGCAGCACGCATGGCGTCCACATCCGTTTTGAAGGAGGCGTTGATGGCATCGATGCCGGCCAAGTTTTCGCAGCGGAAGAGGGTGTACCAACGAGTACCCCAAGTATTCCACTCAGGCCATTGTGCTTGCTTGATCTGCCCTTGAGGGGAATAGTAGAGCTTGCCATCATAACTCACCTTAAACCTTTGAACCGTCACACACCCGGATGTAGAAGATTGTCGGTTCGGAGGATAAACGAATTTCCCATCTGCCTGAAAGAGCAATTTGTTCGCCTCTGACAACCATGAGTAACGCACTTCCTCTGGCATTTCGCTCAGAATATGCGTAGCGGTTTGCACAGCAAGGTCTTTTAGTTCCTTTTTATAGGGACCGACAAGCATCTCGTACCCGACAACCTGCGCCGCCTCGGTGGCCACTGTCCAGAATTTCGTTGCCTCGTCAGTCATGGTCTTTGCCTCGGAAATCTTGCGCTCCCGTCCTTGCGAATCCACGAAGAGGGCTTCTTCATCCGCAACATGAAGCGCCTTGTAGGCAGTTTCCTTACCCTGCGCATAACAGAGCTCTCCCACCTCCGCAAGCCATGCGCGTCGTAAATCAACAGGCATTTTTCGCAGCGCTTCCCTTCCCGCCGCATACTGCGCAGTCTTTTGCGACGCCTGCCCTTCCAGTGAGGTACTGCCCATGGCTGTGTTTTGCGCGGACTCCGCCGTACTTATTTGTTCTCCATCCTTGGCGGGAGGAATGTACTGGAGTACCTCTTCCCTGCCCAGGATCCGAGAACAGAGTACGACCAATCGCCTCGTTTGCAGCCACGGGCCAAATTGGTCGATCAAATTAAATGGCCACTTTTTCCCTCTTGAATCTATAAAATAACTCCCCCTTGCATCAACTGCCGGGATAACCCATTTGCGACTAAAGGTCTCAATTGTGAAATGTCTCTCCTTTATATCCTCCTCCGGAGATCCATCGGCCTTTATAAACGTGCGAGTGAGCCAGGCGCGCGCAAGTTCACGCAACAGCGGAGGCATCTGCTTGAAGCGATCCTCGGCAATACGCCGCGCCATCTGGCTGATCGGCTCCGCGTAGTGTTCCAAAATCATCTCGTGAGGAATTTGCTGTAAAATGCCGGGCTTGGAATTATCTACTATATCCTGGTGACTGGTTAACCTCTCTCCACTCGGCAAATAAATAATCACACCCGGATTCAGCCATCCGTACGTGTAGTTATACCCTGCGAATTCGTGACTGGAAAAATAAAGCCCCATGGCTGCGGCTATTTTGGAGTACTTTTGCTTTTCCGGGCAACTATCCAACATCTCATCTGCCGCCGCTAACAACGCTTCGCCAGCCGCCTCTCTTTGCTCTTTTAATTGCTCCTTTCTTCCCCTATAATGCTTGCTCATGGCCTCTACCTCCTCCGGGAAAAGAGCCAAAATATCCTGCGCACCGATGAGATTTTCACAGCGCCGCACCATATCACGCCAACGTTGTTTCTGGGGGTCAGCCGCGAAAGCCTCCTGCAAGGAACATTCCCGCCCCTCCGGATTCATGAAGGAGTAGCCATCTCTCGTACTCCCGTTGTACTTCACAACAATCCCACAATCAAGTCTTGTCCATGAACCATAACCCGTTGCGGACAGGATTGTGCCATCCGTTTTGTAGATCATTCTGCCAATGGATGCTAAGAGAGCTTGCCTTGTAACGGCTGGCATATTCTTCAGCAAGTATTTCGCCGTGTTTTGTACGATGCGGGTGACTCCTTTTGCAAAAAAATAGAGAGGAACCTCCGGTTTAAATTGGACAGTTTTTGAGTAAATTTCCACCCATTGACCTTCCCTGAGCTTGTTTACGGCATCAATCCAAGTCGAAAGTCGCTTTGTCCGACCAACAAACAGCGAATCTTGATAAATACCCGGACGTCCACCGAGCTGTCTCATGGCAGCGGCACCGTCTTTCTTGAAGAAAAGGCCCAATTGTTCGCATACATAACAATCTGCTGTCCCAGCCGGCATTTGCTTGATTTTTTTGACAAGCTCCGTGAGTTCCATACGCTGTTTCCCCTTAATGTTAGAAACATCCGCCGGTTTGTATTCTGCCCATGATACGTTCCCGAACATCACCAACAGGAGAAAGCTCCATATCACTATTTTTTTAGTTTTTCCTATACAAAAATACATCTTCTTCACGTAAGGCGAGTAAAAACAACTCATATAGAGAAAAATGAAAACACGGGGAAAATAGGAGAACTAAAAAACTCAACACCTGCAATATCAACATGTTACACCAAACAGAAAGAGGGTAACAAGATACCGCGTTTTGAGTTTGCGTCGGCGCCGTAACCGCCAGACGAGAGAATACTATCATCAAAAGGAAGTCATGTCAAATAAAATGTGAACATCAAAAATCCGGAAATGGAGAAGCTTGGCGCTTGCGCATAGCAGGGGTTGGTGGTATGATAGCGCGCGCCGGAGAACCTCAGCAATTTCCCCGACGCGAATCCTACAAGCTGATCTGTTATGAGCCTTGTCATCAAGAACCTGCACGCTTCCCTGAAAGATGGTCACGAAATCCTGAGCGGCGTGAATCTGGAACTGCCCAGCGGCCAGGTCCACGCCATCATGGGTCCCAATGGTTCTGGCAAAAGCACTCTCTCCAAAGTACTTTGCGGACACCCGGATTATATAGTGACCGCCGGCTCTGCTGAACTTGACGGTCAAGATCTGCTCTCTATGACGCCGGATGCGCGCGGTCGAGCGGGGCTTTTTCTGGCCTTTCAATACCCTGTGGAAGTACCGGGTGTGACCAATGCGAACTTTCTACGAGCTGCGCTCAAGGCCCGCATGCCGGGGGGCGAAGAGCTTGATGCCGTGGCCTATTACAAGCGATTACGTACGGTCATGAAGGATCTGAATATGGATACTAAGTTCTCTTCGCGAGCTGTCAACGAAGGATTTTCCGGCGGCGAAAAAAAACGCAATGAAGTGCTGCAAATGCTCATGCTCGAACCGCTTTGCGCGATATTGGATGAAACAGACAGTGGGCTGGACGTGGACGCGCTTCGCATTGTTTCGCAGGGAGTGAACTCCATGCGCGCCCCTTTCCGCAGTTTTTTGGTGATCACGCACTACAAACGCCTGCTTGACTACATTGTCCCGGACGTGGTGCACATATTCCATCGGGGACGTATTGAGCGCAGTGGCGGTCGAGAACTTGTGGGTTATATTGAAGAACACGGATTTGATTTTCTGAAGGAAGAAGACGCATGAGCGATAAATTGCCAACCGTACCGCCGCAAGATGTACGCGGCGATTTTTCGTTTCCAGAGCAGCATGCGTACGACGCAGGCTACGGCCTCACTGAAAACACTATCGACTACATCTGCGACGCCAAGGGCGAACCGGATTGGTTGCGCAACTTTCGTAAAACTGCACTTGATAAGTTCCGCAAAATGCCCCAACCCCTGCACTGGGCGCCTCAGGAAATTGCCGCGCTGGACTTTGATAAAATTCGCTACTACCTGGCACAGGGTATCCCCGCTCGAAAGAGTTGGGACGACGTCCCGGATGATGTGAAGCGCACTTTTGAGCGCCTCGGTGTGCCGGAGCAGGAGCGAGCTTTTCTCGCCGGTGTGGATGCGCAGTACGACTCCGAGACAGCCTATAAAAACATGCGCGAGGAACTCTCCAAAAAAGGCGTCATCTTTGTGAACCCTACGGAAGGTCTCAGCGAGTTTGAAAGCGTCTTCCGCCCGTGGTTCGGAAAAGTCATCCCCATGGGCGACAATAAATATTCAGCTCTCAACAACGCTGCATTCTCCGGAGGTTCCTTTATTTACGTACCCAAAGGAGTGAAACTAGCACAGCCGTTGCAGGCCTATTTCCGCATCAATTCCGAAAGCATCGGGCAATTTGAACGCACCCTCATCATTGCTGATGAAGGTGCAGAACTCATGTACATGGAGGGCTGCACTGCGCCAAAATATGACAGTGCTACCTTACACTCCGGTGTCGTCGAACTGGTCGCTCTCCCCGGCGCTAAGATCCAGTACGTCACCGTGCAAAATTGGGCCACGAATGTCTATAACCTCGTTATTCAACGAGGTTTAGCTATGCAGAATGCCGAAATTCGCTGGATCGACTGCAATATCGGCTCGGGTGTCACCATGAAATATCCCGCTGTCATCCTGCAGGGTAGAAAAGCGCGTGGGGAAGTGGTGAGCATTTCTATTGCCCGCGACGGTCAAGTGCAGGACACGGGTGCGCGCATGATCCATGCTGCCCCGGAGACAACCTCCAACATCGTGGCTAAATCCATCTCCATCGGCCGTGGACGCGCCAGTTACCGCGGAGAGGTGCGCGTGCAACCCGGTGCAGCAGGCTGCCGCAACCACACGGAATGCGATGCTCTGCTGCTGCACGCTGAAAGCCGCACAGACACTTACCCTGCCATTAGCGTGCATGGGGATAGCTCCGGTGTGCAACACGAAGCATCCGTATCTCAAGTGGATGAGGAGATGCTCTTTTACATGCAGCAGCGCGGTCTTACTCGCGCCCAAGCTATGAGTCTTGCAGTGAATGGTTTTATCAACAGTCTTGTCAATGAGTTCCCCATGGAGTACTCTGTGGAACTGCGCAGACTTATTGACATGGAAATGGAGGATTCTATCGGCTGATGCATGCGAGCGACATAGAATCCGTCTCTCTACCAACTCGTCTGAACGAAGATTGGCGGTTCGGGCAACCTCACATACGCGCCCCACAGCTGGCGGAACTGATTGATCGGGCTCGCCAACTTGACATGGACGGTTCCGCCTTGCCGGATGGCGTGCAACTGGAAGAATGCACGGCAGACGTCCTCCCCACCGTCGGATCGGATGCTCTGATGCAGCGTGCCTTGGCGAGACTGAAGCGCGGTCATTGTCTGAAGATTGCAGATGGTTCTCACCTGCCACAGCCTATCGTCCTGCGAAGTGAAGCACATGGCGCGCAAGTGCAATACCTGCGCGTTGTCGTGGGAGCCGGAACCCAGTTGCACCTCATCGAAGAACACGCTCATAACGAAAACTCAATGCTGGTGTGTCTTCGCCACTACGAACTCCTACCCGGCGCCACCCTGCGCCTTGAGCAACGAGAAAATGGATCCGGCTGCTCGCACACCCTCTGTGTCACCTCTTGCTCCTGCGCAAGTGATACGCGTCTCTGCCTACTGAGCACGCACAGCGACTTCACATGGGCACGCCATGAAAGCACACTGAACTTAACGGCGCCGAGAGCAGAAGCTCTGCTGCTTTCCGCTAACCGACTACGTGGCAAACAGTGTCTGGATATGCGTTCCCTGCAATTACATTCATCCCCTGAGTGCAAGAGTCGTTTGCTCTGCAAAAATGTGGCTGATGAGCAGTCAACAGCCATTTTCGGAGGAAATATCCGCGTGCAACCCCGCTCACACAATACGGATGCCTACCTCTCCAACCTCAACTTGCTGCTCAGCCCTCACGCCACCGTACACTCCCTGCCCATGCTTGAGATACTGGCCGATCGCGTACGTTGCTCCCACGGCGCGGCTTCTGCACCGCTAGACGCTGAGCAGCTCTTTTACCTGCTATCTCGAGGCATCAATCTTGCGGACGCACGAGCAATCCTTTCTGAGGCTTTCCTAGCTGACGTCCGGCTCCAATTTGAACAATTTTGACCTCTCCCTCCTATGGACGGCGCAGACGTCTGGACAGGGCGCCGACGAACATGGTAAGTTCAGGCACGCGTATGAAGTAGGCCGCTATGAGATACAACAAGCCGGCTACAGCACCGGCAAGCGCCAGCGTCGCAAGACGCCACCAGAAGCTCCATCGCACAAACCCTTCGAAATAACACTCTCGGACTGTATAGCAGAATACGCCCAACACAAGTGCAGCAGCTGCAATTCGCAATAGCCCCGGTACCAACACACGCAGTGACATGCTGCCCAACAAACGGCCAAGGTATATGAAGAAGAAGAGAAAATTAATGGTTGTAATGCAGGAAGTGGTAAAAGCAAGCCACTGTACTCCAAGTCCGAGGACATGTACGTATAAGTAATTTAGCCCTATTGATATACAGCAGGTAACGACCGCCAGGAACGCCGGCGCCCACGGTCGCTCCAGCGCCATGAATACCGGCTGCAGTACCTTCATGCCCGCATATCCTAACAACCCCAGAGAGTAAGCCGACAATACCGACCCGCATAAAACGGACGCCTGCGTATCAAACCGCAACCGTTGGTAGAAGAGACTCACTATTTCCTGCCCCCACAACCCTAACACCAGAGCTGATGGAACTGCGAAAAAAGCCATAAATTGCAACGCCTCCGCCAACCGCAGGGAGATATCCTGCTTGCTGGAACTAACTGAAAGACGCGACACATCCGGCAAAACCACCATACCGATGGCAACGCCGAAAAGCGCCACAGGAAGCTGCCAAAGGTGAAAAGCGGAAGTGAGGGCCGTGACAGAACCATCAGGCAAAAAGAGGGCAAAGGTATTATTGACAAAAACATTCACTTGGGTGATGCCGGCGGCAATCATCCCCGGCAGCATGAGATTCCATACCAGCCGCACACGATCATCTGAAAAACGCGGCAATCCCCTGCGCCATGTGAGAGCGATATCCCAATGAGGGCGGTAACCAAGCTTGCGCAACTTGGGCAACTGCACCAGCACCTGAGCCAGCCCGCCGCATAACACAGCCACCGCAAAGCCATACAACGCGTCTGGTCCAAAGTGAGGGTCAATCCACCACCCCACGAACAGGCCCACTCCGATGGTGGTCAGATTAAACGCAGCACTCGCCAAATTTGGCAGCCCGAAGATACAAAAAACATTCATCACTCCCATACATATAGCCGAAAGTGATGCAAGCAAGATAAATGGCCACATAATACGGCACAAATCCGTGGCAAGATCCATGAAGGAACGATATTCCACATGCAGCACACCTGCCCGTCCCCCGCGTCCCACTGAAAGCAGCACCTGATCCCCTACGTGAACTTTGTTGAGAGCCTGCGCCCGCACACAGCTCTCCCGCGATACTCCTTTCAGAGGAGCCTCCACCAAAAAATGCGCCGTCTTCCCGCCATCCAGTCTCGCGGTAGTTCCCTGATAAACGGCTTGCGTATCTGTCACTTCCCGCTGCACGAGTGGATCACTCAGCTGCAGCTCAACCGCTATCTTTTCCGGGTACAGCCATTGCATGAGCACCCCGGTCAGTAGAACACCCACAACCACAATGCACACCATCAGTGCGGTAAGCTGCGAAATGACACGGTGTGCCATCGTCCACGCCTGTTCATCCCCTTCCTTCTCCTTCACTTTACTCATAACGCTCGTAAAGCTCTGGGAAAGAGCTCCTTCCGCAAAAATATCACGCAGCATATTGGGCAGACGAAATGCCGTCAAGAACGCATCCAGCGCCCCGGTAGCCCCGAAAAGAGCCGTATAAGTCATCTCACGCAACAGTCCGGTGAAGCGACAACAAAATATGGTGGCGGTCGCTATCAAACTCTTGCGATGCAGGGATGACATGCAGCGTACTCAGCGTTGTTTAGCCGGCAAATCTTCCTTAATTTTGCGGATAATAATTTTCGCCAAATCTCGATCTCCGGCTACCAGACAAGTGCGGGCATATTCGCGCACTGCCGTGGTGTATAAGTCTTTATCGGAACTATCCAGCTTCTTGCGCGTTCCTTCATCCATGTTCTCAATCACTTTGACGATATCGCGCAATCGGCGTTGTGGCGCTGTATCGTCTCCACGCTTCCGCTGCAACAAAGCCAACTCCATGCTTGCCCGCAGAGCTTTGCCATCCGATAAATCCGGATAAGCCTCTTGCGCTGCACGCATGGCCTCTGCACCCCACTTGACAGCCTGCTCCTTTGCTCCATTATCGGCGTGCAAACGCGCTATCTCACGCGCAATGCGAGCGCGTTCTTCTTTGTCTGCTTTCGTCGTTTTCGGCTGCGCCTGCATCACCGACCAGAGACGGGAAAGAGCTTTCTCGCGTTCTTTACCTTCTGTGTTGGTTGACAGATAGGTAAGTGCCGTCAGGAGCGACGCGGCGGAGGATTCGTGCTCCACGAGAAAACGGCAATCCTCCATAGCTTCAGCTTTCGCCCCACGAGCCATATTGGCTTTAGCGCGAAGTCGGGCTGTTTTGAGCTGCCAATTCAAATCCGTTTCTCCGTATCCTTCCGCAAAAGCATTAGCCAGAGTGAGCGCTTGAGCGCAGCCATCGTAATCGCCCATGCGCAGGCGCAACTCGCCAAGAATAAGATAACACTGCGGCAGCTTGTGTTCCTTATCTGAATACTCCAGAAGAGCATCACGACAATGCAGCAACTTCCCCTCGATCTCCTTGAGCGCCGCGTGGGTAAGCGCCGGATTATCCGCAAGGGCGGTGGAGACCTCCTCGAGCATCAACCGTGAGGTGGCCAGACAAGGGGGCCATTTTGCCTGTTCCAAAATATTTCGCACCAACTGCAGTGCATGTTCTTTAACCGTACTCACATCGACGCGTAACATTTGCAAATCCGCCGCTTCAGCCGCCAATTCGGGCGTGGAAAAGCGAGCCAGCACTGCGGGTGAATCCAATCGCGAAATAGCCTTCACAGCGCCATCGCTGTTGTGCATCTTCAGGCAAGTTTCAGCCGTTCGCCGGATGGATCGCAGCAGCAGTTCCGTATTTGTCGGCTGTGAAAATGAGGCATCCTGCAACTTTTGATCCAAATGCAGTTGCAGTTCATAATTCTCATGTTGCAGTGCGGCAATGGCCAATCTCTCCAAATCCGGCAGATTTGCTAAATCCTCCACCTCGGGTAAAATCTGCACCGCCTCATCCCACAACCCCTTATCAAACAGACGACTCATCAGTATCCAGCGCACGCGTCGGCGCGTCTCGTCATCTTTGATCCAACCCAGTCGAGCCTTGCTGTTCTCAGCTAATGACAGAAGTTGCGCTTTGTCACCAGAGAGATCTGACAACAAGCGATTCAAATTCGCGTTCGCCTCAGAATTATCCGGATAGTAGATGGTCTCTCCTTCAAAAAAACGCACAATGCTCTCTCCTTTGGCCCAGATAAGCCAAAGCAACAGCGCCGTGCCTATGACAGCAATGGAGGCAACGGGAAGCGTGAAATTGCCGGATTTACGTCCGGCTCGATAACGTCGATTCATGTCAGTGTAGTGATAGTGATTATCGTTTACGTCGCTTGTGAGGTGTCTTCTTCGCGGCAGGTTTCCGGGCAGCTTTGGCAGCTCGAGCAACTACTGGTTTGGTAACGCTCTTTCCTTGAGAAGCGACCGACGGCGTGGGCCTTGTTTGCGGTGCGGCAAGGTGATTGCGACACTGCTGTATTTGCTCTTGTATCTCCTCCCGAGCTATGCGGTCCTCCTGCGGCACCATATTAAGCAGTTGCTCCAGCACCCCGACTGCTTCGGTCCAACGCTGAGCCTGAGATAATGCCGACGCCTGACCTTCCAAAGCGCTGACTCGCAGACGATGTTCCGAAGGCAAAGTAGCGGCTGCTTTGCCATACCATTCCTCAGCTGCGGCCGGATGACCCATCTGGTCCTGCGCCTGTGCATGCAACAAGTAACTACGTCCTAAACTCGTCTTATCCTCGGTATAATATTTCTCCCGCAAGTTGCAGCACTCCTGTGCCGATTGCTGCGCCTCCGCAGGCATGCCAAGCGCTAAATAACACCAGCTCATCCCCTCCAACGGGTGTACCCTCAACCCTTCCTCCGCTTCGGGTATCATATCAAGCTGCCGTTTGAAAATGGCCAAGGCATCTTCATAGTCGTGCACCAGATAGAGTGCCCAGCCACGTTTACCGGTAATTTCAGCGCGGAAAAGCGCCGATGGCGATATCACGGGACCGGCTTCAGCCTCCACACGTTCTAACAGCGCCAAGGCGGTTTGCGCACGCCCCAGATTGAGTGCTACCGAGGCAAGATCGCGCAATGCCAAAGCGCGGTATACACGAGCCGCAGCATCCTTGCCCGTGAGCAACTTCAACCCGTCTCGAAGACAATTTACGGCGGCCTCATCATCATGCAACGCAAAGTACGCATACCCTCGACACACCAGCAACGTGGGTGAAGACATCGGCAGTGTTGTATCACAAACGACCTTGTTGAGTACCTCCTGAGCATGGACATGCGCCCCCAAACTGCGCTCCAACTTCGCTAGAAAGACGCGCAACTCTGCCGCCAAGTCAGGCGTGCCTTGTGCCGTCATCCCGGTGAGCAACTTTTGCAAAGCATTCATGCGCTCCTCACGGGAGCCGCCACTGCCTGCACTCAGTAAAGATGCGCGCTCTCGCACTACCCCTGCATATTCTTCCGATAAATTCAACACGCAAAAGGATTCTTGAGCCGCATCATAGTACGCCTGCGCTTTGTCCCATTGGTCATTCTTCACCAGCGCGTGCGCTACCTGCAACATCCTGCGGGCCCACTCGGCATTCATCTCCACTTGCGGCGGCAGCACTTCATCCACCACCCCTTCTACCTCTGCAAAAGATCCACGGTTCACCAGCTCGCGCAGTAACTGCCACAGCGTCTCGCGTTTCACTTCCTCGCTTGCACACATACCGAAGGTTTCGGCACGCTGTTGGACAGCTGTTATTAACTCTTGGTCGCTTGCATCCGTCAACCTCAGTACTTCTGCCACTCGGTCGATGGCACGGTGCGCTGTCAGCATGTGCAGCCCCATACCGAGGGCAAATCCCACCAGCACCATCAATGCCCCGATTCCATATTTCTTCACCGCACCAGCTATCCCGTCCGGTTTATTTTCTTTGGAATTGTTGAAAAAAGGAAATTGCATGGAAATTGTCGGTTGGAAATGTGTCTCGGCGTTACCCCGTAATCAGGCTTCTTTCTCCAGATGAAAAGCGGCGTGTACCACGCGAGCTGCCTTTTCTATATCCGATGCTTCTACCGTGGTGGATATGCGAATTTCTGACGTGGCAATCATGCCCGTATGTATACCCGCATCCGCCAAGGCACGGAACACCGTGGCCGCTACGCCTGAATTGGAACGCATCCCCACCCCTACCACGGATAATTTCGCCAGCCCGGCCTCAGTATCCAGCCGCGCCTCCGGCCCAAGCTGAGGCAACACCTTCTTGAGCGCCGCCTGAGCCGCGCCAAGCTCGTTCATATTCATGGTGAATGATTGACGAGCTTTGCCATCGTGAGCCGTGTTGGCCACAATCATGTCGATGTTAATCTCCGCGTCCGCCAATGCTGTGAGGATGATAGCCGTGTAAGCCACCGGGGCCGTAATGCTCGACACGGTGACTCGCGCTTGGTTACGCTCAATAGAGACGCCGCGCACGGCGAGCGACTCCATGGCTGGATTTTCTTCTTGAACGATGGTTCCGGGATTATTGTTCATAGAATTGCGTACTTCAAAAATAACTCCAAACTTTTTGGCGAGTTCCACGGAGCGCGCCTGCATCACCTTGGAACCGCTCGATGCCATCTCCAGCATCTCCTCGTAGCTCAGCACCGTTATTTTGCGAGCGTCCTTCACCACCCGCGGATCACAGGTGTATACCCCATCCACATCGGTGTATATTTGGCACAAATCCGCCTTAACCGCAGCGGCTAGGGCGATGGCCGATAAATCGGATCCACCTCGTCCCAAGGTGTGAATTTCTCCATCGGGAGTCATCCCTTGAAATCCGGCACACACCACGATATACCCACTCCGCAGGGCGTCAATAATACGTTGGGGGGAGATGGACTCTATGCGCCCGCGAGTATGGCTGCCATACGTACATATTCCTGCCTGCCCTCCCGTGAAACTCACCGCCTTCCCTCCCATATCCGCAATCGCCATGCACAGCAGCGCCACTGATTGCTGTTCACCTGTCGACACGAGCATATCCATCTCACGCTCCGGCGGGTTATCCATCACTTGGCGCGCCATACCGATCAGTTTATCTGTGACGCCGCTCATAGCCGACACCACGGCAACCACTTGATTACCGGCGCTCTGTGTTTCCATGAGACGGCGACCAACATTGCGTATGCGATCAATAGTACCCACGGATGAACCGCCATATTTTTGTACAATGAGAGCCATATCAAGTTCCTTGGAATGTTTCAATGCGCAGCACCACGGGGTCTGCCACCACGGTGTCCAGCTGGCGTATCTCGTCAAGCGCTTTCTGCAGCTGCCCCCATGGGCACGCATGCAACATGAAAACCAAGTGATTCCACTCCGTTTTCCCGCCCTCATGTTCTCCATCGGCAGATGAAGTTGCGGATATACCCACATCATGCCGCGAAAATGCCGCTGCTATAGAAGCAATCACACCATGACAGTCTTTTACTCGGAAGCGCACGTAGCAGGGAGTCACAGTTTCCTCCACCGGCAACACTTGAACTTCCTGTGTGTACGGCTGGAATCCCGTGTGGTATCCCTGCAGACGACACTCTCTCATCGCAAGCACCACATCGCTTACCACAGCGCTGGAGGTCGGGTTTTTTCCTGCCCCTCGTCCGTAAAAAATGGTTTCACCCACGAGGTCGCCACGCACCGCAATGGCGTTGAAAACACCCTCCACCTTGGAGAGGAGATGCTGCTGAGGGACAAAACTCGGCTGAACGCGCAATTCAAGCGCTTTCCTTTCCTGATGATGCCGTATGACGACCAATAGCTTGATGGTATAGCCCAACTGGCGCGCAAAAGTGAAATCCACTGGTTCCACTTGCTCGATACCGGTCACGCTGATAGTCTCCGGGCGCAAGGGGGTACCATAAGCCAACATGGCGAGGATAAGTCCCTTATATGCGGCATCCCATCCGTTGATATCCAGTGTAGGATCCGACTCCGCATAACCTAACTGTTGCGCCTGACGTAACGCCTCGTGGTAAGGCAACGCCTCTGTCGCCATAGCGGTGAGTATGTAGTTGCTCGTGCCGTTGATGATGCCAACAATAGCGCTGACATTATTGCAAATAAGCGAATTTTGCAAACTCCGCACAATGGGAATACCACCACCGCACGATGCCTCAAAATACAGGGGCACCCCCTTCTCTTGAGATAGCCGGAAAAGTGTATTCCCGTGTTCTGCCAACAAGGCCTTGTTGCCGGTAACCACCGGTTTCCCTTTCTCCAGTGCCGCCCGCACCAGATCATAGGCTTCCGTAATTCCACCTATCAATTCAATGATGATATCTATCTGATCGTCCTCTACGAGTTCTCGCCAATCCTCCGTCAATACCCCCGGAGCTAATTCTACGCTCCGCCGGCGCTTCTTGTCCCGCACAGCCACTCTCCTCACTTCATACGATATCTGCGCCCGCGCCTCCAGTATGTCACGATTGCGCAGCAATGCCTCATAGACTCCCGAACCCACGGTCCCCAGCCCGGCTAGTCCAATCTGCAAATTCTCTCCCAACATGCGAGCGCGGATTATACGCCCTGCCTGCTCTATTTTCAAGCCTTAACTCTTCCTCTTCTCCTATTCTTCAAAAAATCTTCTCTCTTTCCCTGCATCCACCCCTCGTCTTCAAACTCGCTTTCCTCTGCAACGAAGCGTTCAGTTACTCGAGCCAATATCTGCCAACACCTTCGGAAACGGAGTACATGACAATCTCTGCTAAGAGACGTCCTCTTGTTCAAACATCGAGAGAGTGGCAAAGGAAGAAATCAATTTCATCTTGACCTCAAGTAACCTGAAGAAATAAAATATCTTCAATATGGAAACTCTTACACTCAATGATGGAAATAGCATCCCGGTTATAGGATTCGGAGTCTTTATGATCCCCAACAATGGCCCTGCTTACCAAGCTGTGCGTACTGCATTGGACGTCGGCTACCGCCACATTGACACCGCAGCAGCTTATCTCAATGAGGAAGATGTAGGAAAAGCCGTACGCGACAGCGGAGTTCCACGTGACCAAATCTTTATCACCAGCAAGCTCTGGATTTCCGACCTAAGCTATGAGGGGGCTAAGCGAGGTATCGCACGTTCCTTGCGCAAACTGGGCACCGATTACATGGACCTCTACCTCATCCACCAGCCATATGGTGATATCCCCGGTGCATGGTCCGCCATGGAGGAAGCTAAGTCCAAAGGTATCCTCCGTTCCATCGGCGTGTCCAATATGTCCCCTGCCATTTACTCGCGGTTCGTACCTCTCCTCTCCGTAAAACCGGCGGTGAACCAAGTAGAGTTCAATCCTACATTCTTGCAAAAACCCCTACGCCAAATGATGGAAAAAGACGGTGTCGTAACAGAAGCCTGGTACCCGCTGGGACACGGCGATGCTGCTCTGCTTTCCTCCCCTGTTGTCACGCGTTTGGCTCAAAAATACGGTAAGGATGCCGGACAAATCATTATCCGATTTGAAATACAGGAAGGTGTGATTCCCCTGCCTAAATCCTCCACTCCGGCTCGCATCCAATCTAACTTGGATGTCTTTGACTTTAAACTATCCGAGGACGAGATGACAACCCTCCGTTCTCTGGATACCGGCAAGGGAAAGCATGACCCGGATACCCCGGGATTAGGCGATACTCTTCGTAACGCTTTTATTATTGAAGATTAATTAATATTGTTCTATTTGATAAAGCAAACAGTAGAATGTCCGATGGGTATGACAGCCTAGTTCTTGGACGTGATGGAAATGCTGCCCGCGGATCCGCTTTTCGTACATCGCTGACGCTTTCACAAACGTAAAAGCGCAACGGATTCCCCCGCCTAAGGATCACCATTCAATTCAGGCATCACAACTCTCACTGCTCGACGCAGGTCCAGGGAAGACCGTAGCGGGTCAGTGCATCCATGAACGGATCCGGATCATTTTGTTCCATGTTGAAGACACCTGCGCCGCCCCAAATGCCGGAGAGAATCATGCGTCCGCCAATCGCGGCAGGTACTCCCGTCGTGTAAGAAATGGCTTGTGAACCAACCTCACGGAAACAAACTTCGTGGTCGCAAATGTTGTATATGTAGACCTTTTTGTCCCTCCCCTCTTTTTTACCCTGAATGACACAACCGATACAAGTCTTACCATGGGTCGTTTTCCCTAAATCTCCAGGATTCGGCAACACCGCTTTCAGAAACTGCAGAGGGACAATCTCCATACCGTTGTAAAGCACCGGATCAATCCGCGTCATACCAACATTTTTCAGTACAGTTAAGTGATTGATATAGTTCGGTGAAAAACTCATCCAAAACTGCGCTTTTTTAATGGTAGGGATATGCCGCACCAGCGACTCCATTTCCTCGTGATACATACGGTAAATCTCGTAAGTACCAACGCCCTCCGGGCAAGTAAACGACTTGTGTAAGCTCATGGCCGGAGTCTCTACAAACTGCCCTTCCTCCCAATGGCGGCAGGGGGCAGAAACTTCTCGGATATTGATTTCTGGATTGAAGTTCGTGGCAAAAGCCTGACCATGGTCGCCTCCATTAACATCAATAATATCAAGATATTCAATGGAATCAAAGTGGTGTTTAAGAGCCCATGCTGTGTAGATATTCGTGACACCTGGATCAAAACCGGAACCGAGTAAAGCGAAGAGTCCCGCCTTTTTAAAGCGCTCGTGATAAGCCCATTGCCAGCTGTATTCAAACTTCGCGACATCGCGGGGCTCGTAATTAGCCGTGTCCAAATAGTTGCACCCGGCCTCTAAGCAAGCCTCCATCAATGGTAAATCTTGGTAGGGCAGCGCCACATTGAGCAGCAAGCCCGGCTTAAGTTCGCGAAGCAGCGCCACCGTACTCGGCACGTCATCCGCATCCAGTTGGTGTGTCGTGACAGACACGCCCTCACGCGCAAGCACGTCAGCCGCAATGGCTTCACATTTGCTCAACGTCCGCGAAGCAAGGTGGATCTCCCCATACACATCCGTCATCTGTGCACATTTATGCGCCACCACATGCCCCACGCCGCCGGCGCCTACGATGAGTACTGATTTTTTCATTATGCGCTTAGGCGTTGTACATCTTCATGTAATACTCATCCGCCATGCGGTCGGATTCAAAGGCCGGTATGATATCGTGCATCGCAGTGAATACGAGACTCGTCCACGCATCCGGATTATCGTAATACATCGGTAGCACTTTCGATTCCAGCAGGTTATAGAAGTTGTCACGATCCGAACGATCGCGTGCCTCGACAGGCAGACCAGCCTTAGCCTCCGGAATAATAAAGCAGTTTTCACCATCGCGGGCAAATTCACGCACCCAGCCATCATTGGTCGAGATGGTGATAGAGCCATTCATCGTGGCAGACATACCGGAGGTACCAGAGGCCTCACGAGTAACTACCGGGTTATTCAGCCAAATATCCGAACCATTTTTAAGGAGTCGAGAAAGTTCCAGCTCGTAACCGGTAAGCACGGCGCAACGCGGATACTTGTTACTTAATTCGTTGAGTTTATTAAAGATGTCCACTGCTGCAAAATCTGTCGGATACGGCTTCCCTGCCCAGATCATCTGAACCGGACGGTTGGTACGCTGTAGCATGCGCTCAAACATCACCGGGTTCTCCGTGATGAGAGCCGGCCGTTTATAGGCGGCAAAACGTCGCGCCCATACGATGGTGAGTGTATCCTGGTCAAAGAGGTGACCTGTCTGCTCACCCACTACGCGGAAGATATCTTTTTTCAAGGCGCGTTTGCGGGCGCGAAAAGCTTTTTTATCGCCCTCGCGGAAAGCCTCCGCCAACTCAGGGTCCTGCCAATAAGCGCTGTTCTGAGCATTGGTCACATGCGTAATGGGACAGATATCCGAGTAGCCCTGCCACATCTGGCGCGAGACTTCTCCATGCAACGCTGACACTCCATTGGCAATGTGTGAAAGACGTAAAGCTGCAAGCGTATAATTGAACGTCTGCTCACCTGGGTCAAGCTTGAGCATGGATCGAACCTGATCAAGCGAGAGTCCGTCAAAGAAAGAGAAATTAGCCATCAAATTGATGTCCATTTTCTCGTTGCCGGCCTCTTCAGGAGTATGCGTGGTAAAGACAAAACGCCTGCGCACCTCCTCCACATTGCCGCCATTGTGGGCCAGCATATTGAAAGCAGCGCCGATGGCATGCGCCTCATTCATGTGGTAAATCTCCGGTTCTACCCCCAACTCTTCAAAGAGACGAGCGCCTCCCTGCCCCAATACAATGTACTGCGAAATGCGTGTCATGGGGTTGGAATCATAAAGACGCTGCGTAATTGAGCGACTCATGGCATCATTCTCCGGAAGATCCGTGGTGAGGAAAAACATGGGGGCGGTGCCAAAAGTTTCCGGTCGCAGGAAATAGGCTTTCACCCACACCGGTGCATCGCACACTCGGATGAGGAACTTAATATTATGATCCTCCAAAAACGTGTAGTCACGTCGACGATACTGCACCGCCATGGAACCATCCTCGGCGCGAATCTGGTTATAATACCCATACGACCATAAAATGCCCACACCCACCAGGTTTTGGCGTAATGCTCCCGCTGAACGCATGTGTGACCCTGCCAAATAGCCGAGCCCTCCTGAGTATATCTTGAACACGTTGTCTATGGCATACTCCATGCAAAAATACGCCACTGATTTGCTATACTTCGGCTCAATCTCGTACGGATGCGCGTACTGCGCAGGCAAAAATGATTGTGTACTCATGGTCATCTCGTCATAATAAGCCCGCCTCCCTTACAAGCGGGGTCGCGGTATTCTACACCTTCTGGCTCCATTAGAAAAGAAAAATCAGATGCATGACACCGTAAAAAATAAATGAGGCTTCTTGCCGCCTCACTATGAGCTTGGCATGTAAGTACGTAGCAACGCTACAGCGTCCACAGCGAGACGCGAGAGCGCTGTCCTCTTGTCGAGGATCCGTGGGAGCGCCCAAAGCGTGAAGTCATCATGCGCCACAATATTGAAGTACATCCCACGCAGACAGGTGAAGCACCATAACCAGTCATCCCGCCGCATCCCCGGAAAAAAACTGCTCAGCGCATCTGTCCACTCTGCTATGGCGTAGGCGTAATGGGATTCGTACACATCGCGTGTAAGTTCCGGGGATTCGTAGCCCATTTTATTGAGGAAACGAAGCACGTCCTCCCCGGAAACCACTGCAGCATCCTGCCAATGCGTGAGGGGAGCCGCTAACCACGCATCAATAATCTGCACGGGATCGCCACTTGGCAGTGCTTGCAGCAAAGCCTGCCGACAGGCCTTATTGTACGGAGCAGACACATAAGCAAATGTATCGCGATAGAGGTCGGTTTTACTGCCAAAATGGTAGGTAATAGCCCCCATCGTCACTCCGGCACTGCGCGCTATATCGCGCAATGTAACTCCACGAAATCCCATGGCTGTGAAATCTCGTATAGCGGCGCGCATGATACGCGCTTTCGTAGCATCTGATCTGCTCATAATTCGTCAGGATTTTCTGATGGTAAATCAGGTTTGACCGGCAATTTTGAGCGCAGCAATTCAGCATCTTCTTTGCAAAATTGAGTAATCTTTGTGCGAGTGATGCGACCGCCGCTTTCCCGTAAGTACGCAACTTCATGCTTCGGATCTACTCGCATAAGTTTGGCGAATACATGTCGATCCCCACGCGCCGATTTCCAATCTCGATACCCTCGCTCTGCAAGCTCGCCCTTGTATTCATCGTACTTCTTTTGGGCCAAGGCAACGCCTGCTTTAAGTTCTTGAACAAACCCAGACAAAAATCCGTCGAATCCATCGATACGCGCAACTATCTTACCGTTAGGTGTAATTACCGCAAATGAAGGTTTTTTTGTCAAGCCGTAGCGTCTCTGCAGCGCATTGATGTTATCCGCCTTATATTTCGCATTATCGGAATTGGTATCGCTTAGCGAAGCTCCGGAATCCAGTCGCACACAAACCGCACGAGTACCGACCCAATCTTCAAACTCCTTTGTCTCCAGATATTCCTTGCCGAGCTGACCGCTCTTGGGCGAGATGAGCGAATCGTGGAACCACACAATAAGAGGGAGTTCCTGTCGGCGAGCCAGCTGAATCGAGCGTCCCATATCAATCTGCCAGCCTCGCCCAAGTTTTTTATTTTCAAAAATGGCTGTCAGTCCGGGGATTTCAGCATCCGGGTCATCCGGATTTGTCCACACCAGTTCGTCTTCCGATCCGTTGTCGACTTTTTTGAGTTCATCCTCTGAAGAGACACTGATATTTACCGCATTAATATCTCCCTTATTGGCGAGCAACGGATTGCCTAAACTCCGCGCCACCTCTTCAGCTGAAGCAGAGGCTGCTTGTGCAGGCTTCTCCTCCTGCTTGTGGATAGTACATGCCACAAGCAAGAGTAGCAGCGTCTGTATGACTGCGGCGCGTACTAATACCACCTCATCCTTCATCGGGAGATTCTTGAGATGCTTGTTCACGTACTTTCACAGCCCGCCACATTTGGTCAAACTGTTCAGCATCTGCCTGTTGAAGCGTTATGCTTTCATCTTCAAGCAGTTGTTGCATCGTGTGAAAACGCCGCACAAACTTATTGTTAGCACCACGTAGTGCATCCTCCGGGTTCACGCAACGATGGCGACACAGGTTGACAACCGTGAAAAGCAAATCTCCAAGTTCCTCGGTCACACGAGGATCATTATCCGGCAACGTCATGGTACCCTGCACTTCGTCCAACTCCTCACGGATTTTTTCCACTACTTGTTCATGCCTTTCCCAATCAAAGCCAACTTTAGCCGCCTTTGCTGTAAGCTTGTAAGCCCGTATCAGCTCCGGCAATCCTTTCCCGCAGTCGTGCAAATATGGTTGATGCTCCGTGTGACGCTCCTGCCGTTTGATCTGATCCCAACGGGTCAGCACCTCATCGGCGTCCTTAGCAATAGCCTCGCCGAACACGTGAGGATGACGTCTTACCAACTTTTCGCACAACTCGCGGGCTACATCGTAAACACTGAATCCCTCTTCAGGGCGCTCTTGAGCCAATTCAGCATGAAATAGTACTTGCAATAGCACATCTCCAAGCTCCTCTCGCAAGTGGACCGCATCCTTTGATCGGATAGCATCTATGCACTCATAGCATTCCTCGATGAGATTGGCAATAAGGCTCTCGTGTGTTTGTTCAGCATCCCAGGGGCAACCACCGGGCGCTCGTAGACGGTGCATAATCGCTATGGCGCGTTCCAATTGGCGCTGCGGCTCCGAGCAGCGTATCATTTCATCATCATTCACGGCTACGTTGATCTCGGCGTTCATTCACTGCTTTCCCTGCCAGGATATCCTGAACCTGCTGCACATGCTTCCAAGCCACCCGACGACGGCTGTATTTTCGTTTGAGCAAATCGAGCAATTCCTGCCATATCTCCATGGTGAACTTTGCGGGCTGTGGTCCCCCCAACTCATTTCTCTGCGAACGCGATACCTTCGGCGTGCAAGTCAACTGCCACCAACCGCCAAAGCAGGAGGCCTCGTAGATCACCTTTTCCCCCTCCTCGGTACGCGACTGCCAGCTGAAAGTCTCCACAGCTCTTATCGGATGAAGTGAGTAAACTTGCGTTCCACCGCCGTCGGAGCCGGTACCGCAGCATAGGCTCTCACAGCCCGCGCCATGTTTCTCCCCAATTGGCGCATAATGCTCACGCCCTCCTCATCCGCCATCACATCCTCCGGACCAAAGTCATGCACCTCATTCCAATAGAATGACGACACCACCGGCATCTGAGCTATCGTAAAATGCTTCTGGATTGCATCCAAAGTGGCCAATGACCCCGCTCGACGACTGGATGCTACGGCAGCGGCGGGTTTTCCTTCAAAAGCTCCACCACCCGCATAAAACGCGCGATCCATGGCACTCAGCAACCGTCCGCTGGGATGTCCGAAGTACACTGGTGAGCCGAACACAAAACCCTGCGCTTCTCGCGCCTTAGTGATAAGCTCATTTACCGCATCTTTATCCCAAATACACCGGCCAGGGTGCTTTTTGCAACTGCCACATGCCATACAATCTTGCACCGGAGCCGTGCCCAAGTAAAAAATCTCCGTATCCACCCCGTCAGCCTGCAGTTCCTGAGCCACTATACTGAGGGCAGTGTACGTGCAGCCCTCCATATGCGGGCTTCCATTGACTAACAAAACACGGGGCTTGGTCACGCCCGACCCAGCCGTGGCAACGATATCCTCCCCAGCCACGGCAGCTGCCGCTAACGCTCCACCTGCTAATCCCAACTTCGTCATAAATGTACGTCTATCTGTCATAAAAATCGTGTTGATTAACGACGTTGCGGCGCTCCGCCCAATTCTCGGTGAATGCGCCCTACATCATCATGCATTGTGGGGGCAATTTGGCTGCGCCGACCGGGATCCAACGACACAATGAGCGGCTTGGAGCGACTGCCGTCAGCCGTATACTTATATATGACGCGCTGCACCAATTTGCCCTGCGGATGCGAGAACATGCGCTCCTCAATAAGGCGAGCCGAACTGTCATACCCATACGCCACCTTGTAAATCAGGTCACGATTGTGATCGTAAATGTTGCAGGCCACTAACTGCCCATACTTCCCCTCGCGATAATCGTTGATGGCCGCCAGTTTCCCGCTCGCAGTATATGTTGCGCACCTCATCCCCTTGCTCCCCCGCTGCCTCTTGTACACCGATCGAGACCCATCCGGATGCCGCACCACACGCGCCAAGTCACGGCTTTCATTGGCCAAGTTTGGGCTCTGAGCTTCCGTCATCTCCATCATCCACGCCATCAGCGCGCATATTGCCATGGTGATGCACCTGTTCATGTCTCGTATTCTACCGCGCTAACCGCGCCATGGCAAGCCTATTCATTCTCTCGTGTTTTGCAAAAACTTTTCCATTTTCTTTCCGCCCGTACTCCAAATTCTCTCCTGACCATATTTCACTTGACAAGACAAGCGTCATACCCTATATCAAAGCGCGACGCAGTAAACTCCATAGGAATATGATACACTTTCAAAGGCGAATGGCTACGGTATTGGTTTGTGTGGCCGTGGTGTCGGGACTGAACTCATGTATCAGTCAAATACTTGGGCAGGTGGTACGACAACAAATTAAAGAAGCCGGTGTGGACCTGTTGAACGCGAAAGACAAGGAATTCCAAAAAATAAACTCTAAGTCGTACAGCGACTTCATGCAAAAAGTAGATCAAGCCTGCTCTGCCAAAGTATGGGTTCGCAAAGGTCTGCGTAATGGCGTGACCAAAGATTTTGTTCTCACACCGGCTGAATTCTCACAACTCAAGGAAATCCTGCAGCGCACCGCACCCGTACCGCAAGCCAAGCAAGAACTGCTTCCCATGACGATTTCACGCGCATACAACAAACGTCTTGTCCTCTTTGATGCTTCAGGACGCCAAGTGTACTCCGTGGCGTACAGCAACAAATGGATGAAAGAATCGCAGATGAAAGAACTCTCTGCCGACCGAACAGCCGGGCTTTTTGAAGCCGACTGGTTTTTACCAGATGCGGATTATGATGCTCTTTTCGCTCTGCCAAGTGTGCAAGCCGCCGAAAGTTGGGCCAATACCGCTCGATAAGGATGCCGCCGTGTACTCCTGTGCCTGCATGATCAGCTCCTCTTAGGCTCATTCGTATCGCTTTGTGCAGAAACGAAGCGTTCTTGGACAAATTCTCGCCCTGTTGGATCCTAAGTAAGGAATGCAGCACGCATACGTGACCGTCACAGTTTCTATATCGGGTCTGCAATCTTGCAGATTCCGACGTATACGGCTTGCGGGACAAGCCGGGATGTGATATGCTCGACACATGGCAAGCGAGCAGACGAGTTTTGTATATTTTGGGGGTGACGAGGGGGCCGCTGCCGCTGCTGCAGCAAATCAATACGAGGAATTAACCTCTGGCAGTGAAGGGTGGGGGAATGAAGTGATTGATGGAGCAGCTCCCACCGTAGACGACGCCACACAAGCCCTGCGACGCACCTGCGACGCTCTGCAAATGATCAACATGTTTGGGGGCAAAAAGGTGATCTGGTTGCGCGGCGTGAACTTCATGGCGGACACTCCGAGTGGCGCCCGAAGCGAGATTGTGCAGGAGGGAATAGATGAACTCTTAGACGTCCTCCAGAATATGCCTTCGGAAACTTTTCTTGTTCTGAATGCAACTGAAGTCGACAAACGACGCAGTTTTTTCAAAAAACTCGCGACCATAGCGCAAATGAAAGAGTTTGCGAGTATTGATATCACCCAGGAAGGTTGGGAGAGCGATGTGGCCGCTCTCACCATAAAACTAGCTCAACCTCTGGGACTTAAGTTTGACAATGCCGCCATGGAGCTTTTCGTACAACGTGTTAATGAGAGCACTCGCCAAATCTCCGGCGAACTCACAAAGCTGGACATCTATCTTGGCCCCAATCGCCGCACGGTCACCGAGCAAGATGTGGAAATTATGATCCCCATTTCCCGTCATGGCGTGATTTTTGAAATATCACGAGCCATTGAACGTCACAACAGCCGCCTCGCCATCCGCTTACTTAATGAGCAAATGGCACAAGGTGAACAAGCTGTCACCATCATGCGAGCCGCGATCATTCCCACTGTACGGCGGCAATATACGACCCGGTTGCTGGTGGATACGTATGGTTTAGATACGCGATGCGGATACCGCAGTTTTGAGAGTAAATTAAATACTTTGCCGGAAGAAGCCCGCAAACTCATCCCTCGCAAAAAAGACGGTTCTCTGAGCTGCTATGGAATCTACACCACGGCCTGCTCCTTGGGCAAGCTCTCTCTTAAACAGGCCAAACACCACCTCAACGCCTGCGCACTAGCAGATCGTCGTCTTGTGAGTACCCAGCTGGATGTGCGTGATGTGCTGCAAACTCTCGTCATGACCTTGACCGCGTGATCCCCCATGCAGAGTTCGACTTCTCAGGTATACGACGTCCTAGTTATTGGAGGCGGTCATGCCGGTATTGAAGCGGCTTTGGCTGCCAATCGCATGGGTGGACGTGTGGCTTTGCTCACACAAAATCTGGATACGATCGGTCAAATGAGCTGTAATCCCGCCGTGGGAGGACTTGCCAAGGGCCACATCGTAGCCGAAATTGATGCCTTAGGTGGCGCCATGGGTCTGAACACGGATGCAACGGCCCTACAACTGCGTGTCCTCAACGCTTCAAAAGGCCCAAGTGTGCAAGCATTGCGCGCCCAATGCGACAAATCTGCATACCGGACACGCATGAAATGGCTGCTGGAGCATACTTCCGGACTTGAATTGCTACAAGGGGAAGCATGTGATATCTGCGTGGAGTCCGGACGCGTTACAGGCGTTCTCACGACGTGGAACCAGCGTTTTGCCGCCAGGAATGTGGTGCTGTGCAGCGGGACCTTCATGCGAGGGTTGTTGCATGTGGGAGAGCAACATTTACCAGGCGGTCGTTTGGGCTGCACTCCCAGCAACATCTCCACCTGTCTGGAGAAAATCGGATTCCCACTGCAACGTTTTAAAACTGGTACATCCCCGCGCGTAAAAGGTGCGAGCATTGATTTTCATGGGCTTGAGCTGCAGCATGGAGATGAACCTGCCCCGCTCTTCAGCCGACGGTCTCGGTCTGTGCTTTCGCGCACCCATGAGCCGTATTGCACACTTAACTTCTTTGCAGAACCAAGCTTTATTTTCCACCAACTTCCCTGCGCCATTACTTACACGCACGAAGGAACTCACAACATTATCCGGGACAATCTACAGCGCAGTCCGCTTTTTGCTGGTATCATCAAAGGCGTTGGGCCCCGATATTGCCCAAGTATTGAGGACAAAGTGGTGCGTTTTGCCGACAAACAACGCCACCAAATTTTTGTAGAACCCGAAGGGCGCAGCACCGATGAGTACTACCTGAACGGCCTTTCCACCAGCCTTCCCTTCGATGTTCAGGAGGCTATTGTACACAGCATTCCCGGGCTGGAACATGCACAAATTATCCGCCCTGGCTATGCTGTAGAATATGATTTTGTACCTCCCACGGAGTTGCTTCCTACGTTGGAAACCAAGCGTGTGCGTGGTCTCTATTTCGCAGGACAAATCAATGGCACCAGCGGCTATGAGGAAGCTGCCGGACAAGGTCTGCTCGCAGGGGCAAACGCTATGCTTGCGTTACGCGGCAGTGAACCAATTATTCTGCGGCGCGACGAAGCTTATTTGGGCGTGATGGTGGATGATCTTGTGACACGCGGTACCGATGAGCCCTATCGCATGTTTACCAGCCGAGCGGAAATGCGCCTGCTGTTGCGACGCGACAACGCCGACCTGCGTCTCTCCTCCATTGCACACCGCTGTGGCCTCATTGATGACGCCACAGCGGCACTCGCTAAAAAGCGGGCAGATAACATTCGTCGCGCTATCGCCTACTGCCATGCCACTAAATGGCAGGGTGTCAATTTAGAACTCTGGCTACGCCGCCCGGAAAACCACTACTCAACTCTTCCTGCACACCTTATACCAAACGCTGAAGATTCTGAGCTATGGGATGCCGCCACCACTGAAATTACCTATGCAGGCCATATTGAGCGCATGCGCACTGCTGCCCTGCGACTCTCTAAACAAGAACATAAAAAAATACCTTCTGATTTGGACTATGAGGCTATCTCCGCTTTAAAAACGGAAGCTCGCCAACGTCTGGAACGCGTACGTCCGGCTACCATCGGGCAAGCCTCACGCATCCCCGGTATCACCCCGGCAGATCTAGCTCTGCTACTTGTATGGTGCCACCGTTGGGAACACAGGAAGGACTCGACGCAATAGCTCTCGCCGTTGCCAGACGGCCTGCGAATTACTTCGTGTCTTTCCCTTGATTCCCCTCAGCGGGAGTTGGTGTGGCTTCACTTGTCACCAAAGGCGCCAGTCTGGCCTTCACATGTTCCAACCTCTCATTGTATTTCGTTTGCTTAGGATCTGTTTGCACCAGCTTTTCCAACAATTCCACAGCTCGTTTCAGCCACTGTTCACCCTGCTTCCTATCCCCAGTGGCCAGCGCTTGTTCTGCGGAGTCTTCCAACGCCTCAGCATAAAGTGATTGCAGGGCCGTATTGCCTGGACTGATATGCAACAGCTGTTCAGACAAACGACGATAACGTGTATATTCAGCAGCCGCTTTCTCCGCAAAGTACGGTGACCGGCTATGAGCCATAGCGAGTCCGCGCCATGCCAGTGCCTCCAGCTCCGCATAATCCATGTTATCTGGCGCGGTGCGGCGTAGTTGCTCTACCTTACGCATAATCGTTTTGCAATACGATTCGGCGAGGTTAGGTTGTTCGTTGCGCAGCAATATATCCACCATGCTTGAGAGTGCGCGGCAGTGCATAAAGGGATACTCTGTCTGTTTTTCATCCTGAGTTTCCAAATATGACACCAAATCATTATGTTTACGGAATGCCTCTAAAGCCAATTCATCGTATTTCTTCCGTTCTTGAGGTGAGGAGTTTTCCCCGGCGCGGCAGTACAGATTGCCCAAGGCAGAAAGTGTGAGCGATAAGCCTTTCTTAAAAGACAACCGATATGGATGTTCAGCTGCTAATTTACTAAACACCTGCTTGGCTTCATCCAACATGGTGTCGGCCTCGTGAAATTGCTTCAACTCTGTGGCAAACCGAGCGTGATAGAGCAGAGCATAGCCGAGACCTTGACGCGCACGGACGTGGTCAGAGTAGCTACTGAGCAACTCACGGTAGAGAGTCAGCATTTCATCCAATGCAGCCTTGTAAGCATTGTTGTCACCCTCATTGCGAGCGAGAAGGGCTTGCTCGCCAAGAGCCTGGCCGAGAGCGCAGCGAAATTCCGGATTGTAAGGGATCTGCTTACAAAGTTCACGCAGAATACCTGTGGCCTCTGCCAATAATCCTCGCACCCGATCATTTTGATTACGGCTACGCGCCACCTCCACTCGACTGAGCAACACCCCCGCCAAATCATAACGGTAGCTGACAACACTGGTATATTCCTTGCACATCTGCCGGAAAAAGCCCTCTGCATTCGCTAAGTCGGCATCTGCCTCCTTGAGCAAGCCTTGCTGCAAGCGCAGTGTTCCAAGGTTACGCCACGATGCTGCCAGCGAGCGCGTTAGTTTTTCGTCGCGTCCCCCAGGTGGCTTACCCATGTTGTTAAGGTAAGCATTGAGGTGGTCGCCCAATATCCCCTGCAGGTGAGTGGAAGCGGGTATATCTGTAATTTCTTGGTTGAAATCATAAAGCAAGCGCTCCGTGAAATGTGCGCTATTATCGTAAGCGCGTATAGCTTCACGGCGTTCCCAAAGAGCCCACGAGCTAATGCCGATAAGAATCGCCAAAACGCCCACCGGAATGAGCGAGGTGAGCTTGAAACGTCGACGCGTTTCTGGCTCGGTTGGTACTACCCCCTCGCCAATGGCGATACGCCAAGCAGCTGCATTCTGCCAGCGATCTTCTATCTTGAGTTCCAACGCGCGGTCTATGGCGCGCAAGAAGGCACTCCCGTACAACGCTTCCAAGTCCGCGCGCCCAGCCAATGGTGTGTACGGATCTGTGCCCGCCAGCATGCGCAAATCTGACCGCGGCGGAAATAATCGCGTCATCAAATAGTAAAAACAAACACCCAACGCATACAAATCCGTCCACGGCCCCAGCTGTTCGCTCATCTCTTCGTCAGTGGAAGAATGAGTCTGTTCCGGTGCCGCGAAGTCAGGCGTGTAAACATTCGTAAAGACTTTACCCGGCTGCAATTGACGCGCCGAACCAAAGTCCAGGAGAATAGTGTTGCCTTCTTCAGTGACCAGAATATTGTCCGGCTTGATATCACGGTGGACAATGCGATGCTGCCGTAAGTAATCCAGGATGGACAGCATATTGAGAAGGAGCCGTCGGTTGTGGCGTGCTTGCTGGGATTGCTGTTCAAAGCTCAGCGAAGCTTGTTCCGGAACCGACATGGGGCGTCCCTCCATAAACGGCATCACATAATAGGCAGTACCATTGGCCTCAAATGCAGCAAGTATGGGGACTATTCCAGGATGAGAAATACCCGTCAGAACGCTGACCTCCTGCAAAAATTCATCCACCGTAGCTTTAAAACGCTCCTCCTTCTCTGGGGATGAATGCACCACGTAGGTACCGTTAAGCTCACGGGCCGCGAGTCCCTCAGGCATATGCTCCTTGATTGCAACCATAGTGCCCTCCGTCGCGTGGGTGGCCGAATACACGATACCGAAACCTCCCATCCCTATCATCTTGGAGATAACGTATTCTCCCACCTGTGTGCCGGGAGGCAACGGTTTGCGATCATCCTGAGTCGGAGCGCCGGCATTTTTGCGCGCAGTTACAGAACCAATCCCGCTATTAATGCGACTGCGTGCAACAGCCCGTGCCGGAGATTCTGCAGCAACCTCCGGCAAAACCGACGAGGCAGGAGACGCGACTGGTGGGACAGGAGGAAGAACCTGCGGTGCCGGTGGTGCGCTCGGTTGCACCGGCACAGGCGGCGGCGCCACCTCCCCCGGAGGAGGAGCCATGGAATCGTCTGCTGGCGCAGGCGGAAGGGTCAGCTCAGATTCTTGCATAGCGTAATCGTATTCTCTTGATGTTCGTTAAAATCATAAGTCGCCTCATCCAATGGGAGTTTCTCCGTATGCTCCAGCGGATTAAAAGGTGGGGCCGGGTATATGACATGCAATTCAGAACGCTGCTCGGTGCAACGGAAAATCATTCGCAGAGGGGTCCCATCCGGCAAAGCTCCCGCCACTTTTCTTAAACTCTCCTGCATATCCGAGATATCTGCCGGTGCTGCAAACACCTCCTCCATGTGAGCTCCCACATCTGCCTCCGCTGCTTTCACATCCCCGGCAACAAACTCCATTTCCATCTCATGCGATGGCTCCCCGCGGTACTCCAACGCCAACATCGTCACATCCTTCCCCATACGACCGCCCTCCAAGTACTGGCGCAATGATGACTTGACCATTTGCAACACATCCGATACCGTGGGCAATTCTCCGCGCAGGACCTCCCTCAAGCGGACCTCACTGAAGGGGATATTATGTGTATTAGTTGCGTTGAGGACCCCCTCCGTATACAAAAAAATTCGATCCCCGGGGGCAAGCTGTATCTCCTCCGTGTGAAAAGGCATATCCGATCGATTTCCCAGCACGTAGTCAGCCCGCGTCGTGAGCGGTTCGTATTCACCGTTCCTATTGCTGTGCAAGCTATGCATATGTCCGGCGTTTACGTATTCCATCCGTCCGGTACTAATATCAAGGCTAGCATACAGGAGCGACATGTGAATGCCGGTTTGGTTACCTTGGCAAAGTTCACGATTGGCCTCGCTCACAATGTATTCCAGACTGCCACCTGCCCGCGTCAGCGTGCGGATAATCGACATAGCACGCATCATGAAAAGCGCAGCCGCAATACCAGAGGCATCCACATCTGCTACCAAAAAATGCAGGTGTTTTTCGTCTGGCATCGCAAAGTCATAGAAATCACCTCCCACCTCGTTAGCCTGCATACATGTGGCAACAAGGTCAAATTGCTGCACGTTCGGGAACGGAGGAAATTTGTTGGGCAATGCTGTGCTTTGTATAGTGCGCGCCAACTCCAAATCGCGCTGCACATGAGACTGGCGTTCCTCTCCCACCGAACGCAGTGAATCAACCATGAAATTGATACCATTGGAAAGTCGTACAAACTCCGGACTGGTGTCCACCTCCACTTTGCGTTCCAAGTCGCCCTCTGTTATTTCAAGAAGCGCTTCGTTGACTTGTGAGATACCCTGTATCACAACACGCTGAAGCAACCAACTCACAACGCCGAACATCATCAAAAACAGCACCAGGTTACTTGCCATCATCACTTGTACTGTGTGCAAGCTAGCTCCGTATATTTCCCTGGCCGGTAACACCCCCACCAAACGATACCCCCCTCGATCCACTGCATACACATAATAACTCTCTCCATCAGCCTCTTTCTCTTCCACCTGACCGGGTTTGAGAGCCAGCAAGTCCGTCTCCGAAAACGCAGTCCGCTCACGAGTCAGCAGTACCCCGCGACGAAACACAACGATGGTTCCCTTGCTCCCAAGCACCATCTTCACCGGCGTGTTATCTGCAGTAGCCTGCTGCTCCAGACGCGTGCGAAAACCAATGCGTACGCGCCCCGGTCGGTCTTGCCGACGCACGTTGGCAAATTGCATACTGTGGGATGCCCCGACGTCCCCGGTTGTTACGACTTCCTTTCCTTTTTCGCTTAATGTGATAATTGGGATAGAATTATCTTCTTCTTGCAGATTTTGTCCCACCAAGCTATTTGGTACAGCTGCTTCCACAATGCCATGTTCGTCCGTGATGGCAAGCTGTTCGGCACCAAGGCGATTACATATGCCTTGAAGCGCCTCTTGATCGTGAAGGACAGAGGGATTGAGCTGCAAAATCTCTGCTAATCCCTGAGCGCGGTCTGTGGTACTCGCATCGTTCACACGGGCTAAAAAGCCTACGGCTTTCTCAACATGCGTCAACAAATCCAGCATGTCGGACAATCTCGTCTGCATCATTTGTTCTGCGCGCTCCTTCAGATGCGAAGAAAATTGGAAATAAACCAATCCCGCGGTCATAATGAACGCGGCGAAGATAACAGCGGATAGTCTGATAAGGAACTGTCGGCGCATATAATCCCGCGGGTGTCAATGGTACACTTTTTCATGATATAATCAAGCACCATCTCTATGCTGACACGCTTTTCAAGATTCACACACATCCGCTAAGGTTTGACGAAATCAAAGCTCTATAAACAAAATCACGAGAAAAGAGAACTCCCACGACACCTCTGAAAATTCGTAAAAAAAGGGCCCTTTGACTCCTGGATTTACTAAAAAGTCAGAGCAGGTTAGTCGATCTCAACTTATTGCTCATCAGCAAACTGAGAAGCATTACACCGCTAACGCATGATCCGGAAGAGTCCATTTCCTGCCCGCTGGAACTCCGGGGGTGGACATCCATTTTTCTAACTCAAGGCACTGCCACAAGAAGTTGCCTGCCGACTATTTCCACTCCCCTCTCCACTAGACACCCCTTCATCAACCTAGTCTGTCGGCAAAATCCCGGTAGTCAAAATGCCTTACACAACGCCTTACGCCGTCCACCCCCAACATGCAAATATCCGGATGGGGCACACCATTAAAATGAGTGGATTTCACGATGGTGTAGTGGGTCATATCGTCCATCACCAGAATATCGCCTACATTCAACATGCGCGGGAAAGAAAAGTCACCCAGAACATCCCCTGCCAGGCAGGTGGGAGCGCCAAGTCGGTAAGTGTATGCCTGTTGCCCGGCCTCTCCGGCCAAGTGGTAATACTCGCCAGGCAATTGCACAGACGGCGCCTTTCCTACCGTGGCATCAGAAGCTGTATTCATCAGACAAAATACATCAGGCCGATACGGCATTTCGAGTACATCTGGCATATGAGCCGTCACACTCACATCCAATATGGCGTGACGATAGCCCATACTCTCAAAAACATCCAGAACCCGCGCTCTGAGTACTCCCGTTCGGATGCACCATGCCTCCCCCGGCTCCAAATACACATCTACCCCATAGTTCTCTTTTAAACGCTTCACCAGTGCTATCAGAGTCTCGCGTTTATATTCTGGCATGGTAATCCAATGTCCACCACCCAAATTAAGGTATCGAACCTCCGAAGAGTTTAGCAACATACTAGACTGAGCCTCAAGCTCTTCCATGGTTTCAACCAGGTCGGGTGCGTTCTGCTCACACAGCGTGTGTATGTGGATGCCGCTGATGCCAACAGGCGCGGCTTTATCCAAATCAGCCACCGGCACTCCTAGACGCGATCCGGGTGTGCAGGGATCGTAGAGTGGAGTACGTCCGGTGGAATGACATGGGTTAACTCGCAATCCGAAATGGAGTAATCCGTGTACTGCACGCGGGTGCCTCATGCACATCTTACGGACCCGCTCCCACTGCGGCAGACTATTGAAATCAATATGATGAGCAAACTCCAGCAACTCCAGCAAATCTCGCTTGGTGTACGCCGGCGCATACACCGCAATGTGTCCTCCCAAGTGTTCCGCCGCCAGTTTCGCTTCATACAAACCCGATGCACACGCCCCATCTGCAAACTCTCGCAGGCAATGCAGCCCTGCAACGCCCGCAAAAGCCTTGAGAGCTACAAGCATCTTCGCACCAGCGGCATCCCCCACCTCACGCAGGACACGAGCATTGCGCTCCAGCGCTGCCTCAGATATCAAGTACTCCGCCATACTCTCCCGGCAAATGCGTGCACTCTTACGATCCCGGGGCTACTCAGCTGAATCTTTTTGAGTTTGTTCCTGCTCCTCCTTCAGCTTACTCTGGACAGCTTTGATGGAAGGCGCGAGCCGACCCAGCAGGCCGATAGCTTTTGCCTGAGCTGCCGGTGAGGTTGACGCCCTGCGCAGCTGCTCCGCTATTCCTGCTGCCTGCATCCAGGCAGCGAGAGCCTTGCGGAACTGGCCCACCTGGCTCTCCAAATTACCCAGCGTTGAAAGTAAATGCACGAATTCGAAAGAAACGCCTGTCGAAAGTTTTTGCATAGCCAGCGCCGCTTTTTGACCAGTTTGCAGAGTTTCGCGCGCCTGCTCCGGGTCGTCTGCAAAAAGCTGACACTCTGCCAAGCAACGGTATGAGCTCAAAAGATCTTTCGCCGCATTTTCTAAATCAGCCGACAAACTGTTACCTTCGGGCAAAGGCTTGCCTTCTCCGGGAGCCAGCTGCTCAAAGCGCGCTTTATCTAACTGCAGAGCTTTCTCATAATATGGCAACGCCTCAGCCATTTTCCGTTGATTGATGAGGCACGCAGCCAGCCCACTCACCAAAAGGCTGTGCAATCTCTGCCCTTGGACGCTGTTGCGTGTAGCTTCCGGCAAAGCTTCCCAATCTTTGAGAGTGGTCGTGTAGATATCAAACGCTTTTTGGAAAGCGGAGAGTTCGCGCGCCCCATCTGCAAGGAAAAGTCCCAACTTCACAATCCGTTCCGGGGATCCTTTGGCCGCTCGCAGGGCATTGTAGTACGTCTCTACCTGGTTACGCATATCACGCACCAACTCGCGCCACCTGGGCTGCCCGGCCTCTCGCCTCAGCTCATCACCCACGGTGAATACCATGTATTCCAGTAGCTGGTCTTCCGCCGACGTCATATCTACGGTTTCACCAGCTGATGCCGCTGCCCCAACCGATTGTTCGTCCCTCTTTTCTTTGCACGAGTTGAGTACCGCAGCACAGCACAAAACCAAGGGCAGAATCCCTGCCGTCCGAATGGTAGACACTATACGCACTTTTTGCATGATCCTATCTTAAGCCCAAATCCACTGCGCGTCAAGCTCATTTGTTACCCCCGTCCGCCGTGTGCGAACAAGTTTTTATGATTTGTTCAAGAGTTTTTCGAGAAGTTGGTTGGAAGTGGTCGCTAAGGAGGAGGGATCATCCAACATGCCAGCCAACAAAAGCGAGGTCCCCACCACCTGCTCAGCCAGGAGCTTCGCCAGCTCGGGATTATCCTTATGCATGGCTGCGAGTTTCTGTACGATGGTGTGACTGGGGTTGAGTACGATCTCAGGGTGAGTTTCAGGGATTTGTTGTCCCATGGCTTTCAGATACGCCTTTACCTCCGGGGAAACATCATTCTCCGCCTGCAGAGCAATGGCCGGAGCGCCAGTCACGCGATCACCAGTGGTCACGCGCGAAATCTTTTCCTTGAACGTCTCCGCGAGCCAAGCGGTGAGTTGCTTGGCCTGCTCATCATCCAAGCCGAGTGAATCCGGCTGATCCTCTAGCGGCGGCAATTCCAAATTTGCGCGGCTGATGTTCTTAAGTTCCTTCTCTTGCACCTTCATGAGGCTATCCACCACAAATTGATCCCCGCCATCGGTAAAGAAAGCCACCTCAAAGCCCCGGAGTTTCAGCGCATCTAAGTAGGGTGAATGCTCCAACTGCTCGCGGGACGCTCCGAAGAGTACATAAATGTCCTTCTGATTCTCCTTCATCCTACCTATGTAGTCAGCAAAGCTCGTCAATTTTCCCGGCTCAGTGAAAGTTGATTCAAAGCGCAACAAATTGCCCAATGCCTCCTTATGCTCCCAGCTTGTCACCACGCCTTCCTTGATGTAGCGCCTGTACTGGCGCCAAAAACTTTCATACTTGTCTACATCACTTTTGGCAAGCTCCTCCAAGTGCTTAATGAATCTCTTGGTGATGATGCCTGATATCTTGCGCAGCAATGAATGATCTTGCAGCATTTCGCGTGAGATGTTCAGCGGCAGATCATCACTATCCACTACGCCTACCAAAAATCTCAACCATTCCGGCAACAAATGCTCCGGTTTGCTATCTATGAGAACCTTGTGGCAGTACAACGATACTTCCGGCTCACTTCGCCCAAATCCCATACCTTCCGGATTTTCAGCCGGCACAAACAGCACAGAATTGAGAACGAGCGGCGCATCTGCGCTGAAATGCATATAACTCATCGGATCGCTATCCGTGTGAGCGATGAAATGGTAAAAGGCGTTGTACTCTTCCGTCGTTACGTCCTTTTTATGTTTCATCCAAATAGCCTGCACCGTGTTGAGATGCTCTCCATTGAAATCAATGGGAAAGCTGACGAAGTTGCTGTACTTCTCCACAATGTAACGTACACGGTTCTGTCTGGCAAAATCAGCTGCATCTTCCTTAAGCCGGATCACAATACTCGTACCACGCGGAGTATCCTCCGGCGCTTCTGTCAAGCTATACCCCTCCTGCCCATCGCTCACCCAGCGCACGGCATGCGCCTCAGGTTGCCATGACCTGGAGGTCACCTCTACCTCATCTGCCGCCATGAAGACGCTGTAGAAGCCCACGCCGAATTGCCCGATGAGATCCTGGGGACCGCTCTGTCCCTCCTTAGCCATCTCCAAGAATTTTTTGGTTCCCGAATGGGCAATAGTGCCGAGATACTCCACGATCTCATCGCGCGTCATTCCTATGCCAGCGTCCGCGATAGTCAAGGTGCGCTTCTCCTCGTCTGTGGTGATACTCAAACGCAATTCGCGTTCAGGCTGGTAAATTTTCGGCTCAGTGAGCTGCTTGAGGCGCAGCTTTTCGCAAGCATCAGATGCATTGCTCACCAGCTCGCGAATAAAGACCTCACGATCGCTGTAGAAAGCGTGAATAACGATGTCCAGTAACTGGCGCACTTCTGTTTGGAATGGTTGCTTATCCATACTCGTGTCATTCATGTCATCCATTGTATGCCGCAGCATCGAAACGTCAAGGGCGAAATCTGCCATTCCAACCTCATAGTTCTCGCCGCTTTCGTCGTCATACCACCGGATGATGAAAGCCTCCGACAACGGAGCTTTTGTTCCCCATGCGCGTCCTCAGGGTTTGTGTTTCGTTGGGTGTAGTCGACGCTTGACTCATCCCCAGGTTTCGTGTACTCTGACGTCATGAGTACTTACACGTCGCCTGCCAAGGTGAATCTCTCCCTGCGCATCAAAGGCAAAAGACCGGATGGCTACCACGACGTCGATATGGTGATGGCAAAGCTCGACTTAGCAGATGAGCTCGACTTTCATAACTCTCGCACGACTACCTTGCTCTGTGATTCCCCTGGTTTACCTACTGATGAAAGAAATCTCGTCATTAAGGCTATTCTTGAGTTTGAAAAACGCTACGGCCGCAAAGCTAAACAACGCATCACCCTTACTAAGCACATTCCACAGGCCGCCGGTTTAGGTGGAGGTTCATCGAATGCGGCCACGACGCTTCTCGCTGTCAATGACATCTTGGGTACTCAGTTTTCGCCAGAGGAACTCTCCGAAATGGCTGCTGCAGTGGGGAGCGATGTCCCCTTTTTCCTGAATCCTGTCCTGAGTCGTTGTCAAGGACGCGGTGAGCTGGTGCGTCCCCTCCAGGCCTTTGGATCTTGGTCAAACCCCATTGTGCTTCTCAAACCTCAATTCGGAGTTAGCACACCTTGGGCGTACGGAGCCTATGCTGATTGCCGACGGCGACGCGAGGTATGCTTTGATACGCAGACGGTGCGCGGCCTGCGTATGAGCAATGATCTGGAACGTCCCGTGTTCAATAAATTCCCTTTTCTGGCTGTCATGAAGATGTGGCTGCTTGAGCAGCCCGGTGTGCAAGCTGCTCTTATGAGCGGCAGCGGCTCCTGCATGTTCGCCCTCACCGATTCCCTTGAACAGGCGCAGGCCATTGCCTCAGCAGCTAAAGAGCAACTCGACTCTACCCTCTTCACCTTCTGCGGCACAGTCAATCCTCAATGAGTTATTCCTCCACTGACGACGTGCGAAACCGACAACTGCTCGCTGTGGCTGAGGATCAGTTGACCGGCTTTTATCCACACCCGTTCGATGAGTTGGCCGCGCGCTGCCACATGTCGGCTCAGGAAGTGCTTTCACGCATTGGAGAGCTGCTCCGCGCCGGCATCATTCGCAGTATCCGACAAACGTTACTGAACACACAGCTCACACCCGGGTGTCTCACAGCCTGGCAGCTCCCCGAAAATCGTCTACAGACCGCTTTCGAATGGCTCATCCAGCATGATCCGTTTTCCGGGCATGTCGTCCTTCGAGAGCCGGAAATACCCAACCACCCCAGCGCCGTTTTCCGATTGTGGACAACTCTGCGCTTGCCGATCGGCGTTTCCAGCAGTGTGGAGAATCACTGCCAATTAGTCGCGCGGCGCATTGGCGCCACACGTTTTGTATGCATGCCGGCGGCAGGCATGTTCCGGCTCAGCGTAGGGCATATGCGCAGAGCCGGCTTGCCACCCGGCACGTTGGACGATGTAGAACCGCGTATGCAGCGGCCCTCTGCCCCATGTCTCACATCTCAACAGAAGCTCGTTCTTCACAGTCTGCGCACCCCTCTCTCGCACGCGGATCTTAACCGCGATCCCTGGGTGCCACGCGCTGCCGCTGTCGGCATGTCTCCCCAAGATTTTTACAATACAGCCGCCCAACTCGTGGATGCAGGGCTGCTGGGGCGCTTTGCTGTGGTGCTTAACCACACTCACCCGGATACTCAACGAACTGCCGGTACTGCCAAGGCAGCCTTGCTGATGTGGGCCGTTCCCATTGGCACGGAAGAGCGAGCCGGCAGTATTTGTGCCCGCCACGTGTGTATGACCCATTGTTACTTTCGTAGCGGTTCAGAACCTATCGGCGGCACTCAAATTATGGGCATGGTACACGGCGCATCGCGTGCAGCTGTTCGCGCTCACAAATCCGCCATTGATGCAGCTCTTTCCGCCGCAGGCATCCCCCTATTGCATTCTCAGATGCTCTGGACGTCCCGCGCACACATCCGCCCATCGGAGCAAGATCCTTCACTTTATCACCGCTGGCTGAACAACTTCGCCAGGTGAACCACTGTCCCGATATCGTCGTGTAATCCGCGTCGTCTAGTGGATGCGCTTAAGCAACCAATGCAACAAGTCCGTGATGCGAACGCGCTCTTGTTCCATACTGTCGCGGTGGCGAATGGTGACCGTATCTTTCAGCGAAGCATCTCCGCCCTCACCGAGGGTTTCAAAATCAACAGTGATGCAGAAGGGTGTCCCGATCTCATCCTGTCGCCTGTAGCGGCGACCAACAGCCCCAGCTTCATCGTAAAACACATTCATGTAACGCTGAAGCATTGCTTCAATCTCATGAGCAATGCGCACTTGTTCCTCATTCTTTTTGAGCAGCGGGAAGATAGCCGCTTTCACCGGCGCCATGCGCGGATGAAAATGCATCACCGTGCGTATATCGCTTTTGCCTTCCTGGCACAATTCCTCCTCATCAAACGCCTCACAAATGAGTGCAAGTACGGTGCGGTCGCACCCGGCAGAGGGTTCAACCACGTGCGGCACGAATCGTTCGCGCGTCGCTTCATCGAAATATTCCATGGGCTTGCCGGAGCCCTCCTGATGACGAGTCAAATCGTAATTTGTGCGGTAGGCAATACCCTGAAGCTCCTGCATCCCGAACGGGAATGCGTATTCCAGATCATAGGTCTTCTTGGAATAAAATGCTCTCTCGCCATCCGGCACATCAAGCACATGGATTTTTTCACGCGGTATGCCGATATTTTCGTAAAAGCTCATGCAACGTTCCAACCACTCATCAGTGAGCCGCAATCCATCCTCTTCCCGGCAGAAATACTCAATTTCCATCTGCTCAAACTCTCGAGAACGAAAGGTAAAGTTACGCGGATTGATCTCGTTACGGAAAGATTTGCCGATCTGCGCGATACCAAAGGGCAACTTCATCCGTGAGCTGTCCAGGATATTCTTGTACTGGCAGAAAATGCTCTGGGCTGTCTCCGGTCTCAGCCAGCCAGTGCTGGCAGGATCGTTTTCATCTGACGCGGCCCCAATGGTCGTACGAAACATCAGATTGAAGGAACGCGCCTCCGTCACCAGCGAACCGTTTGCCGGGTTGTAGCGTACGGTATCTTTTACAAATTGAGTACTCTCTCCCGTCAGCTCAATGTCCGTCGGCTGAGTCTTACCGCCGGCCATTTGCGCATAATATTGCAGCGCGCCCTTGCGAGCAACTTTGGCGTCTTTTTCTTCCTCACTCGGCTCCAGCATAGAAAACTCCTTGCTTGTCTTCCAGCTTCCATCCTTCTTCGCAGCGCCTTTCCACCAGTACGCCACTCCACTCTGCGCGGGAATTTGGTCGGCTCTCAGTCGTTCTTTGCTCAACAAACAATCGCACAAAGGATCCGTGAATCCGCTCACGTGACCGCTGGCTACCAGCACAGAATTATGCGTGAGTATGGCTCCGTCCATCCCAACAATATCCGGCCGTTCTTGGACATTCACACGCCACCAATATTCTTTCAAGTTGCGCTTCAGCTCTACCCCCAGCGGACCGTAGTCCCAACATCCGTTCAATCCGCCATAAATTTCAGCTGATTGGAATATAAACCCCCTACGTTTGCAAAGGCTCACTATTTTTTCCATCCGGATTGGATCTGTATCTTTGCGGTCAGCCATAACGGTGTTCATTCTACCTCATTTACTTCCCTTTGCAAGCAGAATTCACTCTCCCCTGAAGCGAGAGCTCTGTCCCGAATCTGCTTGATCATAGAAGAGCCTTTTGCGCTTCGTTTTACGGCCTTTCTCCCGCCCTACCTTCTTTGACTCTCAATGGGGCAATTTACTGATTCTGAGGATGGCGAAGTTTCGGCTTGCATGCAACCGGCAAAGCAGGTATGCTGAGAGGCAGTATGAGCAAGGAAACGACACCGGAACAGGAGAAGATACGCGCGCAGAGACAGCGTGCATTGGATGCAGCAATGCTGCAAATACAAAAGGATTTTGGAGAGAACGCCATCGTACGCTTGGGTGACCAGAAGAAAATGGAGGTGGATGTGATACCGACGGGGAATCTACTGATCGACCGGGCATTGGGCGTAGGAGGTTTCCCGCGCGGACGAGTAGTGGAGGTCTTTGGACCTGAATCTTCCGGAAAAACGACACTGACACTCACAGCTATTGCACAAGCTCAAAAAGCAGGAGGCTTGGCGGCTTTTATTGACGTGGAACATGCGCTAGATCCTTCATACGCTGCAAAGTTGGGGGTAAACTTGGATGACCTGCTCGTCTCCCAGCCGGGAAGCGGCGAGGAAGCCCTGCAAATTTGCGAAGCTTTGGTGCGCTCGAACACCGTCGACGTGATTGTGGTGGACTCGGTAGCAGCATTGGTAACGCGGCAAGAACTGGAAGGTGACATCGGCGACAGCACGGTGGGCGCTCAAGCGCGCCTGATGAGTGCGGCTTTGCGCAAACTCACGTCGCTCATAGCGAAAGCGCGTACGGTGTGCATTTTTACCAACCAAATACGCGAGAAAATCGGCGTGATGTTCGGCAATCCGGAAACCACCCCTGGCGGACGAGCGTTGAAGTTTTACGCGTCTGTGCGCTGCGATATTCGCCGTATCGGGCAAATCAAAGGAACTGACGGCTCTGTGGCGGGCAACCGCACCAAACTGAAAGTGGTGAAGAATAAAGTTGCGCCTCCTTTTACGGAATGCGAGTTTGATATCATGTACAACGAGGGTATCTCCTCCGTCGGAAGCCTGATTGACCTGGCCATGGAGTACGACATTATCCAGAAACGTGGATCGTGGTTCAGCTACAACGGCGCCCAACTTGCACAGGGGCGCGACGCTGCTAAAGATGAACTACGAAAGAACCCGGAGTTGTATGCCGAGGTGGAAGCAAAGGTCCGTGCTAAACTCGACGAGAAGAAGTAACCGCTTTCTCTGCGCGATATAAAACCCATTTGTCTTTCAGGCAAATGGGTTTTATTTTGGTCACTTCAATGCCTCAAAAGCCCCTTTGAAGAAATAGTAGCCCCAACCCCAATCCGAGTCGCCGCTCCAGTCCGGGTCATAATGGTGGCGTGGGCGCAGGAAACGCTCCGGGTGCGGCATAAGCCCCATGGCTCGCCCGGTGGGATCCTGGAGTCCCGCGATACGCAACTCAGAGCCATTGTGGTTATCTGCATATTGCAAAGCCACGCAACCATGATCCAAATACTTTTGGGCATCACCAGGTTCGCAAACAAGCCGACCTTCTGCGTGGGCAGAGGGGAGTTCAAACTCATCGGGCAAAAACTGAGTAAACGGGCATGAGCGAGACACTTTCACCAAGCGATCCCACACGCACTCAAACCTCTCAGATCTATTCCAGATAAGCGAAGCTTTCGGAAGGATACCAAGTTTAGTAAGGATTTGGAAACCATTGCAGATACCAAACAGGAAACCTCCGTCCGCGTGATGTTTCTGCAAAGAATCTCCGAGAAATCGCTCCGTTTCAAGTTGAGCAAGACGTCCGCTCATCACGTAGTCCCCGTACGAAAAGCCACCGGAGAAAACGATGAGTTGTGCTTGAGCAACATGCGCAGGCGTTGCCGTGGCAATGGGTTGCACTTGCGTCGAAAACCCTGCAACACTCAGCGCTCGCTCGGTCTCCGCGTCGCAGTTGGTGCCGGGATATTTGAGAAGAAGGGCGTGAGGCATGCTTTTTAATAGTATGGGGTTAATCCGTGTTTCCAAATATGTTTAAGCTCTGCTATACCAGCCTGCAGCACCACTCGGCCGCCGGCTTTGAAAGTGAGTTTGTCATCCGCAGTTGTGCCGCCGATACGCGCACAAGGACGCCCCGACATGGCTTGGGCAAACATGTCTGCCATGTCTTCATCCACCTCCACGAGAAAACGACCTGTACTCTCTGCAAAACACGGGATGACATAGTTGCTCCATCCGTGTTGCGAGGGGAGGGAATCCAAATCAATCTGCACACCAGCCTTACCGGAGAAAGCCATTTCCGCCGCCGCAACGGCCAACCCTCCTTCGGAAACATCATGAGCGGCCAACACAAGGCCCTTGGTCAATGCTTTTTCGTAGTATTGCTTGTAAGTAACAAAGTTGGCAGCGCAATCCGTTTGTGGCACTCTCGCATCAACGATACCATGGCGACGAGCGTACACAGAACCACCAATCTCATCTTCCGTGTAACCGACCAGGAACAGGGCACTGCCACGATGGCGCAAGGGTGCTCCGCACACGTGTTGGACATCGTCCACCACACCGACCCCCGAACAAAGGAATGTAACGGGGATATTCACAGGTCCACGCTCCGTTTCAAAGTAGTTGTAGAAAGAGTCCTTACCAGAAACGTACGGTGCACCATACGCCAATGCAGCATCACGAATGCCTTTGGCACATTCCACGAGGCGACCAAGTTCCGTCGGGCTTTCCGGATTACCCATGCAAAAGTTATCCAACAAGGCAATCTTGTCCGGGTTTGTCCCACTGATAATCAGCTGACGTACGGTTTCATCCACGGTGCCAACACCCATGGCATAGGGGTCAGTCTTGCCCCACTCAGGCAGAATAGCCAAAGCCAGGCTCATCAGTTTGTCTGAACCGTCAATATCAATAACTGACGCATCCTGAGGAGCATCTGCCGAGGCCCCGGCAAGCGGCTTCAGCACAGTGTTGCCCTGCACTTCGTGGTCGTACTCTCGGATAATCGGCTCACGAGAAACGATGGCAAAGTCTCCAATTACCTCCTTCAAATCGTCCGTCAAGTGAGAGTCATCAAGCGCCAAACCTACGTGAGCAGGCGAGGGGGTGAAAACGGAGACTAAATGTTTGGTGGGCGCCTCATGGAGCTTGGAATTATCCAGCTCGCATACCAGCTCTCCGCTGTGCCATACGCGTAGCACGCCAGAATCGTTAGATTCACCCAACACCGTCATCTCCGTCTGAAATGTGTCCGCTAAGCGTTGCAGCTCCGGCACATTTTCCGGCTTCACTGCAAGTACCATGCGTTCCTGAGATTCAGAAAGAAAAATCTGCCACGACTGTAACCCTTCCTCCTTGAGCGGAGCTCGCTCCAAGTAGATATTTCCACCCGTCTCGGAGAGCATCTCGCCAGCAGCGGAAGAGAAGCCTCCTGCGCCGCAATCCGTCACAAACTCGATAAGCCCCCGTTCCCGAGCTTCCAATATCACATCCAGCGTCTTTTTCTCTTCAATGGGGTTGCCAATCTGCACCGCCTGTTGGTCCTCAGCCGCTGAAGCCTCCCCCATGGCGGCCGAGGAAAAAGTAGCGCCATGCAAGCCGTCCTTCCCGGTTCGGCCCCCGATAACAACCACAGACAGTCCAGGACTCATCTCTTTAGCTATATCAGCCTGAGGGATCACACCGGCTGTGCCGCAAAAGACCAGCGGATTGTAGATGTAAGCCGGGTCAAATTGAATGGCGCCCGACGTCGTTGGAATGCCCATGCGGTTACCGTAGTCGCGAACGCCATGCACCACCCCGCGCATAATGCCCAAAGGATGAATGATATTATGTCCCTCCACAAGTTCTTGGGGAGTATCAGGGGCGCCAAAGCAGAACACATCGAGATTTGCAATGGGTTTGGCTCCCTTCCCTGCGCCCAGAATATCGCGAATCACACCGCCTAGCCCAGTATTTGCTCCTGCATACGGTTCAATAGCGCTCGGGTGATTATGAGTCTCCGCTTTCAAACAAACGGAGTATTTATCATCCAATCGAATGAACCCGGCGTTATCCACAAAGCAGCTTAGTACAAACCCAGGTTTACGCGCCATAATCTCCTTGCTCGGGCGCTGGATGAATGTTTTGTACATGCTTTGAATCTGCTCCGTCTGCCCATTCACCGAGTGGTCCACCGTAGCGGCGAAGATACGGTGTTTGCAGTGTTCCGACCAAGTCTGAGCGATGACTTCCAGTTCTACATCGGTTGGCTCGCGACCAATATCACGGAATATCTGCTGCACCACGAGCATGTCCTCAGTGGAGAGCGATAGCTTCATGTCGTGACTCAACTGAGCGAGAGCCTGCTCATTGAGGTCGCGTATCGGTATCGTGTGGTAGGTTGCTGGCATAATTAACGGACGCTCCAAGTGTGGATAGCGGGGTTGCACACATCTTTGCAAAAGCGTTCTGCAAGTGCTGCTCGGTCACCCTCGCCAAAGATGTAAAGGTTTTGAGTGATGGTAAGAGTTCGTAAAGAGAATGGGAGCCCTTTGCGACCCGCATAATTTGTCATGATGGCTTCCTTTTCCAGGTCAAGCGCCCCTTTTTTGATACCATAGGAAATGCAAAAAAGTTCTCCGGTGAGGGCGGGCTGTCCGCTTTCTTCTACCCGCTGCGAGATAGGATCCACCAACACACGGCGCATATATTCGCGCGCCGACTCCACATCCCCATCGCACTCCACAGTGTAAAAGCGTGTGTGATTATAGGTGAGCTTGTCCGCTATCGGCGTGTAGAGCAGCTTATTGGCATCAGCGGCTGCCTGAAAACGACTGAATACTTCAAATGTAAGCGTAGCCATGGCTCCGGATTGGGTGGATGAAGACAGCGCTCACCCTTATTTCTGCAGGCGACTGAGCACCTCCGCATATGATTCCATGAACTCGCCGAGGCCTTGTCGGAAACGGTCCTTGTCCATCTTCTTGCCGGTGGCGACGTCCCAAAGGCGGCACGTATCCGGGGAGATTTCGTCCGCTAGCACGATCTGCTTGGGATCTGTGGCCAGACGCCCAAACTCAATTTTGAAGTCAATGAGGCGCAGGTTAGCCTTCAGGAAAAACTCTTTGAGAGTCTCATTGATCAGTAGAGCCATTCTCTTGATGTAGGCACATTCCTCCTCCGTGGCAGCACCCATCTCCCGAGCATAGTCGTCGTTGATAAACGGGTCATTGAGGGCATCATCCTTGTAAGAAAACTCCACGATGGGCTTTGTGAAAGCGGTACCTTCCTTCACCCCCATCCGCTTGGAGAACGATCCGGCCGCCACGTTGCGTACGATCACCTCCAACGGCATGATACTCACCTTCTTGACCAAAAGATTAATGTCATCAACATCACCCACGAGGTGCGTTTTCACGCCTTTGCCCTCAAGCATCTTGTAGATGATCAACGTGATGGCTTTATTCATGCGGCCTTTGTTTTCAAAATCTTCTTTTTTCACCCCATTAAATGCAGTGGCGGAGTCTTTGTACTCCATGCGCAACACGTTGGGATCTTCCGTCGTAAACAGTCTTTTGGCTTTACCTTCGTATATGGGTTCCATGGCGTGAGTGGGGTGTGCTTTCAGCCCCGCGCCAACTATACGCTCCCTCACCCGAATGTCAAGCTGTATTTGCTCAGTGAATGCGGGCACTCTGGCACAAAAAAATGAATGCAGCGATAGCATTGGCGAAGAACCTACAAAAACCGGCGCGCCAGCCAAAGCGGACGCGCCGGGATACAAACAGTAGTCGAAAGCAGCTTACATCATGCCGCCCATGCCTCCCATACCCCCCATGTCAGCACCGGCTCCGCCGTGTCCGCACGAACACTTCTTCTCCGGCAACTCAGTGATAAGGCATTCTGTGGTAAGCATAAGCCCGGCAATAGAAGCCGCGTTTTGCAGCGCTGTGCGAGCTACTTTGGTAGGATCCACCACACCGCTGGTAAGCAGATCCTCATAGGCGTCCGTCACCACATTGTAGCCCTCGCTGGCCGACTTGAGGCTCTTCACTTTCTCCACGATGAGCGCAGCCTCGCGACCGGCGTTCTCCACAAGCTGGCGCAGCGGAGACTCCACAGCTCGGAACACGATGTCGGCTCCCGTCTTCTCATCTCCACTCAATTTGAGCTTGCTGATAGCCTCCTGGGCGCGAATAAGGGCCACGCCACCGCCGGGCACAATGCCCTCCTCCACTGCGGCGCGAGTAGCGTGCAATGCGTCGTCCACACGATCCTTCTTCTCTTTCATCTCGGTCTCCGTGGCAGCGCCTACCTTGATGACAGCCACACCGCCGGCGAGTTTAGCGAGGCGTTCCTGAAGTTTCTCGCGGTCGTAGTCACTGGTGGTATCCTCGATCTGCTTGCGGATTTGCCCCACACGAGCTTGGATGTCCGCCGATTTACCCGCCCCTTCAATGATAACGGTCGTATCTTTGGTAACCACCACGCGCTTAGCAACGCCGAGGTCTGCAATATCCACGTTCTCCAGCTTCATGCCGAGGTCCTCAGAGATGCACTTGCCGCCAGTCAGGATGGCTATGTCTTGCAGCATTGCCTTACGACGATCGCCGAAGCCCGGAGCCTTCACCGCGCAAACGTTGAGGGTGCCACGCAAACGGTTAACCACCAACGCGGCCAAAGCCTCGCCCTCAATATCTTCAGCTATAATCAGGAAATGTTTGCCCGTCTTAGCCACTTTCTCCAGAATGGGTAAGAAGTCCTTGAGATTGCTGATTTTTTTCTCAAAGATGAGGATGTAGGGGTTCTCCAGCGCAGCCTCCATGGCGTCTGCATTAGTCACGAAGTAAGGAGACAGGTAGCCCTTGTCGAACTGCATGCCCTCCACCACATCCAAGCTGGTATCAATGCCCTTGGCTTCTTCCACGGTGATTGTGCCGTCCTTGCCGACTTTATCCATGGCCTCAGCAATAATCTTCCCGATTTCGGAGTCCCAGTTAGCGGACACAGTCGCCACTTGCTCAATCTCTTTGGAAGAATCAACAGGCTTGGATATCTTCTTGAGTTCTTCAACGACAGCAGCGGCGGCTTGGTTGATGCCACGCTGCAGCGAGATCGGGTTGGCGCCGGCAGTTACATTGCGCAGGCCCTCGCGGTAGATACTCTCAGCCAATACCGTAGCGGTCGTGGTACCATCACCGGCGATATCGTTGGTCTTGCTGGAAACCTCACGCACGAGCTGGGCTCCCATGTTCTCGTAGGGGTCTTCCAGCTCCACCTCCTTGGCAACAGTCACACCGTCCTTGGTGATGCTTGGAGAGCCGAACTTTTTGTCTACCACAACATTGCGTCCGGCCGGGCCGAGTGTACTCTTCACTGCCTTGGCGATTTTGCTGACACCCGTCAGCAGGCTTTGCCGAGCCGATTCTTCGAATTGGAGTTGTTTTGCCATATGATAGATTTTTAGTTAAGTGTGTTATTTGATGACGGCGAGAATGTCGCTTTCATTAATGATGGTCAGGGTCTCCCCATCCACCACGATCTCGGTACCACCGTATTTGGTAATCAGCACCTTGTCGTTCACTGCCACATTGAAGGGAATCTCCTTGCCATCCTTATCCCTGCCGCCGGTGCCGACGGCAATGACGATAGCCTGCTGGGGCTTCTCCTTAGCGGTATCCGGCAGGAAAAGTCCACCGGCTGTCTTGCTTTCTGCTTCTTCGCGCTTCACGAGCACGCGTTGTCCTAATGGTTTGATGTCCATGTTAGTATATTCTGTTGGGGTTAAAGTTGATTGGGTAAAATCGCCGTCGACGGCGGGGAGGATCCCCGCGCGACAACAGCGGAAGTCTGTTACTTATCATCGTCCACGACCTCGGCATCCACGACCTTGCCCTTAGCCTTGCGTGGACCATCGGAGGAATCTTCGTCCTGGGGGGTAGCGCCGGAACCTGCTCCGGCTGCCTGAGCTGCCTGGGCGAGGTCGCCGAGCATTTTCTCGAGTTCGGTAGTGAGGGTGCGGGCTTTCTCCACGTCCTTCGCTTCCGCAGCGGCCTTCAGCGCCTTCACCTTCTCAGTGACGGGCTGTTTGAGTTGTTCAGGGGCTTTATCCCCCATCTCATTGAGCTGCCGTTCCACGTTATGCGCCAGAGAGTCAGCTTTGTTCAAAACCTCAATATCCTCCGCGCGTTTGCGGTCCTCCTCAGCGTGTGCCTCGGCATCCTTCTTCGCACGTTCAATCTCTTCTTTAGAGAGGCCGGAGGAACCCTGAATAGAGATATTTTGCTCCTTGCCGGTGTTTTTATCCTTGGCGGTTACCTTGAGGATACCGTTGGCATCAATGTCAAAAGTCACCTCAATTTTGGGGACACCGCGCGGAGCAGGTTGAATGCCATCCAGTTTGAAGTTGCCCAGCAGCTTATTGTCGTTGAACATTTTGCGCTCGCCTTGGCAGATGCGAATGTCCACTGCCGGTTGGTTGTCTGCCGCCGTAGAGAAAACTTGACTCTTGTTCACCGGGATGGTCGTGTTGCGGTCAATCATCGGCGTGGCGATGCCTCCCATTGTCTCAATGGAAAGCGTCAGTGGAGTCACATCCAACAGCAGCACATCATTTACATCGCCGGTGAGCACCCCTCCCTGAATGGCAGCGCCCACGGCCACCACCTCATCCGGATTCACACCCTTGTGAGGATCCTTACCGGCCAAGCGTTTCGCCATCTCTTGCACAGCAGGCATGCGGGTCATGCCACCCACCAGCACGAGTTCATTGATCTCGCTGGCTTTCAGTCCCGCCGCCTCCATGCAATTCCGCACAGGATTCACGGTGCGTTCCAGCAAGTCCTCCGTGAGCTGTTCAAGCTTGCTGCGCGTGATGGTCATCTGTATGTGCTTCGGACCGGTAGCATCCATGGTGATGAAGGGAAGCGAAATATCGTAGCTCTGCGTTGAACTCAGGGCAATCTTAGCTTTTTCCGCCTCCTCCTTAATGCGCTGCAAGGCATCAGTCTGGCGAGAGATATCCATCCCCTCCTTCGCCTTAAACTCGGCAAGAATCCAGTTGATGATGGCATTGTCCCAGTCATCACCGCCCAAATGGGTATCACCGTCACTCGCTTTCACCTCAAACACGCCATCGCCTATCTCCAATACCGAAATATCGAAGGTGCCGCCACCCAAATCGTACACAGCGATCTTTTCCTCATCGCTCTTCTTGTCCAAGCCATAAGCCAGAGCAGCCGCCGTCGGTTCGTTAATGATGCGCCGCACCTTCAACCCGGCAATTTCACCGGCGGCTTTGGTAGCATTGCGCTGCGCATCGTTGAAGTAGGCCGGCACCGTAATAACCGCTTCTGTGATCTTTTCTCCCAAGCGCGCCTCCGCATCAGCCTTCAATTTGCCGAGCACCATAGCGCTGATCTCCTGGGGAGAATACACCTTGGTCTCGCCATTCACCTCTACCTGAATATGAGCGTCGCCATTGGCAGCCTCCACGATCGTATAGGGAACCTTTTTGTCCTCCTCCGTCAACTCGGAGTACTTACGCCCGATCAAGCGCTTCGCTGAAAAAATGGTGTTGCGCGGGTTGGTGACCGCTTGGCGTTTGGCGGCCTGACCCACGATGCGCTCGCCCGATTTGGTGAATGCCACAATAGAGGGTGTCGTACGCGCGCCCTCGCTGTTTTCCAGTACCGTTGCCTGCCCGCCTTCCATCACAGCCATGCAGGAATTGGTCGTACCCAAGTCTATTCCAAGAATTTTACTCATTGTTGTTGTTCTCCTTTCTTCTGGTTCTGTTCTTTCTTTTCGGTTCCCACCGAGTTCCGTTTGTTCACCCTCTTCTCTTGCAAATCTTGTGCCAACATTTTGAAAATCGTTAATGATTTATTTTCAATATAATAAAAAATTATATCGTTATAGCCTGTGCGACAATTTGTCATACAGAGGCGACATTATGTCGCATGATAGCGACAAATTGACGCAACTCAAAGCCCGAGCAGAACGCTAAGTTAATTCCCAGGAAAGGATGCGGGCGGAACCCACGGGAATAAGCAGTGGAAGACCTGGGCCGAGCAAACTCTCGCGGTCAATGGAAATAGGAGGAGTGAGCGGATCAAGAAGGTCGCGAAAACAAAAAGCAGGGGCAAACCGACGAGACCAATTGCAAGCATCCTCAGAGAAATGAATGCGAACATCCATATCCGACGAGGGGGAAAAATTGCAAGCGACGAGACAGGCCGAACGGGTGGCGGGGTCAAAACGCAGGAAAGCGTAGACACGATGACCGGAGGTCGCTTCGCCGGGATCGCGACCGAATTGGACTGTCTGCTGATTAGCCCAATTGAGGCCGTAAAATCCTCCCTGAGCAAAGGCCGGCAGTTGCAAGAGACGCATCAGTGAAGCGCAGAAATGGCGAAGGTCACGCAAAGGCGCAGGCAAGAGCGCCCCATCGCAAAGACCGTGATGATACCAAAGCTGCAGACGCGGAAGAGATGTGTAGTCGAAGATAGAGGTGCGACCATTATCGCCGCCGAACCCCGTTGGTCCATCAGCACGCTCGGCGACCTCTTGACCATTGTAGAAAAGAACGGGGCCGCAGGTCGTCGTAAATTGAGCAACCATAGCCGCGCGAGCAACTTTTTCACCGCAGCCGCCCCAAAAGAGCGGGGAAGCCATACGCGGTTCATCATGGTTTTCCACGTAACGCACTCCGCCATGGAACAGAGGGTTTTCCGGACGATGAAAGCGATCGAGGTCATTCGCCCAACCTCCACTCTCATACAACCCACGCAGGGCATGGTAAGCATCAGCATCATACACCGCATCAAACCCGGCCTCTAACAAGGCAGTCAGCGCATCCCCAGGTGTCAGTTTCATGCCATCGTTATACGCCTCAGCCACGAAAAAGGCCTCCCCACGCATCCGCGCGTGAGCTATGACCCAGCGCCAAAACGGAAGCGGCACCATGTGAGCCATATCGCAGCGGAATCCTCCCACCCCCATACTCTGCCACCACGCCAACACTTTATCAAGCACTACCCAGGTGCGCGGCAAAGCTTCACGCCGCGCCATAAGCCCGGGAAGAGCTTCCGCCTCTGCCGCGCCATGCCGATAATCACAGCCGTAATTGAGCTTCACGGTTTCGTACCAATCGGTATCCAGCGGATTCCACGTGGCAGCGTTGTTGCCCGTCACGCGACCGCAGCCCCGTTCCTGCCGAAATTCACCTGCCGGCAACATCATGCGCCCGTCGCTGGCCCCGCGCTCCAAATAGTAGAAAGAATTGTTGCGTTCAAAAAAAAGATCGGTGCGATCCTGACTTCCAAACTCTGCCTCTGGAGCCACCGTGGACGCATAGCATCGCGACACGTGATTGGGAACAAAATCCATCATCGGCACCATACCGAACTGCCGTACTCGGGCAAGCAAATTCCGGTATTCCTCCAGTCGGTTCTCCGGCTGCAACGCCAAGTCGGGGTCCACATCAAAATAATCCACGACAGCATAGGGACTGCCAGCTATCCCTTTCACCACGCACTCCGGGTGCGCAGGCAAGCCCGGGCACTCCGTTCGGGTGGCATGCCGCAGAACTCCGGTAAGCCACAAGTGAGTCACTCCCATGCACGCCAGCTCATGCAACGCTTCATCCGTAACCCCGGCAAAGGTGCCGCAGCCGTTCTGCTGCTTGCTTCCCCATGCCCTGCCTCCTTTCTTCTCATTTGAAAAATGCCGCACGAACAATTGGTAAATCACCGCTCTCATCCGACGCTCATCTTATCATTGACTCCCTTCGTTGTCGAACATATATCTTCCCTCTCGCCATCCCATATACCCGCATTTCCCCGGCGCAGGAAATAAGGAAGCCCCCAAGGTTACCCCCAAGTCGCATTTAAACAGAGAAATTCTTAGGGCGAAACAGTAACACTGACGTCATCGAGTGCAACAGGTCTTTAGAGGTCTCCTCCTTTTAAAATACCACAAAGACGACTCTTCCAAATGCGAGGAGAACTACCGAGAAATCGAATTCAAGGAAGAATTTACTTCGCTTCTTTAGTCACGCTCGCGTTCTGAGAAATGCCTTCCTTGCAACATCTACGCGAGAAATAAGCATCTCATGCACTCGTCCAAATGCTTCCTCCGCATTGAATGCGACCGAGGGCAAAACGATAGAGGGGATATCCGCGAGATAATCCACATTTGCCAATTTCTCCTGCATGCCCATTTCAAATTGCCGCTGCGTGGGGATCTTACCGCTTGATACGTACATGTAGTGACAAAAACACTCCACAAGGCGCGCCGCATCGATGTCGGCGTGTAATAATGCATAGTCTAAATCAAAGAGATCCCTGCCTTTTCTGCGCTGATATAATGCACGCATCTTCGTGCCCAGCAGCTCTTCCAATTCATACGTCAGAACATCACTGCTTCCGGTGAACCAGTCATTACGTACAGTGAAAGGGATCACACGCCACGGCAATACATGAAAATGCTCCCGCCCATTGACCTCTACCTTAAGTCGCATCTTTTCTACGGGATCAATTTCAGATTCATACCTATACAGCAGAGTATTGTTGATGCGGGTTGGTTTTACCCGGGGTTCCGGCATATAGGATAAAGCTTCTCTTAAATGGTCAAGGATCTCTTTGATTGGACCGGCTTGAATCTGTACAAGATCAATGTCCTCCGAATACCTTGGTTGCGGTTTTAAATATAGCTTATGCAGCGCGGTACCTCCGCGAAAGGCCAGACGTTCCTTGAGAAAGGAATCTGAAAAAATGGCCACCAGAGTGCGACTGATCAAAAGATCCTGCTCCACCATGGATTCTGTAAACCAAGGGTGTTCGGGTCGCCATTCTCGTATGTATTCGCTGTTAATCAGCGAGATCGTTTTCTGGGTGTGCGTTAATGATAACTTTCCATTTCGCATCCATATCGGAGTTGTTGCACACTTCACCGGGGGAAAGCGGTACCGGATGCAAACGGAAGCGAGACGTCAACTGCCTGTGGAAGGAGTCCGCAGCGGCGCTTTCTCCGAGCAAACGATCCATCATATACCCCAACCGCTGAGATGCTGACACCGGCACGTTTTTCATGAGAAGATCAGGCAGCTGCTCCCAGTGACATGCCTCCATAAGCTCTGCAAGCACCGTGAGCACATGAGATAACCCTCCGGAGGCGTGCACATACTGCACAAGAGACAGCGCAGTGAACTCCGGCGTTGTAACGTTCATAGCGCCATATTGCGTTTTTACTCGACGCGTCAGTTCCGCCGGAATCACTTCGCCAAAGCTACGTTTCGCGATAAAATCAATTCTGTTGGCGCCTTTGACCGTACCCCTGAGTGGAGGGTTCGAAGTCATCACGGTAAATCTCATGGGCCTTTGGTGAGCCGCTCCGTAAATTGCCGCGGCATTCAACAGAGAAACACAGTAGGGCCTTCCTAAGTATGCCATAAGCTTGTCGATAAACTCGCCAGGCGGCATCATTCCCACACCGCGGTACTCTAAAGGAAGAATCAAATAGAAACCTCGCCATACGCCAACAATAGTCTTTCGTTTTTTCTCGCGGTACAGTCCTGCTCGCAGAACAGCCAGCGGCATCTCCGTAAAAGCGGCTTTCAGTTCCTCAAGTGTGAACGTGATTTTGCCATGTTCAGCTTGTTTCTCAATCCAACTTTTTACGCTTGCTTTTTTCATTTTTGCTTGCAATATAATACAAAAATTTTATCATATTGCAAGCAAAATATCTATCTACCCTCAAAAAGAGTCTCCGCATTGCCTCAAAAATAAAGTCACCGAAGGGATGTTAGAAACGAGGGCAGAGGATTTTCTGAAAGCTTGATGCCTCAGAAATGACGGGGTAATATCAAACACATACCATTCAAGATGAGTAAACAAGCGAGAACAGGGTTACTTTTTCCTCGGGGAAGAAGTTTTGTCAGGAGCAGTATCGAGTACGGACAGGAATACTGTGGTGAAACCGAGGACGACAACCCCGCGCATTATTTGCTGGCGCAGATGTCGCGGAGGCGGGGCAGGAGGTCTGTATTGATGGAGAGGATCAGGATATCCGGCTTAAAGGCGAGAATCTCCTTTCTGTGCAACTTGAGGATTTTAAACTCGTCGGACGCCTTGATCCATCCCGTGTTCAGTCTGATGTATTTCGTTTGAGCCGCTGAGTAGGGGAGAAACTGGAGGAGGTTCTCGCTTTGTGATGTGCCAACCAGCAAGATCTTGTACTTCCCTTCAGGATAAGCGAAGTCCTTGGTAAATTTCCCGACTCTGACCGACATCTTGTCGGCATTCTTGTGATCGTAGTAAGTTATGAAAGCACTGTGAGGAGCTTTTTCAAGATTGCAAAAACGATAGAGATAACCCGGGTAATAATTTCGTGACCAATCATCGCGGATCAATCGGTTTTGGAATTGGCAGTAATCGTCAAGCGATGCAACGGGAATGTCCGGGTAATCCCTGCCTATCTCTCTCATGAGTTCACGGTAGCCGACAAAAGCACCCCAATCCGTCCAGTGCCATGTCCTCTTGAAAAACACAAAATCGTCCTTAGCTGCGTCGCGAAGCGCCTCGTACGGGTAAACGTAGGGAATACGATGCCCCCTCACTTCATCTCTGATCATTTCCTGCACCTGAGAAGTTTTAACAAAGGCTCTCTCATCAAATCCATATCTCCGCGAGAGAAGGTCCTTGTAAATACTTTCCTTTCGAGGCACCTCAAGGATGTAAAATCGGATCTTATTCTGTCGGCAAAATTGATTCAATTGAAGCAGGTTTTGCACAATAGGGCGGATGAAAGCAGGATTGTCGTTCACTTTGGAGACGAGAGGCTTAAGGAAAAACCAGTCGCCTTCCTTGAAATAAATGGCATTTCGCGCACAAATAACGTGGGAGAGTTCATTCCGGATGACATCGTGCAGCCTCATGAGGGCCGCGTGCCCACAGAAGTGGTCATTGAACCAATTTTCATACCGTCTCCCATAGTCCGACTTTTCTCGAAAGATATCCTTCAATGCCGGCTTCACGGCAAGCATTCTGTTTCCCCGCACAGATCTCACGGCATCGGAAATAGCGAGCATCGGAATAAAAAGGCAGGAAAAGAATGTGATTAAAAGAAGGGTATTGCTCAGTCGCAGCCGCTTACGGTTTTTGGCAAAGATGGAAAGTAGGCGCCAAATCAGGGAGAAGAACAACAAATTCCCGGTGATGAGGTACCAGACCTTTCCGGATTTCAACCCTGTAAAATCGTGGATGGAAAAATGATGGCGGCGAAATTCGACTTCTATCTCGACGCGTTTATGTTTCTTGACAGGAATAGATTGGGCGTGTTTCCCCACGTAGGGAAAGTTTCCGGAATCGGCGAACATTAAATCATAGTTAAAGCGAGCAAGCTCATACTTTTTTTCCGGAATGTATTTGAGGTCATTCCCTACGTAGGAAAACGTCCTGCGCTCAGCAAAGACCATTTTGCCGTTAATTTTCAAATTCCTCCAATCCGTCAGGGCGGCAAAGGGTTCATCATAGTCATTGCGGGCATCCGGTCCTCTCAACAGCACGGTGATCTTGCCATCTTGAAGAGGCTCGACTTGAAGAGAAAGTTTTTGCCATTTCCTTCTTGCCCTCAGGTTCAGATTAGCTCGTCGAGGATTTCTCGACTCATATCCGTACCAGTAAGTGGCAGTCGCAGGTTGAGAAACAGATTGGATGAGGAATGGTTCCGTACCCGTGAGCTTGCCTGAATACACGAGGTCCAGACGAGCCTCCCTGTTGAAAAGAGTCCTAATAAAACTGCCATAATCGTATTCCGTCCACAGCGGCAAGCCAACAACATTGACAAGGAGAGTCAGCAGTACTGCAATCAAGACTCTTCCGCTTTTCATAAATAATAGTCTTTAACAGATTTAAGGAAGCCCCAGGAGAGCATTTCCCAGCTTGGTGAATTTCCTGTTCGTCTCTCCCCGCAGGATGGTGCAGATGTTGGTATAGAGGATATGCTCGTAGTAGGGCGTGCGCCGCGCTACGTCCCACCACTCAACCGCACCCTCATGATCCGGCTTTTGCCACGGTTTTGCCCCTCCTGCCCAGTGGATGATCTTGCGGTTCTTCTTGTCCGAAAGGGCTTTCTTGCGGTACTTGAGCGGTAAGTGATCCGGATTGTATGACACCAACCCGTTCCACTCGGAGTCAATGTAAAGGATATGCTCTTGGCATACCATGTTAATGGCGCATTGATCATGAAAATACATGGCTGGGTTCTGTGCCGCCTGCAGCAGTTTTTCTTGCACTTCATGTTTACGCATCGCCCGCAGGTTGAGCAGCATCACCCCCGAATTGACGTAATTCTCTTTCGGCCGTTTGACTCCCAGCACTTTGGTAAAATAAGGCCCCAGCTTGGGCTGCTTCTGCCGCCTCTCACGCTCCAAAATGCCGATAATGCCGTAATCCCAGCGGCAGGCAGCAATCCAGTTGTCCCCCATGCTTGTGGCGTACAGTTTAGCTACGTCATCGCGCACTAAAATATCAGAGTCCAGCCAGAGCATTTTGTCGTATTCGGGGAAAAGACTCGGAGCAAACAGGCGGTACCAGCATTCGGCGGAAAGAGGTTTATACCCCGGGGCGAAATCGTAATCAGTCATATCTATGGGCATTCCCATGAATCGAAGCTGGAATCTCCCCGCAGACTCACGTCCGAACTGGTCGACGATGCGTTCCAGCAGCTCGCGATTACGCTCGCTCAGGTCGTGGTGCAACACGATGAGTTCATATTCATGCTTCCCCGCACACTCCACCAGACTCGCCAGCGCTACTCCCAAGTACGGCGCGTACCCGTTGTTCACGGCAAACAGCACCGCCACTTTTTTGAGCTGAGAACTTATTTTTGGGGCAATTTTTCGGGCAGATCGAACACTTGAGGTGCTTTTCTTCTTTGTCTGTATCATGTCCATTTGGGAGAAAATTAGGCGACTCTTGAATTCTTATTCTTGGGAGGAGAATACTAGTCAACAGAATTGAAAGTAGCAGTCTCAAACATTATTTGCTTGCGCAAAGGTTGCGGAACTGGGGCAAGTTGTCGGTGGAGATGGACAGAATGAGTATCTCTGGTTTAAAATCGAGAATATCTTTTTTGAATAACTTCAAAAACTTCCATTGCTCAACACTTGGTACTGGGTTCGCATTAAGTTGAATGAGCCTAGTTTCAGCCGTTGAGAATGGTAGGAAACGACAGATAACCTGATTATTAGAGGTTCCCGCGACCATGACTCTGTACTTTCCTTGAGGATAAAAAAAATTCTTTACGTGCTTATCATCCACTTTTACCAATAGTTTATTGCTATCCTTGTGGTTGTAGTAGTTGTAAATGGTCCTGTGATCTGGGTCATTCTTAAAACCAAAAAAGAAAAAGAGATCACCGTAACCGAAAGACCAACGCCAATTATCGCGAATCAATTTATTTTGTAGTTTTCTGCAATCATTGAGCGATACCACTGGCATATCAGGAAAATCGCGGAGGATAGCTTCCATCAACTCTTTATACACGACAAATGCTCCTGTCTCTGTAACATGTTGGGATCTCTTGAAGAATACCAAATTTTGTTTTGCGGCTTCTTTTAGCTCCTTGTATGGGTAGATATAGGGAATGTGATGAGCCCGGGCAGACTCCCTAACTGCTTCTCGCATTTGAGAAACTTTTGTAAGCATTTTATCATTGAATCCATACTTCTCTTTAACAATGTCTTTATAAATAATTTCCCTTTTAGGAATCTCCAAGATGTATAATTTGATTCTATTCTTCTCGCAGAACTCATTCAATTGATTGATATTGCGGGAGATTGATTGTGAATGTGGCAATCCAAAAACCGTTCCGTATTCAGGCAGTTTAATAAGCAGATCGTCTTCTTTGAAATAGACTGCCTTGTTGGTTCGAATGGTTTTATTGATATTATGACAAATGAAATCATGTAACTTTATCAACAAAGAACGACCGCAAAAATGATCATTGAACCAATTTTCATACCGTCTCCCATAGTCAGACTTTTCTTTAAAGAGATCTTTCAACTCTGGTTTCACAGCAAGCATTCTGAGCTCTCGTACAGATTTCACCGCATCGGAAATGCCGATCATCGGGATGAAGAGAAGGGAGGGAAATGCGATCAGAAGCAGCATGTCGCCGAGACAAACGCGCTCACGACGTTTTGCTAGGTAAATTAGCAGCAGGTAAATCAGGGAGAAGAACAACAGGTTTCCTGTGATGAGGTACCAAACCTTTCCGGATTTTAGCCAAGTAAAGTCGTGGATGGAAAAATGATGTCGACGAAACTCCGCTTCGATGTGAAGGACATCCCCTTTTTTGACCGAAAGTTGCTTCGTAAAATTCTTTTTGAAGGAGAAAGCTTTGCGTTTAGGCAAAACGGTTTTGCCGTTAATTTTGGCATTTCGCCAATCCGTCAGGACAGAGTAGGAAGCACTATATTCATCCCTGTCATCGGGGCCACTCAATATCACAGAAATTTTACCGTCTTGCAGCGCTTCAGCTCGGAGGGATAGTTTTTGCCACTTCCGATGTGCTCTCAAACTTATGTCTGCATTTCGTACACCCTCATTGCCATAAGCCCAGCTCACATTATAGTTTGGAGAAGTATCTTGAAATGAAAAAAGGATTGGTTCTTCTGCGGTTATCTTTCCGGCGTAACAAAGTCCAACACGTGCTTCCTTGTTGAAAAGAGTGCGAATAAACCCGCCATAATCACACTCCGTCCACAGCGGAAGGCACAGGATGTTGACGAAAAGAGTCAGAAATACAGCGATTGAAATCTTTCTATTCTTCATGTTGCTTATGGTCTATTACCCTGCCTCATCCACCAAAATACGGAGCAAATCTGTGTGGGAAAGAGGGCAAGGGTTGTTGGCGAGGCGTTGGAGGTTGACGGCATCGGCGATGGCCGTGGCGGAGGAAATGCCGAGTGATAGCAGGTCGGTTTCCAAACCAATTTGCTGCAGGAGCTGCCGAAAGTGTTCCGGAAAACCATTCGAAGCCACACCCAAGGCTGTGAGCAGTGGGCTGGGGTCATCAAGGCAACGCAAGTTCATGGGAAAAAGGTTGGTCATGCAGAGCGCTACGGCATGACCATGAGGGATGCCGTAAGCAGAAGTAATTTTATAGGAAAGCGCATGGGCAGCGGTAGTACGCGAGATGTTGATGGCTTTTCCGGCGAAATGCGATGCCGCGAGCATTTGTTCATTGGCGACAGAGTCGTTGCTATTTACCGCTTGCACCAGGCATTCGCGGCAAAGATTCAGTGCTTTTAAGGCGTAGCCACGGCTCTCTTCCGTGGCTCGGCGCGCCCAGTATGATTCAATCGCCTGACAATACGCGTCCATGGCGCAGCAGGCTTTCAGTCGGCGAGGAGTATTTTCGCAGAATTGGCTATCAAGGATCACACATTCAGGCAACAGACTCGGTTCGTCGATGGATTGCTTCACTCCGTCCTTGTAGATTACGGCAAATTGGGTGGCCTCACTCCCGGTACCGGCGGTCGTGGGAATAGCAATGAGCGGAGTGCTGCGCTTGCTGTAGTGGCGGAAAGCTTTGGCGAAGTCGATCACACTGCCGCCTCCCCAAGCGATGATGTGATCGTAGTCGTGCCCCTCCAATTCGCCGCAAGCGTTCATCACCGCTTCGTATCGCGGGTTCGGTTCGATATGCGGGTAAAGTCTGATATTTACATGTGGGTGCAAAGCATTCTCCACGGCGGGGAAGCGTTTCAGGGTGTTCAAGGTGGCAAAGAGGAGTACATGCTCCCCTTCCTGCAATTCCTTGCAAAGCATTTCGGTACTCCCTCTCCCGTCGTATTTATGATTGGACATACTTCATGAAGGCTTGTTTGTTTTCCTGGGGGCTTTCCTTGGGACGTCCTAAGTCCTTGCGTGCGCCGCGTCGCACACGAATTTCAAGCATTGCAGCCCCCGGAACTTGCGTAAAATCTTGCCACACTGCGCGGATGCCATCCATGCTATCCACACGGAAAACTTCTTTGTATCCGAGAGCACGTGCAGCGGCGGGCAAGTCTACACTGCCCATCACCGTGGGTTGACCACCCACAGAATCATGCGCAGCGTTGTTCAACACAATGTGGCGCAGGTTCGGCGCTGCCTGCGCCGCTATCACCGGCAGAGCGCCCAAGTGCATAAGCAGCGCACCATCGCCGTCCAGGCACACCACCCTTTTCTGCGGCTGGGCCAGTGCGATGCCTAAGGCAATGCTTGAGGCGTGTCCCATGCTGCCTACCGTTAAGAAGTCCCGCTCGTGTGTTCGGCGATTTTCGTACACCTCACGCGAGATCATGCCGGTGGTGGACACCACGACGTCGTACTCTCCGAGAAGCCCCAACACCTCGCGGATTGCCTCTTCACGGGGAAGCGCGGATAATTCCTCGCGAGGAGGCAGTTTCTGGGAGGGTTCGAAGGCGCCCTTGCGCACTACGAGGGCATACGATTGCCCGTGGTGCATCATGTATTCGCAAGCCTCGCGCACCTGTTCCTCTCCCGCCAGCACGCTGTGAGCAATCCCCATTGTTTTCAACAGAGGCAGAGTGAGCCGCCCCTGCGTGATGTGTTGCGGTTCATCATACACACCGGGTTCACCGCGCCAGCCGATGATGAGCAGTGCCGGGATATGGTACACAGCCTCGTCCGTGAGAGAGAGCAGGGGATTCACGATGTTTCCCAATCCGCTATTCTGCATGTACACAACCCCCGGGCGTCCGGTAGCCAGGTAATGCCCGGCTGCCAAGGCGAGGGCGTTACCTTCGTTGGCGGTAATGATGTGCTGCTCGCTGTTCAGTCGCGTGGTGATGCAGCAGCAAAGCTCCTTGAGCAAGGAATCCGGCACTCCTGCGAAGAAGTCCAGCCCAGCATCCAGCAGAATGTTCAGAAAATCATTTACTTTCAAGCACTCGCCCTCCCGGTATCAGGTTAATGATTTCTTTGATGCTCATGCAATACTCCTGCGAGGCTTCCTGTGCGCGGTGATGCGTGAGGATGCTCTGCGCCACTTTCACCATCGCCGGGTACGCTGCGCGCAACAATTGGTTTGCATAAATCACCACATTGATCCCCGCGGAGGCAAGCTCCTCCTCCGTCACGTGTGCGTAGCTCGTTGGTACAACGACGAGAGGTTTGCGGTTCGGCAGCTCTCTGTACTGTCGTGCAAACTCTTGCACTTCCGTAAACTCTTTGGAGCGCGAGTGGATCATGATGCCGTCCGCCCCGGCTTCCAAGTAAGCCTTTGCGCGAGTCATCGCATCTTCCATCCCCTGTTCGAGGATGAGACTTTCAATGCGCGCGATGATCATAAAGTTCTGCGTCACTTGGTTGGCTTTGCCGGAGGCAATCTTGTGGCAGAAGTTTTCGATACTATCCTGCTGCTGCTCCACCTCGGTGCCGAAGAGAGAGTTTTTCTTGAGCCCTGTCTTATCCTCAATAATGACGGCTGATACTCCCAGGCGCTCCAGCTCCCGCACGGTGAAGACGAAATGTTCTGCCGGTCCTCCGCTATCTCCATCGTAGATGATGGGTTTCGTTGTTACGTCCAGAATCTCACTGAGCGCCGCGATGCGAGAGGAGGCATCCAGGAACCCGTTATCCGGCTTTGCCTTCGCCGTGGCTTGCGTTAGGGAGGATATCCATAGCGCATCAAATTCCTCCGTCTTCCCATCTTGCTTGACTTGAACCTGCTCCACAATCATTCCACTCAATCCATTGTGCGCCTCCATCACTCGAACGATATCCTTGCTGTTCAGTAACCTCAGCAACCGCCCGGCACGGATCTCCGGCGTGGTGCCGATTTCTTTGAGCGTCTTGTTCAACTGCGTGGAGGATATTCCTTTCGTGTACGGTATATCGATGACCTGCCCACCCCACTGTGACATCACATCCACAATCCTCTGACGTGTCTGCGCCTGTACCCCCGTCTTCCAATCATCGCCGTGCAGCACGAAGTCCGGTTTTTCGCGCAGCAGATTAGGCACATAATCCAGCGTCTCCTGCGCCACTACGCGACTCACTCCTTTCACGGCTTCCACTACTATACGCCTCTGCTCATAGCTCATATAGGGCAGGCGCTTGTAACTGGCTATCGCACGGTCCGTCAGCAGCCCCACGACCACTTCTCCACCATCACCTGCATATTGCCGCGCCTGTTCAATGATATTCAAATGCCCCGGATGCAGCAAATCTGCGCTCATTCCTATGTATACTTTTGACATGGCGAGTTTATTTGTGACTAAAAAAAAGCTCTACGGTTTTGATGGCCTTTTCAAGTTGTTCTTCACGTGATTTGTAGCGTTGTTTCCTTTTTCCCCATGAAAAAAAGATTTTCCAACGTAATTGCTTCAATTTGCGTTTGTAAGTTGGGAGTTGGAGTATTTCTCGTATCATCGAATTGTTCGGCGCACACGCCTTTGCATTTATTGTCAACAATTCTTCATAAACGGGCGTTTGTCTCGCATATTTCCACCAAATTGATGCACTTAAAAGACTTGTATTATTCCATGGTTTCGAAACAGTTGCACGAAACGAAATAATCTTGGCATTGTCGATATTTTGGGACCATTTCTGGTATGAAACAGCAGGCAAATAACAAACATCGCCCCATGCATCACAAACGTTCCATAGAGGATCGAGAAACAGAACATGCCCGTAACAGAGTTTATTGAGTCCATCTCTCGCAGGGTTTCTATATGCCTTTTCTTCGATAACGTGCAGAGCCTCCGAGGCTCGACCAGATTCGCGTATAGCTTGCACATTCCAGAGAACGACTGCGTTGCTCACGTATTCGTTGTAAGGATCTTTCAAGTCAAGTTGGTCCGAGTAGTAGGAAAATTTCTCACGCCCACTGTTAAGCCACGAAGAGGTGACATTATCCTGACATGCCGCGATCCAGTTTTTTCCTAGATTCGTATCATACAATTCGGCTACATCGGTTCTTACGACCGTGTCATGTTCAAGATAAAGTACCTTTTCATAATTTATGAATACCTCCGGCACACAGAGTGAGATCAAAGCGGTAAGGGGATATCCCCTTGGCAGAAGAAATTTTTTTCTGCCAACGAGTCGATTCACACGATAAAAACGGATAGAAATATTGCGACGTTTCTCTTGAAGTTGCAGAATTTTTTTCTGCCGCGCTTCGCTTAACGCATCATGTAATACCACGAGATCGTAGTTCCGCTCCGGCGATGCATGGGCGATGACGGATTGAATCATTACCTCACACATATAGGAATTTTGATTATCAGCTGAGCAGCATATAGTCACACTTTTTTCAGAAAAAACGGGAGAAATTTCCACAGGTAAACTTGTGTCTTCAATCTGTAACACGGGAAGGTATTTCACTTTGTATTTTTCCTTAATCTTTTGGTAGATAAAAATACCTGTGATAGCTTCTGCGAGGTATGCAAGACTACGCCGATGTGCACTGCAAAAATGAGGCTGGTCGATTTTTCGATCTACATACCGAAGAACCTCAAAAAGGAACTGAGCATATTCAAAGAAAATCTTTTTGGTGAATATAAACATGTTCCATTGAAAATTTTCCTTTTTTTGATAATATTCCAATGCGTTTTGATAAAATTCAGGGTGGTTCTTTCTAATGTAAGCCAGAGCTTCGAAATCACCTTTCCCATCAATTAATTTGTCTTTCATTTTGCATTGTGTGGGAGGGTATGATGACCATCCCCATCGCCCTGGTTTAATCTTGAATTGGTAGCACGTCAACCAACGAGGTACGTACATATCGTAATTTCCAAGATCAAGGTATTTAGGATCAAGATAGTTACTATATTCTGCATCCATGAGGAAAGGGACAAAACGGCGGGAATCCTTCAGTTCTTTGTCAGGGAATGCGAAAATATGTCTGTAGTGCATAAATCCTATATAGTCAGGATTGCCAAGTTTTTCGTAGTTTTTCCAAGCCCAATAATGTGCCGTGAGTTCGCAGTATTTAAAGTTAAACTCTGAAATATTGTCCCCGGTATCATCACCAATGCAATTTTCTTGTAACCATTGAAAATCTCCTGGAGAAACAAGCCCGTCTTTTAAAGGATTGCCTATTTTGTTGTTTCTTCCACAGTGAATAGGAACGCAGATGTCGTCTTTAATAAGACGCGCTGGTTTATGATAGCTTACTAATATCTTCAGACTGGGTTTATTATTCGAATTCATGATCATTTAGTTAAATTTTTCGTTTTAATATTCCTTTAAGTCGGTACTTTCGAATTTAGTCGAACATATCTTTTATTGTATCTCGTGAACGAAACTGCTCTATGATTTCGGCGATGAAAGTCGAATCCGTTTGTGGATTGCAGACGCTGTAGCCGCCTTTGATGGTACGAACAAACTCCGCCAACTCATACCGCAGGCCGTCTCCTTCGAAAGGTGTTACGTATCTTTGATTTTGCCGAACATCTTCCCGTCTTAATTCGAAGCAGTCGATTTTCCACCACGGCGCAGGAACATAAATGTATCCTTTTGTCCCTGCAATGACCATGTCTCCTTCGCGCTTCACACCGATTCCGACCGTTGCCGATGCAATAGCATGCTCATAGCGCATATTTGCTCGCGTGTAAATGTCGACGCCGTCCTGCATGAACGAATGAAATTCAACGGATTTTACGTCCTCCCCCAAAATTCGAGAGATCGCAAGCAACGGGTATGAGGCGAGTTCCGTGAACGCTCCTCCGGCTTGATTCGGATCATAGACACGATCCGTACGATCCGTAACAAGTTTTGTGAACGCGGCATCGACAGAATGCACAGTACCGATCTCTCCTTCTCGAACCATTGAGATGACCCGTTGAAAGGACGGAGTCCATAGCGTTTTAAAAGCTTCCATGAGCACACAGTTGTTTTTTGTCGCGATATCATAGAGCATATTTACATCCTCTCGATGGAGCGTCATGGGTTTTTCGCAAAGGACATGTTTCCCTCTTTCCAGAGCATGTTGCGTGAAATCCACATGCAAATGATGAGGCAAGGCTATGTAGACGGCATCCAATGGTTCTAAGAAATCATCATAATTAGTTTTCCATGATGAAAGTTCATATTTCTTTGCAAACTCACGGCAGTGTTCCTCGTTTCTACCGAATACGGATGTTATTTCCAGACCGCTCACCGCATAGGCTTCCGCTGCTAGACGATGTGCAATCCTCCCGTTCCCTGCAATACCCATAGAGATAATGCGGTTTCCGGAATTTCTTAATGATGAAGAAGATATGCCCTTTGTCCGTTCTAGATAGACTACTTCACAATATTTTTTCAAGTAATCAAATTTCCCTCTCCAATCGGATCCGAATGTGATTACATCTGCTCCAAATTTTTGAATGTCATGGACTTTTTGTCCATCGACTGCCTCTTCTATAATCATGTCGGCATATCCCAACTGAGCAACCGCAGCTTTCCTTTCCTCCAAGCTTTGTACTACGTTGAGCTTGCCACGATACCTGTCGTACTCTGGAGTCGTGACTCCTACAATCAGAAAGTCTCCGAGGCCTTTGGCACGTTTTAAAAGTTTCGCGTGTCCTTCATGCAATAGGTCGAACGTGCCGTACGTTAAGACGATTCTTTTCTTTTTCTCCATAGCTGGGTTTTACTTTTACTTGGGAGGAAGCTCATCTCGGAATATTATATTTTTTCCGTATATCCTTCATTCTTTTTCTACATTTCTGCTTATATCTTCCGAAGGCGATATGTGAAATTAAGCTGTATTTTATATATGAGAATTCGTGCCTTATATCTCTGAAATTAAATGGATGGATGAGTCTTCCGTACCTTGTATGAGCTTCATCAAAGCCGTGAAATACTGGCCAAAAATGCCACCTGTCCCTCATACTGGGGAAATTGCAAATGGAGTTGACTAATTCAATTAGTGTGGAGACATCAAAATCAATCAAGCAATTGAAAGTAGAAAGATAGTCGTTAGCGAATTGGACTTCGGAACGGGATATCTCTCGGCTAATGACGGCACGCCTTTTTTCGTACTTATTATCAAGTCTTATGATCTTGCCATCCGGGCTGAAATTCTTCACCGGGAGTTCCGGTGCCGTAATAAGTAGCTCTATCATCTGATACTTGCCAAACACGTGAATGAAGTCTTTCTGATAGGCTCTGAGATTGAAATGATTTTCTGCGGTAATTACCCAGTACAATCCGAGAATATCTCTGTCCGGAAAGACTCTTTGCAAACACTTATACGAATTGCATGCTCCAGCCGCTATATCAAAGATTGCTATTCTTTTATCTCTGATATTAAAAGTATTTATGTAATTTTTGTAGCACTCGAGAATTTTTCCCGCCAATGGTTGTAAAACATCACGATTCTCGTTTATGAAGTCGGCACGTTCACTATTACTATTCCAACTCCTTCCTTTGCATCGGCGATTAAACTCGGGCGATATCTCTTTGAACATTCGTATAATGCTCTCGGACTTGTGTGTCCAAGGAAGTTCGTGTTCCACTTCCAATGAAGTCAGTAAATTGATCGCTCTTGATGCAATAACATAGTGAGTTTTAACACTTGGTGCTATGAGATTGATAATTTTTTCTATGGTGTACCCATCCCTTGCTACACATACCAATTCGCGTCGCTTGTCCCTTTGCATTTCATTGGTGATGAACTTGCATAGGCCATAACATACTCCCCCGCCATAGACGTACCCGAATTCTTCCCAATAGTTTTTAAAGGAATGCTTTAGGGTAAGCCTTTTGATTATTAATCCCAAAATGACGCTCGAAGTTAATTGATTGTTGTTTTTCCAAAAAAATTCCAATCTTGGGAATAGTTTAAAAAGCTTGTTCTTTCCGGATGTTATATAAACGGCCTTGAGCCCCGCAGCCTTTGCCGCAAGATAATCGGACTTGCGATTGTCTCCTATATGGAGTACCTTTGATGCTTTGACCTTAAGTGTTTGTACGACATAAGGGAACAGAGTGTTCTGATACTTAGATCTTCTCAAATAGCCTGATACGTATATATCCTTGCTGTTAGAATAACCGTTTTTTTCTAATAGTTTGAGGAGAAAATCTTGGCTATAATACATATCCGTGGTGAATACCACTTTCTTGCCCTTTTTAATGGCGTAATCATAAAATTTTTTTGTTTCTATTTGTGGATAAATCGTTTCATATTCAAATTGAGCCTCAAGTTCCTTCATATAGTGGAATTTTGATGGCATGCAATGGTACAACTCATCATAGGTAACTTGTACCTTATTCAGTTTTTTCCTGGCCTCTTTCTCTGCGTTAAGCCTTGCCTGATAAAATTCAGGTTCATCATATCTCTTAGACAAAAAAAGAAAAACGTCTTTAGGTTCACAGAAAGGTCTGTTTAGCAGAGTATCAAAAACGTCGAAAGATATTACCTCAGCCTGTCTGATTTTCAGCTTGATGTAAAATGAAACTAAGACCTGCCAAGCCCGACTAAATCGTAGATGTGCGCTTAAAATCCCCATGAATTCTTTTTCCATTAAATAGATAACTCCTCCCCCCTCCCAACAACCGACTGTTAATCCGAATTAATAAAGCGGCGAACGGCACGAAGGCGCTCCCTAAAGCTTTTCTTTCTTTCCTCGTAATGTTTGCGTTTTTTACCAAGCATAATTTTAGAAAGAAAGCGATATCGATAGTACCTGCGTCTGAGTTTTCCGTATTGCAACGCATCTTTCAAAATCCTTTGCGAAACTGTGCTGTTTTTTTCGACCACTCGCGTCTTCTCCTCACGCTCGGCAAGGTTTACGTACAAAATTTCTTCATAGAAGGGCGTCATTCTTGCAAAATGGAAATAGACGTGAGACATCTCTACCCACGGTTTTTTCCAAGGCTTTTTTGGGCCCGCCCAATGGAGAATTACAGGATTAGAGAAGGCTTCCTTTTTTTGATCCATGTCATAATAACGTTGAACAGGCATGGCATTAAAAATATGTGGTAAGTACTGCACATGGGGAGCAAGTGTTATGTTGAGTGTATCCTGATCGGGGAACCATAGCAAATTACGGTATTTTTCTAAATTGTCGAAAAGCTTTTCCTCAATCCTGTCTTCTCTCCATTTTTTCAAATTCATGACAGAAACGCCTGTGTTCACGTAGATGTAATTCTCCGGCAGAGGTAATTTTTTTGCCCATGAATTTGGCTTCAAAGGAAACTGATCCGTAACAGCAGCCATGTAATCATTTGTGACATCAACATGCCATAATTGAGCGATATCTCCCTGTGCTACAAGATCGGCGTCTAGGAAAATACATTTATCCAAATCAGGTTTTAACGATGAAATAAGGAATCTGTAGTTGGTATTATCGGAGATGTGTTTTTGACTGCTCTTGGGGACATGGTTAAATCGAGAGCAGTCAATGGGGATATACTCAATCTCAAACGACTTAATCTTCTGCAAGCATGCTATGCGATTTTTATTATGTTCTGATATCCCCCCATCAAGAATGTAGAAATGTACAGGTGACTCCGTATTAACAACGATACTCACAATACTTACTGCAAGGTATTTGGCGTAATTATTGTCAGCCGTGAAGAAGATGTGTATCGCAGGACTAGATTCGATATTCATATTATGATTTCTATGATAAATTTGTACATATCGATAAAAAAACCTTGAGAGCTTCCTCCACGGTTTGGTCCATGTTGAGGTAACGGTAGGAGGCGAGGCGACCGAGGAAGTGGGTGTTGGGGAGGGATGCGGCAAGTTGAGCGTAGCACTCGTAGAGAGCGGCGTTCTGAGCAGATGGGATGGGGTAGTAGGGTTCGTTCTTGCCGGGAGAGTAGGCGCAGGGGTATTCGCGTGAAATGGTGGTGTGCGGCGTTTCCTCGTCCAGGTAGTACTTGTACTCCACCTGGCGGGTGAAGTCGTAATTGCAGGGGAAGTTGATCTGCGGACCGGACTGCACGAACTCTCGCGGCAGGTTGCGAAACTGGAGATCCAGGCTGCGGTAGGGAAGCGCTCCGAACTCGTAACCGAAAAACTCGTCAATCGGACCCGTGAAGAAAAGCCGGTCGTAGGAAATTTTCCCCTTCACATCCGACCAATTCGTGTTGAGGCGCAGCTCAATGAGCGGGTGATCCAGCATCCGCTTTGCCATGGTCGTGTACCCCTCGGCGGGAATCGCCTGATACGTGTCGCGGAAATAGCGGTCGTCCCGCCCGACTCGCACGGGTACGCGCCCGCTCACGGAGGCGTCTAATTGCTCTGCCGTCAACCCCCACTGCTTCATCGTGTACCCGGCAAACACCTTTTCGTAGATGAAATCCGCCAGCAAATGCAGGTCCTCATCCTTGGTCTCGCGCAGCTTGAGGATAGGCACATCCGTGTTGAACCCGAAGGAGGCAATCAGTTTCTCCTCAATGCGGGCTGCCATCGTGCGCGGAAAGAGCGTATGCAGCGAGTCGAGGTTGAAGGGCACCGGCACCTCCGTGCCGTCCACTACTGCCTTCACTCGGTACATGAAGAGATGCCACTCGGTGAAACGGCTCAGGTAGTCCCACACCTCCCTGCTGTTGGTATGGAAGGCGTGAGGTCCGTACTTATGCACGGTCACCCCTGTTTCGGGATCTTTCTCATCGTAGATATTGCCGCCGATGTGGGGGCGCTTATCAATGATGAGCACGGGCTCCCCGAGCTGAGAGGCGATACGCTCCGCCACGACCACGCCGGACAGACCGCAGCCTACCACCAGGTTCTTCACGTGTTCCGATTGGGGTGTACTCATCGTCAGATTAAAAGCGTCGGTGTTGCTCCCACTGCCAAGCGGTGGAGAGGATGGAACGGATATCGGTATGGCGCGGCTGCCAGCCGAGGATGGAACGCGCGGCAGCATTGTTGGCGCAGAGCCGTGCGGGGTCTCCGGGACGCCGCCCCGTCAATTCCTTGGGGCAGGACTTGCCGCATACTTCCTCGGCGGCGTGAATCAACTCCAGCACACTCGTGCCGCAGCCCGTGCCGAGGTTGATGCAGCCGGAGTAGTCTTCCAATTTTTCCAGCGCGAGGCGGTGCGCCTCCGCCAGGTCCTCCACGTGGATGTAGTCGCGGATGCAGGAGCCGTCCGGCGTGTCGTAATCCGTGCCGAACACGCGGATGCAATCCCGCTTGCCGGCGATGGCTTGCAGTACCAGCGGAATCAGGTGCGTCTCCGGGTCGTGCGCCTCTCCGATGCTGCCGTCCTCTGCGGCTCCGGCGGCGTTGAAGTAGCGCAGGGCGATGTGTTGCAAACCATAGGCGCGTTCGTAGTCCGAAAAAATCTGCTCCACCATGAGCTTGCTGCGCCCGTAGGGGTTGATGGGATTCTGCGCATGCTTCTCATCGATGGGCGTGTAGCGCGGCTCGCCATAGGTGGCGCAGGTGGAGGAGAAGACGATCTTCTTCACGTTATGCTCCAGCATAGCGTCCAACAGGTTGAGCGTGCCGACCACGTTGTTGCGGTAGTACTTGGCGGGCTTGGTGACGCTCTCGCCCACGTAGGCAAAGGCAGCGAAGTGTACCACGGCATCGATGTCGTACTTTTCAAAGAGAGTTTTCAGGCTCTCCGGGTCCAGCAAGTCGGCCTTTTCAAAGGCGGCACGGGAGTCCACCGCCTCGCGGTGTCCGTAGATCAGGTTGTCGGCCACCACCACGCGGTAGCCGCGATCCAGCAGATGCCGCACCGTGTGCGAGCCGATGTAGCCCGCCCCTCCCATCACGAGGATTTGTTTTGTTTCGGTATTCATGACTTTGCGAGGAAACGGCAGTCGATAACACGAGAGGGTTCAAGCATGAGCTTTTTGATGGCGCTCATGTCGGCTTCCGCGAACTCCGGCCACTCCGTGAGGATTGCCAGCACGTGCGCCCCCTGTGCGGCGCTCTCCTTGTCCGGCGCGTAGGTGATGGAGTCGCCCAACAGCTTGCGAGCGTTATCCATCGCCTTGGGGTCGTAGGCGGTCACCGTGACGCCTGCGCGTTTGATGAGGTGCTGCACAATGCCGATGGCGGGACTCTCCCGGCAGTCATCCGTGCCGTTCTTGAAGGCCAGTCCCCAGACGGCGATGCGCGGATGAGGGATGTCCTTGACGGCAGCCAGGATCTTCTGCGCCATCAGCTCGCGGCGTTTGGCATTGCCGGAAATCGTGGAACGAATCAGGGAAAGCTCCACCCCATGCTTGTGAGCCATGTGCAACAGGGCTTTCGTGTCTTTCGGGAAGCAAGAGCCGCCGTAGCCGGGTCCGGGGCGCAGGAATGCCAATCCGATGCGGGTGTCTTCTCCCATGCCGCGCGCCACCTCATGAATATCCGCTTGCACCGCTTCGCAGAAGTCGGCCATCTCGTTGATGTAGTGGATTTTCATGGCGAGGAAGGCGTTGGAAGCGTATTTGATGGCCTCGGAGGAACGGCGGGAGACAAAGAGCATCTTCGGGGAGGGCTCCATGGGCGCGTACAGCTCACGGATGAGGGAGCGAGCTTCTTTGCTCTGCGTGCCCACGACGATGCGGTTCGGGTGAAAGAAGTCATGCACGGCGTAGCCCTCGCGCAAGAATTCGGGCAACGAGATCACTTCCGCCTGCGCGGCAGGGTTGGCCTCGCGGATAAGCTGCTCGACTTCATCCCCGGTACCCACCGGCACGGTGGATTTGACGGCCACGACGGTGGGATGCTCAAGGCATTGAGCCAGCTGCTTCACTGCCGAGAAAAGGTAGGTCAGGTTGGCTTCGCCTGTGTCGGGGTTTTCCGGAGTCCCTACGGCGACCATGACGATCTGCGCCCCCTTTACTCCCTGGGCCATATCCTCGGTGAACGTGAGTCGACCGGACCGCAACCCGGACTTCAGAAGCTCTTCCAATCCCTCTTCGAAGAGAGTGACTTCACCCGAACGCAGCTTCTCCACCTTCTCTTGGTCACAGTCGATGCACGTGACTTCATGCCCAAGGCTAGCTAATCCTGCCCCCGT
>CANQAC010000005.1 GCA_947589345.1 uncultured Akkermansia sp.
TACTCTAGCATGCTTTGAACTTCTTGGCACCCTTTTTTGTGCCAAGTACCTGTTGCATTTAATTTTGCGATCCACAAACGAAGAATTTATGAATTTGGGGCTTGACAAGAGAGCACAGGCCCCATAGAATGAAAGCGTACGAGTTCCGGTCTATTTTAAGATTGGGGCGGGTCGAGGACCCGCTCTTTTTTTGTAGATGGTCCGGATAAGGACTGCATACCATCAATACCACGAGCTATGGCTACCACAGATATCACCGCCCTGATCGATTTTTACGTACGCGAGAAAGACTTGACCCGCGAAAGCGTCTTACGAGCCTTAGAAGCATCATTTCTGACGGCTTATTCAAAGATGGTACCGGGATCAGATAAGATTCGTCATCTGAAAGCCGTGGTGAATGCGCAGCGCGGGACAGTGAAAATTAAGGCGGAAATGGTTGTTGTGGAGGATGAACAGATGAAGGATCCATTCAATGAAATAAAACTTTCTACGGCGATGAGCATGTGCGCGCCGAAAGGGAGAGTTGTGAACCCCGGAGATACCTTAAGCGTGAATGTGACCCCGCGCGATTTCGGACGCATAGCGGTACAGACAGCGCGACAAACAATGCAGCAGCGGATTCGCAGAGCGGAACAGGAGATGCTGGCAGATGCGTTCAAGGATCGCGTGGGAGAGGTGGTGACTGGTACTGTGAAACGCTATGACAAAGGGGATGTCATTGTAGAAGTAGAAAAGTTTGAAGGAGTGTTGCCGTCGCGTCAGCGGATACCTGGAGAAGAGTACAACGCCGGCGATAAATTAAGATTCTATGTTGTGGAAGTGAGGGATGGTGCGCGTGGACATGAACTGATACTGTCGCGTAGCCACCCGAATTTGGTGCGGAGATTATTTGAGAGTGAGGTGATCGAGATAGCCGAACATTCGGTGGAAATAGTGATGGTGGTACGGGAGGCCGGGTACCGCAGCAAATTGGTGGTGCGTAGCCACGATGCCAATGTTGATCCCATTGGAGCGTGTGTTGGTATACGCGGGTCGCGGGTAAAAAATGTGGTCAATGAACTCAACCACGAAAAAGTCGACATACTGGAGTATTCAGATGACAAGCGGGTGATGGTACAGGAGTCTCTGGCTCCTATTGATGCAGTGAGCATCGAGTTAGATGAGGATCAGAAGTTGGTGACGGTATATGTTGAAGATGATAAGGCTGCGGCCAAAGCTAAAGGGCGTAAGGGTCAAAACGTGCGACTGACAGCTCGCTTGATTTCAGAACCAAATGAGCGCTGGGATGTTCGAGTAGAGGCCCGCGGGGGAGAAGCAGGCGCGCATGAGCAAGTGCAGGAAGCGGCTGACGTCTTGGCAAAAGCACTGCAGATAAGTGATGATTTGGCCACGGCGATGGTGGAGGCTGGTTTCACGCGTGTGCAGGATCTTGTGACGTGGGATGTACAGAAAGAAGATTTGATGGAGACGTTGGGCATTACGGAAGAGCAGGCGGAGCAAATACTCTCCACCGCAAAGAACGCATAACTTAAACCCCTGAAACAGAAACATGCCTGGAGAGAAGCCAAAGAAAGAAGTATTGGACTTGCTGAGCGGGAAGAAGAAAAAAGACGGTCCTGCGCCGAAGGATACTGCACAACCTGCGCCGAAGAAAGTGGCGTTGGATTTGCTGACGCCGCAGCGAAAGAAAGCTGTCAAACCGAATCCCCCTTCTCCGGAAACTCCCCCGGCTGAAAAGCCTGCTCCGAAACCGGCGGTGAGTACACCCCCGGTCGTTCAGGCGTCGTCAGTCCCACCGAATGGCGGCATCATCAATGTGAAGGCGCCAGTACCGGTGGCGGAGCTTTCTGCGTTGATGGGAATGAAACCATTTAAGCTGATAGCGGAGCTGGTGCGCATGGGCGTATTTGCCAATCCGGATACACTTTTAGATAGTGACCAGGTCGCAGCCTTGTGTGAGAAACATGGTTTCGCGTATGAGCGAGTAAAGCGCGAAAAAGGCGCTGGCGTAAAGGCGCCGGTGGAGGTTTTGAAAGAACCGAAGGCCGTGGCTCCGGAAGAGGAACCGGAAGACGTACTCAAGGTGCGTACTCCAATCATCACGGTGATGGGACATGTGGACCATGGAAAAACATCCTTGCTTGATTACATACGCCGCACTAAGGTCGTGGCGGGCGAGGCCGGCGGCATTACTCAGCACATAGGGGCCTACACGGTAAAGCATGGCGATCACACCATCACGTTTATTGATACGCCCGGACATGCCATTTTCACGGAGATGCGTGCCCGTGGCGCTGATGTGACGGATATTGTGGTGCTGGTTGTAGCCGCCAATGATGGCATCATGCCGCAGACCAAAGAGGCGATTATGCACGCCAAAGCGGCTGGGAAAACCATCATCGTGGCGGTGAACAAATGTGATTTGCCAGCGGCAGATCCGGTGCGTGTTCGTACACAATTGATGGAAGAGGGGCTTGTACCCACCGATTTCGGAGGCGAAGTGGAGTGTGTAAACGTGTCTGCTGTGACGGGGGACGGGATAGATGACCTGCTGGAGTTGCTTTGTTTGCAAGCAGAGGTTCTTGAACTACGCGCCAACCCGCGAGCTAATTGCCGCGCCTCAATTATAGAGGCTCGTATGGAACAAGGGAAGGGGAGTTCGGCTACGGTGATTGTACAGAGTGGCACGTTAAAGGTAGGGATGCCGTTCATATGCGGACCGTATGCCGGCAAGGTGAAGACACTGATAAACGATCAGGGGGAGAGCATCAAAAAGGTGCTTCCGGGGATGCCTGCGGAGGTGTCAGGTTTCTTGGAAACGCCAAACGTGGGTGATGAGATGGTAGAGATGGATAATGAGCGAGCCGCGCGCAAGCTTTCTGAAGAGAGGCAAGAGGAATTGAGGCGTGAACGATTAGCAACGCCGAAGCGCTCTCGTATGGAAGACGTGCTCGCGATGATTGGTGAGGGAAGCCACAAGGCTGTCTTGAAACTTTTCCTGAAAGGAGATGTTCAGGGTTCTGTGGAGGCTATCAAGAGTGCCATTATGGATATCAAGAGCGACAAGGTGGAGTGCCAATTTATCGGAGCTGCCGCAGGGCCGATATCAGAGAATGATGTGCTGTTGGCCTCTTCCTCGAATGCGGTGATATTAGGGTTCAACGTAAAAGTGGAGACGAACGCCGTCAAAGCAGTAAAGCGGGAGGGCGTTCAGGTCAAGATATTCTCTATCGTGTACGAATTGATTGATCAGGTCAAGGACGCGATGCTGGGTCTGTTGGAACCGGAGACACGAGAAACGGTGTTGGGTCATGCCGAAATCAGGCAGATCTATAAATTGAACAAAGGAAAAGCTGCGGGGTCATACGTGACAGACGGTAAGATGTTGCGTACAGCCGAAGCTCGGGTGTTAAGAGAGGGACAGGTGGTGTTCGACGGTCGGATGTCCACCCTGAGGCGCTTCAAAGATGAAGTAGAGGAGGTGAAGAGTGGGCTGGAGTGTGGCATACGTCTGGCTGATTACGACGACTACGAGGAAGGCGACGTGATCGAATGCTATACCCTCGAAAAGATCAAACAAACACTGTAGAATCCCGATGGCGACACACCGCTTAGACAAAGTGAACGAACTGCTCAAGCGGGAGATTGGCACCTACGTGCAGCGCGAGTTTGAGTGGCCCGGTACCATCGTGTCCATTTTAGAAGTGGAAGTGACGGAGGATCTGCGGGAAGCTTGCGTGTGGGTGGGTGTTGTGGGCAAAATGAGCGCCGCGGCAGTAGTAGAGAAGTTGACCCGCGCGCGAGGGAGCATACAGGGAGCAGTGAGCCGCCGGGTGATACTGCGCAATACTCCTCGGTTGCGCTTTCGACATGATGACTCAGCTAGACGAGGAGTGGACATGGTCAATTTATTGGATGATATAGAGAAGAACCTTCCGAAGGCGCCGCGTCTGCCGGAGGGAGAAGTTGACCCGAAGCTATGATACCTTAAAGTACGCAGGAGATATGGCGGGAAAGATCAACATACGCCGGGTTGGCTCCGTGTTGCCGACGGTTTGCTTGTTAGTCTTTCTCGCGTTGTGTGGCATGGTAGCTTGGCTGAGCAGTGCCGGCTTTCCTGATGGGGTTGTGCGCTACATTGAGGAAAAGGCGGCGGCGGAAGGTCTTTACCTGAGCATCGGAAAGATGCGTCTGGATCCTCTGCGCGGGATAGCAGTGCGTGTGGGGTCAGTGAGACTCTACGTGGATGCTGAAAAACAGCAGAAACTTGGGGATGTGCGCACTGCGGCGGTCGGATTAAGCATCGCCGGACTGGTATCCGGAGAACTGCGCCCGTCATTTATCCAAGTGATAGATGGAGATATAGCGCTTCCCGTGACAAAGTCTCCGGAGGAGAAGCTGCACGTTCGAGTAGATCGACTGGAGGCACGTGGAGGGAGGAACGGCGAGGTGCGCGTGACCAATGGAAAATTAAGTCTGCAGGGCATAGTTATCAGTTTAGCCGGGAATGTGGACCCAGCGATAATTCCGGAGGGAGGGGATCAAAAAGTGAATTTGGCGGCAATCATTGAAAAATACCGCGGAGTTATCGATCGGGTGTACGATGGCATACAAAGTCAGGCGTGGGAGCGTGGGGAGCATCCGACGCTGGATGTGCACTTGGATGTGCGTGAAGAACCGCGAATTGCTTTGCGTCTCAATGTGCCGCGCTACGATGTGTCACAATTTCACTTTCGTGAGTTGGTGGCAGATTTTTTGTACAACAAAGGCAATATCACCATCAATTCGCTGAGCGTTCACACGTCCGATCCCGATGCTTCTGCCAAGCTGCAAGGGGCTTATGATTTAACGACTCGGCACTTAGTGTTCAGCATGGACAGTACAGTCGCACTGGTGCGCATGATTCGTTATGTGAGCCATCCTGAGACGCGAGCGTTTTTGGAAAAGTTTCGACATCCGGATGATAGCCCGCCGAGCGTCAAACTTGGAGGGGATGTCATATTTGAGGAGGACTATACGCTGGCGAGCGCGCGCCTCCGTGGACTCGTGACGCAGAAGGATATGATGGTGGGCAAGACCAAAGTGGAAGATCTTGAGTTGTCTTTCCTTTACGACAATGGCGACTTCAATGTTGACAAGCTTGAGCTGTATTTTTCAGACGGATCATTGCGGGCGTTAGCCAGCGCACAGCAGAATAAGGGGCAGGCGCAGATAGCAGCGGATCTGCCTGTGCAGAAAATACTGACTCTCATCAATGAATTAGCGCCCAAGGCTGTGGAGTTGCCTGAGGGGTTGGAGCTTGGAGAACGTGTTAATTTGCAGCTGCATGCACAATTGAATGCACCTACTTTCAAAGCCGGACAGGACACATGGCAGGATTTTGTTCCGTCATTCCACATGCTTGGTGCAGTCATGGAGACAGAAACGATTCGTTACGGAGGGTACGTGCTGAACAACCCGCGTGTGAAACTGAAACTTTCGGAGATCAAGCAGAATCACAATTACATACCTGAATCAGTTCAACGAGCGGAGTTACAGTTGTATGCCGAGGAATCTGTTCTACCCGTGACGAAGGAAGAACAAACTTTGCATTTGACAGCACCGGAGTTGGAGGTAGACCTTCACGATGTAGGATTTGCTGAAAACGGTTTACCAAATGAGTTAGGTGAGCTGAAAGTCGCTTTGAAGGCGAAGGAAGTTCGGCAGCCAGCCCCCATAGCAGAAAAGACAAAGCCAATATCGGATACCGATGAAGCGCCCCATGAACCCAAAGCTGAAGACGTACAACAAGTAAATGATGTTCAGGACATATCGAATCAGGGGCTCACCGTTACGAACCCGAGTATTCGTGCAGCGGCGCGCAACGTGAGGCTGGATTCCTGGTCGGCGGTAGAGACATTGAGTGCGGGACAAGCGCAAATGCAAGCTCAGGCAGACGCATTGCAACTGCGCGACGTGCAAGTGCGCGCTGGGGAAATCATGATCGATGACGTCAGGAATTTCAGACCGTTCATGAAAACGGCGAGTCTTTTCTCTGATGGATGTGTGAAGGCGAATATGGCGGATGTGAAATTGGGAGGTCATGATGTAGGGCGAGTGATGTTGAGCGCGGAATTGTACGAGTACACCAAAGGGCAAGTGGTTCTACAGATAGAGCAAAAGGAAGGAGACGTGCGTTGCACAGTGAGTGCAAAGTCGGATTGGAGTGATGCACAACAAATTGAGTTCAAAGATGTGCAAGCGGATGTTCCGGGAGATGTCATTGCTCTACTAACCAACCTTGCGGGTGTGGAGATGGAAGAAATAGAGCAGCCGGAGTTGGTGAGCATAAGAGGGGATGTGCAGCTTGCCCCTAGTATGAAATTAAAGAGTGCAATGATGCATGTAGAGGTGCCTCAGTTGATACGCACACCACACCGCGTGAAAGTATTCCGCGAGAGACGAGTACCAGTAGGGCTGCAAGCAGATGTGGGATTGAAATGCGCACAGGACAAGGAGGATTTGCTGTACGACGTTCGACTAGAAATCACGCACGAGACAGGAAAGCTGCGTGGTCATATTGCCGGTTCAACGGAGGGTCGCCTGCGGGTGACAGGGCATAACACAATTCGTCCCGATATCGTGGATGAGCTTATAGATAATACTCGTGTTCACTCAATTATTCGAGATTTTCGTTTCAACGAGAATACAAAATCCACCATTTCCGACATCCGGGTGCAGGTGGATTATTCAAATGGCGTGCAGGTAGATTCTTTCTGTCAGGTAGAGCTGCTCAATGCAGAGTATCAGATGTGTGTCTTGCTGGATAATGCCGATGGATCAGAGAGCGTGCGTACGGATATCGGCGATAATCCGTACACGTTGGTAAATCGCGCCACCTGCGGGGTGGCTGCTCATGTGCAGATGGATTGTAGGGATCCGCAGGGAGCTACTTTGCCGGATGAAATTGTGGTGACGGTCACAGAGCCTGCCCTGTACTACAATAATCAACCTTGGCTGAGCCGTAACAAGTGGGACACCGGAACGAGAGAAACAAAATTGAGCGGTGAGGCAGTGGTAATTGACGTGGAGCATAGTTTTGTAGAGTTGCGCCGTGTGGGCGGCAGCGTGTACCCAGCATATTCTTTGGGCATGTTCTACCCCGACTTGTATGGATACTTGGAGGACATTGTACTGCCGCAGCCGGCGTTGGTTCAGACGGATATGAGCGTGTTCCCAATCTATGATGATTGTGTGCGACCTATGAGTGGAGTAATTCGCGTGAAATCAAAGCAAGGCGCTGGATTTCGATTCATCGGAACGACAATACCTTTGGATGATTTTTCCGGGTTCATAAGCTTGGCGGATGATTACGTGCTGCTGGATCGGATGAATGCGAAGAGCTGGGAAGGAGTTCTGGATGCGGTTGTGCGTATCGGGTTTTCTGGAAAGAATACGGAATTTGACGGTATTGTGAAAGCAAGCTGCATGAATATGAAAAAAATTGCAGAGGCGTATGATGCCAAACAGTCCCCGGCCTTATGCAATGGAGAGATTCGTTTTCGCTCTCCTGATACGGAGCTTGCGTCACTTACCGCTTACGGACGCGTGGATATTGAGGATGGAGATCTGCTTGAGTTAAGTCTATTTCGCCCGGTCGGTGAAATGATCTCAGATTTGCCAAAGCATTTGGCGCATATGGAGAAGGAAGCCCAAAAAGATAAGGGAGAAGAAAGTGGACCGAGCTTCTTGACGCGCGTGTTTTCCTCCATATTCCGCTCGTTGGGGCGACTGGTGGGACACACTGGTGGCAGCATCACCAACACTGCCAGCAACGTGCCTGGCATGAATCACCTCATTGCTTATGATTTGAAGGAGGCTCACGCAGACTTCAATATAGCCAATGGTCACCTGTATACACGCAACATGGAGGCCATAGGCAGCAATCTCAATGTACAGCTCCACGCTGATATTGACTTGAATAATCTGAGACTGCGTGGAAATTTGTGGCCGAAAATTTCGAGTTTACCGACTATTCTGTTGTCTCCCCTGACCGTGCTGTCGGATTTCATGATGGATATTGTGCTATACGGTTCGTTAACAGATGTGAAATGGCGCATAGCGCTCGACAGACGCATGAAAAATAAGTCCCGCCAGAATACGGGAAAGAAAGTGACGCCCGCGGCAGCCTCGGCTCGGTGACACGGGATATCCCGTAGAAGTCCGTTTAAGGTAGGTGAGAGCATTCACACCTTGCGCCTAGCCCAAGTGAGATCATGAAGCATGAACTCAAGGATGGAATATTCAATGATGAGGTCAGCACAAATGAGATACCAGATGCCCGTGAGGGAAAGAGACTCGGGCCAAAAAGTATCCCAAAGCATGAGGCAAACCACGCGAATGAATCCCATGCATGCGTAAGAGACGTACATGACCCGGCGCGTATCACCCGCGCCGCGCAGGCACATCTTGATCATCAGCATGCCGGCGTAGAAAGGTTCCGCGAGCAAAAAGATCTTGACGACCGGTACCGCAACTGTCATCAATCCCGGTGAATCTGACGCAAATATGCGCACAAAAAATTCTGGGAACAAATAAAAAGCCAGCCCCATGGAACTGGTGAAGAGAATACTGTAGAGAATACACTTGCGAATGGTAGCCATGGCGAGACGGACACTGCCACTGCCGAGATATTGGCCGACGAGAGAGGCGCCAGCAACGCCAATGGCAAAACTGGGCAGGAAACTGAGCGATTCTATCCGAATGGCAATAGTGTGGGCGCCGATAGCGGCGTCTCCCAGACGAGAAATGACGTGCAGCACATAGATTTGGATGAGCCAAATACCGCCTACTTCTAACGCCTGAGGTAATCCAATTTTAAGGATGCGAACCATCATGCTCCAATCCGGCAACATGGATCGTGGATCGAGGTAGAGCGGAGGCACGTAGGTGAGGCCCTGCGCTGCTGCGTGTGCATCGAGAGAGGTGCCGCGCAGCGTCTTGTGCATAGTTGACGTGTGACGTGCCAATAAGTAGAGAAGAATAGCGGCGGAGATTGCCATGCCTGCCACCATACCAAGGGCCAGTCCTTCCACAAACATGCCGCACACATCCACCAAAAATATGCTCAGTACAACATTAAGACCATCTACCGCGAGCATGATAAAAAACGGTGTTCTGGTATCTCCGCTACCGCGAAGTGCGGCGTTCAGAGCAAAAACGATACCTGAAAAAACTGCCACCCAGCACCCAATGTACATGAAGCGCATGGCTACTTCGCGCGCAAAGTCAGAGAGATCCAGCAATTGAGAGACCAGAAAATCGGTTGTAACATACATGAGTACAGCAGAAAGCAATCCTGCGATAAGTCCAAGTACAGCAACTTGATTAGTGGAGTAGTTGGCTTCTTCAAAACGACGAGCACCGGTCATGCGGCTCACGATAGCGGTGGCGCCTAAGCCGACAGCGCCCTGCATGAGAAATCCAAGCCAAAGGATGTAGCCGGTAACACCAATGCCGGAAGCAAGTTGCTCTTTGACGACGCCCTCGTCGCTCATGTTGGTGGCAAGTATGAGAGATGTCGCTGAGCAAATGAAACTCATAACCTGCTCCAGGAGAGGCCAAAGAGCGATTGTGACAATTTGGCGTGGAAGACTCAGACCAGCGAGCTTGCCTCCGAGCTGCCCTTTAGCCAAAGCGGCGCGTATCTTGCCCTCTCGTCCGTCACCTATACTCATGTCGACCCTCATTAAATCATATTTCCGGCAGTTTGAACAGTCTTGAAAAGACGTGAGCGAGCTCAAAATCAAACTTTTTTGGGTGTTTTTTGCTTGCTTTGCGGTAGCGAGCCACGTAGAATAACACCGTATCCAGCGTATACCATTCAACCCTCATTTGATTATGGCCAATCTTAATAAAGTTATGCTTATTGGTAACCTCACGGCAGATCCGGAGGTACGGACGACTCCACGCGGCACTTCTCTCACGGAGTTGCGGCTTGCGGTCAATCGTGTCTCTGGGGGACCGAACGAAGGAGAACGTCGCGAGGAAACGACGTTTTTAGACGTGACGTGTTGGGGCCGACTGGGGGAGATTGCGGCTCAATACCTTTCCAAAGGGAGACCTGTATTTATAGAGGGGAGATTGCAGATGGACTCGTGGGAGGACAAGCAGAGTGGACAGAAAAGAAGCCGTATTCGCATTATAGCTGAAAACATGCAGCTGCTTTCCGGGGGGCGGGAAGGAGTAGCCGCTTCCCCGGCGCCTCCTCGCAGCAGCGCAAACAACTACTCCGGCGGGTATCATCAGGGGAATGGTTCCGCGATGGCTGAGGATGCGCCGACGCAGAGTGCGACCCCCATGCCGCTTGAGGACGATGATGACATCCCGTTCTAAAACGACTTTTTAGGAATTTTTTCACAGCAAGTGTAGAAAATCCGGGTCGGAATACGTCCCTCCAGCAGGGAGGCGACGGCGGGGCGTGTCCCTCTCTGAGATCACATAAGAAAAGGTCATGGTGAAGAAGTTGGTCAAAGTCATCATATTGTTAGTTGTGATTGTGTCAAGTGTGGGAGTATGGACGATGTATTCCGCATCTGGCCGGGGAAGTAAACTACGCTATGTGACTACATCGGTGATGCGGGGCGACTTTTTGAATAAAGTGCAAGCCACCGGAACACTCGAGCCGCAAGAACTGGTGGATGTGGGTGCACAAGTGACGGGTGAAATCAAAGAATTTGGCATCGACGTGGAGGGGAAACGCGTGGATTACGGTAGTGAAGTGAAAGCTGGCCAGCTTCTCGCTCGCATCGATGATACGTTGGTGGAATTGGATATTAAGAGGGCAGAAGCACAGGTAGCGCAGGCTCAGGCTCAGATACTGTCTGCGGCGGCTGCGGTGGCTCAAGCGAATGCATCAGTAGCTCAGGCCCAGGCCAATAAAAACAAGGCAGATCGCGATATGCAACGAGCCGAAAAATTAGGAGTGGGAGATGCTCTTTCGCAGATGGATTATGATCAGTTTGTGAATGCGGCGGAAAGTACGGCGGCGGCTCTGCAGAGCGCGCAAGCGCAGCAACAGACGAGCCGCGCCCAGCAAGCGAATGCGGAGGCTCAGCTGCAAAGTGCGCAGGCTCAGTTGACTCGCGAGCTTCGTAATCGAGATTATACACGCATTACTACACCGGTGGATGGCACTATTGTTGTTAGACAGGTAAATGTGGGCCAAACTGTGGTGAGCAGCATGAATGCGACAACTTTGTTTTTGGTGGCACGCGACCTGTCGCATATGCAGATATGGGCGAGTGTGAACGAGGCTGATATAGCGAAAGTGCATGCGGGACAGGAGGTGCGCTATACGGTGGATGCTCTTCCCAATGAAATGTTTACCGGAAGGGTCAACAAGATCCGTCCGAACGCTACTATGTCTTCCAATGTGGTCACCTACATCGTTGAAGTGGATGTAGAGAATCCGGAACGCAAGTTGCTGCCATACATGAGTGCAAATGTGAACTTCATCGTGGAAGAGTTTAAAGATTGTTTGATGGTAGCAGATGCAGCCTTTGAGTTTCACCCGCCCAAGGAAGCTATAGAGCCGGGTACACACCCTTTGCCACCCTCAAGCAACGCTGAAAATTGTGCACTGCTTTGGAAAAAGCACGGTGAATATGTGACGCCGGTGCGTGTTCTGAGAGGACGCGATGATGGGACGCGCAGTATAGTGACCCCGTTGGACGGGGAGAATCTGGAAGCCGGTGAAGAATTAGTGACCGGTGTTTTACAGGGCGAGAATGCAAAGTCTGTTTCTCCTCAGGAGGGAGAAAAAAATCTCTTTGGCATGAATCGTCCGAAACGCCGCGAACGTTCGTCCGGAGGAGCTGAGCCTCGGCCGGGGCAGGATGCAAAAAATAATCGGCCTGGACCGCCGCCCATGTAATACTTGCTGAGAATCGCTGTGATCGAGCTGCGCAACATTACCAAGGTTTATCACCTGGGAGAGATTGACTTACCTGTACTCAAGGGCATATCGCTGAGTATCGAGGATGGGGAGTTTGTGTCGCTCACCGGAGCTTCCGGCAGTGGGAAATCGACTCTCATGAATATCATGGGGTGTTTGGATCATCCAAGTGGCGGAGAATATTTGCTGGATGGGAAAGATGTGGCAGGACTCGATGCCGATGATCGGGCGAGGTTGCGCAATGCTCGCATAGGGTTTGTTTTTCAAAACTTCAATTTATTGCCTCGTACGTCAGCGCTGGAGAATGTAATGATGCCGGCGTATTACCACCATCCCGTGGACGCTGCGGCGAAAATCCGCGAAAGAGCCTTAGAACTTATTCGTTTGGTAGGTTTGGAGGATCGCATGAATCACACCCCTGCGCAGTTGTCTGGTGGACAGCAGCAGCGCGTAGCCATTGCTCGCTCTCTCATCAATTCTCCTGGAATTTTGTTGGCAGACGAGCCTACTGGCAACCTGGATTCCACTACCTCTGTGGAGGTCATGAACATGTTCCGCGAACTGAACAGACAAAAAGGGATCTCGGTGATTATTGTGACGCATGACCCAAAGACGGCCGCCTTTACAGACAGAGCCATTAACATGAGTGATGGTCTTATCATGGAGGGAGTATCGGATGAACTATCAGCCACGTTGGAAAAATGAAGTTCACTACTCTGTTATTGACATGCTTGCGGGGCTTGGTACGTAACCCGATGAGAGCGGCGCTTACGGTGTTGGGTATCGTGATTGGTATCGCAGCAGTGGTGGCTATCATGGAAATCGGGGAGGGATCCAAGCAACAGATAGCGGATAAATTTTCTAACTTAGGTGCGGATGTGGTGAATATATTTGGCGCATCGGTGAGTACTGGTGGTGTGAATAGTGGTATGGGGGGAAGAGCTTCACTTTACCCATCTGATGCGGAGGCAATTATGGAGGAATGTCCCGGTACGGTGGTGTCGGCATCCCCATTTGTTCGGGCCTCCGGTCAGGTGATTGTCGGCAACACTAACTGGAGTCCCAATTCTATTAAGGGAGGCAATGAGCATTATTTGGATATTGAAGGCTGGGAAATCGAGAAGGGCAGTGCCTTCACAAAAAAACAGGTGGATGAGGCGGCGCGCGTGTGCCTTATCGGAAAGACGATCGCCGAAAAGCTTTATCCGGGGCAAGATCCCATAGGCCAAGATATCCGCATCAAGGATGTGGCTTTCACGGTGATTGGGGTGCTGGCGGCTAAGGGGGCAGATGGCATGGGCAATGACCAGGATGATTGCCTTATTCTTCCATGGACAAGTATTCGCATGCGGTTGATGGGCGCATCTGGAAGTGCCACAATTTCAAAGGGAGGAGCGGCCAATAACACGAACAAGGCTTCATCCACTTCCACATATTCTACGTCGGGGGTGAATTTTTATCCCGGGTGTGAATTGGAGCCGTATGCAAGCGCGCCGCATCCGTTGCGCACACGTACAGTGGACTCAATACTTGTAAAAATACGCAGCAAGGAAAGTGCGACGCCGGCTATGGATGATATGACGCCTGTTCTACGCCGCCAACACAAATTGGAACCTGGAGTGCTGGATGATTTTGAAATGCGCGATCGCTCGCAGTTCATTAAAATGGTGACCGGGACAAGTGAGACGATGAGTCGACTACTCATTGCGGTGGCTATGATTTCACTAGTGGTAGGAGGCGTGGGTATCATGAACATCATGATGGTATCGGTTACGGAACGCACGCGTGAGATAGGATTGCGCATGGCAGTGGGTGCGAGACCGCGCGACATTATGCAGCAATTTTTACTGGAGGCGGTACTACTGTGTCTTGCCGGAGGGTTCATAGGAATTATCGCAGGACGTATTGCATCGGAACTAGTGAGCAAGCACAATGGATGGCCGGTGGCAACGTCTCCGATGGCCATGGTGTTAGCAGTGAGTGTGGCTGCCGTTATCGGTATTATCTTTGGTTGGTACCCGGCATTTAAGGCGTCGCGGTTGGATCCCATTGATGCCTTGCATCACGAGTAACTTCTTATATGAATGAGAGTATGAAGTATAAAGTTTTGTCGATGCTTACCACTCTGCCGTTATTTTTTTGCGGCTGCTTGCTTGGTCCCGACTTTCGAGGCGCACCGAGCGTGGATTTGCCCGCAACTTGGGTGAACCATATGCCGCCTGCCGCGGATGATAACGGCAGTAGCGCATGGTGGGAGCGCTTCGGAGATGAACAGCTCACAGCATTAATTCGACAAGGCCTTGCATCCAATCCGGATGTCATTTCAGCAGCCTTAGCTATTGCGCGCGCTGAAACACAGCTGCGTAGCACGAACGCGAGTTTATTCCCGAGCTTGAGTGGCAGCTTCGGTGGATCAAACGGTGGGAGTTTTCACAGTTCCACATCCCATGGGCAGTGGAATGGAGGCCTTTCGTCTGCTTGGTCACCAGATATATGGGGAGGTACGCGACGCGAGGTGGAGGCGGCTGTGGCGAACGTCGGTTCAGCGCGTGCCGCAGCAGCTGCTACAAATGTTGCGCTCGCTTCCAGCATAGCTACCACCTACTTTGAGTGGATTTCAGCTACAGAGAGTCTACGCTCCGCTCGCGAACAGCTTATTTATCAGCAGAAGACTTTTGACATTGTGGAAAAACGTGTAGTTGCAGGTTTCCAAAACAGGTTGGATTTGGAACAGGCCCGCGTGACCATAGCCAATACTCGTGCGCAGATTCCGACGTACGAGGCAAACATACAAACATGCCGCACAACGCTGGCTATCCTGTTGGGAACCACGCCGGATCGGGTGCAGCTGCGCATGCCCGAAGCGCGGATTTTCAACCGCATACCGCGTGTACCCACAGGATTACCCTCGGGATTGCTCCGACGCCGACCAGATATTGTAGCTGCAGAGTGCAACCTCCACCGTGCTACAGCTAGCATCGGCGTGCAGGTGGCTAATTTATTTCCGCGGATATCGCTTACCGGGAATGTCTCGGCCTCCGCTCCATCGGACTTTGCAGAATTTTTCCGTGATGCCGGGTGGAACTTATCAACTTCTGTTTCACAGACACTGTTTAACCGGGTGCAGCTGCGCTCCAATGTCAAGTTGGCTCGTATCGCTCAGCAGGAAAGCGCGCAAGCGTACCGAAAAACAATGCTGGCGGCCTTTGCAGAGGTGGAGGACTGCCTCATTGACTATGCGCGCCTCACCAATCAGCTTCCGCAATATGAAAAAGCAGCTGAATCCAGCAAGGAGGCCGCAGAACTCTCCTTACGCCTGTATAACAGCGGGTATTCCGATTACTTGAACGTGGCCACGGCTGAGCGTTCCTGGCTAAATGCACGGCTGAGTGTTATTGCTGCACGCCAACAGATCCGCATGACACTAGCACGCCTTGTGACTGCTCTTGGTGGTGGTTATTGATGATGGCGGTTGTTGGGCGTGCATTGGAGAAGCATCGTTTTCTCTTCTCTGGGAAAAAGGAACAACATTAGAGGTGTGCGTCATTTTGCCAGTTCCCGGGGTTCTCCTCTCGTTATTTAACAAACACGTTTACCACTTGCTTTCAACTATTCAAAACATCAAATGGGTTGCTAAGAATGCCGGGGAGCAGGTAGTAAATTGCATCTTTCTCCACCGGAAGATGATTTCGGCGTTTTCCTCAGGCGGCTGAGCAGACTGGTAACTTAGTGCTTGACATTTGGCAGCTGAAAAGCCAATCCATCCAGAGTGCTTTTGGACTTGCGCATGCCGCGGGCGTATGCTACGATGACTCTCGTGAAGGTGATTGTTGTAACCGGCGGAATTGCGTCTGGCAAAAGCACGGTGGTGCAGATGCTGCAGGATTTGTGCGGACAAGGTGTGGCGTTGTTTGACTGCGATAAGGCCGTAGCGGAATTGTATGAAAGTGGACGACTCTCACGAGATCTAGTAACTGCTTTTGGGCAAGAAGCGTTGGATGCGCAGGGCGCCGTAAACAGAGATTTCCTGCGCGGAATCGTTACCTCCGATCCAATGGGGCGCGCGAAGTTGGAGGAGCTGGTACACCCCAAGCTTGCCCAACTCTGTACGCAAGCGCAGGCTAATGCTCGCCAAAACGGCGACGTTCACACGTTCATCGCCGATATCCCACTGTACTTTGAAAGCAAGAGTGGTATTAATATCCCTGCGGATTTGGTCTGTGCGGTTGCGCTATCACCTGAGTCTCAGCTTATTCGCCTCATGAATCGTAACGGCTTCTCTCGCGAAGTCGCTCAGGGCATGGTGAACGCCCAAGGATCCACGGACGACAAAATATCCCGGGCGGATTGTGTCTTTTGGAATGAAGGCTCCCTCGAACTATTGCACGCTCAGGTCGAATTGTTTTACCAGCGCGAACTCGAAAAGGATGCGAAGGCGCATATCGCACGCTCTGTGGATGTGGACATCAATCAACTTCAGGAACTCAGTTTCCCAGAGCTGCAAAAAAAAGCTGAAGGCCTTTCCGCTCGCTGGCTGACCGGAGATCATACCCGTCGACAGCTTGTCTCCGGCTTGGCTCGTACTTATTCAACTGAGGGTAATCAAGTTTTTGCTACAGGCATTATTGACCGCGGTCGCTTCGCCAAACAATTCATGTTGCGCTATCCTGCCTGCAGCTTCCGCCCGGGAGAGGATGATGTGCTGGTTCCTCAGGAACTGATGGAACGTTATAATTTGCGTCTCGGCAACCGCGTCAAAGTTAAAGTCCGCGGCCAGCAGCGTTGGGAACACCCTCTTTCTGCCACGGAAATCGTCGAAATTGAAGGGGTGCCAGCGGCTGACTTTTCGCAAAAGCCTGACTTTGACCAACTTACAGCTCTTATCCCCACTCGCAGACTCATCTTGGAGAATATCGACAATCCTTCTCCTGCCATGCGCCTGTTGGATTTGGTAGCTCCTCTTGGTATGGGGCAGCGCGCGCTCGTTGTTGCTCCCCCTCGCGGAGGTAAGACGATACTTCTCAAATCCATCGCCAAGTCCCTGCGAGCAAATTATCCGGAGGCTGAGCTACTTGTCCTGCTCCTTGATGAGCGCCCGGAAGAGGTGACCGATTTCGAAGAGACTGTCGATGCTCCGGTGTACGCTTCCACTTTTGACGAAAACTCTCACCGACACGAGCAGCTCAGTGATATGGTGCTTGAGCGCGCCCGTCGCCTTGTGGAGCAAGGCAAGGATGTGATTATTCTGTTGGATTCTCTCACCCGACTTGCTCGCGGGTACAATGCACACGCCTCCGGTGGTCGCACGATGTCTGGCGGGTTGGATTCTCACGCTTTAGAGAAACCCCGTAAGTTCTTCGGCGCAGCCCGTAATGTGGAAGAAGGTGGTAGTCTTACCATCGTCGCTACCTGTCTCGTAGACACTGAATCTCGCATGGATGAGATTATCTTTGAGGAGTTCAAGGGTACCGGTAACATGGAAATTCGACTTGACCGCGAACTTGCCGAGCGCCGCATCTTTCCCGCCATTTCTCTGCCTCAAAGTGGTACTCGTAATGACGACCGCCTTTATCATCCGGATGAGATGTCCCGTGTCCTTCAATTACGTCGCCAGCTTGCCACACATCCCGGCTGGGAAGCGTTGGAACTGTTGCTTTCCAACATTCATAAGACTCAAAACAACGCCGAACTTCTCTTGCGCGGGCTCATCATCTGACCCATTGCCGCTCCTCCACTTAAAGCGCTGGCTCTTCCCTTGTTTTGACGTATTTGCCACCCTCCTTTCATGTGGTTGATACCACTCGTTTTGAGCACCCGAAACCGTGGCGACGATATGATCCACAATGAGGAAAGAGTGGACATCTCTCAAAAAGGAGCGTTTCAGGAAGAAGGCACGAAGTTTACCCAACTCCGACATATATTGAGCTTGACTTTCCCCGCTTGCGCCCCCATAATGCGGGCTCGTTGACTTGGTTTAGTATGGAGAGATGGCTGAGTTGGTCTAAGGCACTCGACTCGAAATCGAGCGTGGCAGAAATGTCACCGTGGGTTCGAATCCCACTCTCTCCGCTGCATTTTGGGATTCATAAGGATTCATAAAGTGCATAAGTGCCTGACAGGCACTTTTTTATTTTGAGAAGGGGCGAAGTGGCACTATGTAGTGGGGTCACATTTAGGGTCACATAGCGGGGCCCCCTTTAGGTACGGTAAATTTTTAATTTCCCCTGCACCTTCCTTTCAGCCAAGGTTCAAGGAAAGCGGAAGGGGAAGCGCCGGATTGGATGTGCTGAAGGAGCGCTGTGCCAATGACAGCTGCATCCGGACGGGCATCGGAGGGCAGGGCGTCAAGTTGTTCCGGCACGCGCAGGCCGAAGCCGAGCGCGAGGGGGACGTCAAAGACGGAGCGTGCACGGCGAATGGTGTCGGCTACGGCTTCCACATGCTTATTCACGCCACCGGTGGTTCCGAGCACGGAAACCACATACACGTACTCCTGAGAAAAGGGAGCGTACTGCTTCATGCGCTCAGTGGTGGTATTGGGACCGACGAGCGTGATGAGTGTGAGACCGTGTGGAGCAATTGCCTCACGGAACTCGGGCGTTTCTTCCAAGGGGAGATCCGGCACGATGAATCCGCTCACGCCCGCATCGGCGCAATCCGCAGCCAAACGTTCCAAACCGTACTGCACAAAGGGATTCATGTAGCCCATCAGCACCAGTTTCGCGTGGAACGAGCCGACGCGTGCACGCAATCCCTCAATCACCCAATCAAGCGTCATGCCCTGTGCGAGTACCTCGCGGCTGATCTCCTCGATCACGGGTCCATCGGCTACGGGATCAGAAAAAGGTATGCCGATTTCGATGATGTCTGCACCGGAGGCATCCACTTGTGCCAGCGTATCCCAAAAAGAATCGCGAGAAGGGAAACCTGCCGTGATGAACGGGATAACGGCACAGCGGCCGCTCTTCTTAGCAGCTAAAATGGTCTCTTTCATGGGAAAATCAGTCGAGTTGGATAAAATGCAGCGCGTGCGCCAAATCTTTGTCACCGCGACCGGAGAGGTTGACGAGCACCTTGCTGCCCGCTGCAAAGTCATCGGCATGAGCAAAGACCCAGGCCAGCGCATGAGAGCTTTCCAGCGCCGGGATGATGCCCTCTGCCTCGGAGAGTCTGCGGAAGGCTGCAAGGGCTTCGTAGTCGTAGGCTACGACATAACGCACACGAGCGATCTGATGCAGGTACACATGTTCCGGCCCCACGCCGGGATAATCCAACCCGGCGGAGATTGACGACGATTCGCAGATTTGCCCGTGGGCATCCTGCAAGAGGTTCATCCGCGCACCGTGCAGCACGCCAGGCGTGCCAAGATTGATGGCGGCGGAATTCTCACAGCCCGGCTCGCCGGTGCCACCAGCCTCCACTCCAATGAGGTTCACCGTTTCATCTTGCACAAAGGGGTGCAGCATACCGATAGCGTTCGACCCACCGCCAACGCAAGCCACTACGGCATCCGGCAAGCCTCCCGTGCGGGCGATCATCTGCGCACGCGCCTCGGTGCCGATGACTTTCTGCAACTCGCGCACCAGCGTGGGGAAAGGGTGCGGACCGGCAGCCGTGCCAAAAACATACATGGTGTCAGCCTGATGAGAGATCCAAAAACGTAGCGCTTCGTTGATAGCATCCTTGAGCGTACGCGAGCCGCTTTGCACGGCCACCACCCGAGCACCGAGCAGCTTCATGCGTTGCACATTGGGCGCTTGGCGCTCCACATCTTTTGCGCCCATGAATACTGTACACTTGAGCCCGAACTTTGCGGCGGCCGTGGCAGTCGCCACGCCATGCTGCCCCGCGCCGGTCTCGGCAATCACATGCGTTTTGCCCATCATCCGTGCGAGTAGGGCTTGTCCCAGAGCGTTATTGATCTTGTGCGCGCCGGTGTGCAGCAAGTCCTCGCGTTTCAGAAAAAGATCGATGCCGAGTTCACGAGAAAGGCGATCGCAGTGCGTGATGGGCGTGGGGCGCCCGCAGTATTCGCCCAGCAAATCTTTGAGACGCGATTGAAAGTCGTTAGATGGCAAAATCTCCGCGAGAGCCTTTTCCACCTCCAGCAGCGGCGGCATGAGCGTCTCCGGCACGTAGCGTCCGCCGTATTCCCCAAAATAGCCCGGTCGATTCAGATGTGGTAGATTCTTCATGACTCGCGAAGTCGTGCGCATTATAGCACAGCCTGTGCTAAGCCGCAAGTGCGGCTTGCAGATGATGCCAGGATATGCTACAATGCGCGGCATGCCGAGCATGGATATGCTAGTAACGTGGCTGGGGGTGGAGAACTTACCCGCTTTTCTGAACGCGAGTGGAAAAGTGATCGTGGGACTGATATTGATTGAAGGGCTTCTTTCTGTAGATAATGCGCTTGGCATAGCGGCTATGGCTTCTCATTTGCCGAAGCACCAGCAGAAAGCCGCGCTGAGATGGGGGCTTCTGGGGGCCTATCTCTTTCGAGGAATCGCACTGGCCTTGGTGGCGTGGCTCATGCACAACGAGTGGGTGAAGTGGTTTGGCGCGCTTTATCTCATCTACCTGGCGGCGGAGCATCTTCAGCTTCACCCGGCGGAAAAGAGGAGCGGAGACCTCTCTGCGCGCACGGTGGGCAAGGGTTTCCTCGCCACGGTATGCAGTATTGAGTTGATGGACCTTTCGCTTTCGTTGGACAATGTGGTGGCGGCGGTCGGTATGGTGAACGGCGTTCGCGAAATCCCGGAGCACCTGCACATCTGGGTGGTCTGCACAGGTGTGTTTATTGGCATAGCGGCGTTGCGGGTGGTGGCCGGCTGGTGCATAGGACTCATCGAACGCTTTCCCGTGCTCAAGTACACCGCCTTCCTATTGGTGGGGTTTGTGGGATTGGCGCTGTGTGCAGAGATGGGACTGGAACTCGCCAGTATTGAATGGCACATGGGAATCAATCTCAAGTTTTATAGCATCGCAAGCATTGTCCTGCTCAGCTTGCTCTACGACCGCTGGGGCGCACTGCACCGCTTGCTGCACCCGCCGGTGCGTGTGTTCCGCGCTTGCTGCACCGGCTTTGTTTTTTTCGTGGAGAGCATCTTGATGCCTTGGAAACATTTTTCGCACCGCCCATAAATGATGACTGACCTCAATGAATCCCCGCAGCTTACTGTCGCCCTTGTACGCGCCGCACTCACCACGGTAAAGTATCCCGGATTTTCGCGCGACATTGTTTCCTTCGGACTGGTAAAGGATGTGCAGGTGACACCCACTGGCGAAGTTACGATCGACTTGGTGGTAGAAAGCGCCAACTCCGACGTCCCGCGCTACATCTACGAGAGCGTGGTGGGTACGGTGAAAGAATTGCCCGGCCTCAGCAAATTGGATGTCAATATCGAGCACCATGCTCCGCAACCCAAGAAAAATCCCGCGGCCAACGATGACCCCGCTGCTTGGAAGTCCTCGGTGCCGGGCGTCAAACACGTCATTGCCGTGGCTTCCGGCAAGGGTGGCGTGGGTAAGAGCACCGTGTCCGCCAATTTGGCCGTAGCGCTCGCTCGCCTCGGTTATCGCACGGGGCTGTTGGACCTCGATATATACGGCCCCTCCATGGCGCTGATGTTCGGCACCAAAGAGCGTCCCGGCTGCTCGGACAAGGAGCAATTCCTGCCGGTGGAGGTAGCGGGCATCAAACTGCTCTCCATGGGACTGTTGGTCGATGAAGATGCGCCGGTGGCTGTGCGCGGGCCGCTTGCCACGCGCTACGTGCAGCAGTTCTTGCGCGATGTGGAGTGGGGCGGGTTGGACTTCCTTATTCTGGATCTGCCGCCCGGCACCGGCGATATTCAACTCACCATCGTGCAAACGGTGGATCTGGCAGGCGCTGTCATCGTCACCACCCCGCAAGAGGTTGCACTGATCGATGCACGTAAGGCCGTTGGACTCTTCAACCGGGTGAATACGCCCATCCTTGGCATCATCGAGAACATGAGCTACTTCGTCTGTCCCAGCGATGGTCTGGTGTACCACATCTTCGGTGAAGGCGGCGGAGAGGCGGAAGCGCAAAAGCTCGGCGTGCCGCTGCTTGGCAAGATACCGTTGGACATTGACACGCGCGCTGCCGGAGATGCCGGGAAGCCCATAGCTCTGCAAGACCCGGGACAATCGCAGGTAGCCGCCGCGTTCAGCGCCGTGGCATCTGCCCTGGCATCGGTGTTGGGGGAATGACGCCGCTCAGCGCTCCCCTGCGCCATCCTCTTCATCATCATCGGTAGATTCGAGTGAGGGACGGACGTAGAGAATGCCGTTTCTCTCATCAAAATCAAGGAAGAACTTTGAGTCGGTCTCGGGTGCAGTGTAGGTAAAGGATTCTCCCTGCTTTTTCCAACCGGCGTCCAGCAGGTCACTTTCAAACCGCTCGGTTGGCTTCTTTGTCAAACAGAGCAGCAAGATGTCTTTTTGCGGACACTCGCGAGAGATCGAAACGTCCAGTGAGGACGTGGGGACGTGGTACGTCTCCTCCACCTGCTCCTCGTTGATTTCGTGGAGTTTGCCCACGACGCACAGAGCACTGTTGTTGCAGAAAAACACAGCCATCTTATTCCCTGAGCCATACACAAACAACGCGTCCTTTCCGAGACGCCGCCATCCTGCCGCCTCCAGAGCACGATAAAAATCCTCCGTGGGCGCCGTCTTCAGCCGCAGGATAAGATTTTCGGTATCATCGCTCTCACCATGGCGCAGGCATAGCTCCACCTGTAATTTATCGCAAGGGATATGCAGATCCTTTTCCACGTCTTGAGCACTTACCACACGGCCGATGGGTACGATGAAAATCTCATGCTCCCAGTCAACATAAGACAGCATCAGGAGCTTACTTCCTTCGACCCGTTCGTAAATGTGTTCTCCCTTGTGTTGCCACCCGGCGGCTTGCAGTGCCTCGAAAAAATCCTCTCCCGGCTCAGTGTTCAACTGTATATGGAAGAATCCATAATTCTCATCCCTACTACTGCGATTTTCAATGCACAGCGCTCCATGCAGCATCCGGAGCGGCACATGCAATTTTTCCATGCGGTCCGGTCCCACGACTCGCCCACTCAAATACACCGAGAGCATATGATCTTTCTCGTAATAAAAAAGCTTCCACTCTTGGCGATTTTCGACGCGGTTGAACATAGTGTCGCTGCCGTGGAATTGTTGCCATCCGGCAGCTTTCAAGTCGCTGTAGAATTGCCCTGAGGGCGCTTCCTTCAGCCAAATATGCGCATAGTCGTCACCATCCTCGCACCGGTCAATTTGCAGCGACCCGCACGGAACATGCCACTGCCGCTCCACTCTCGCCGTCGTCCACACATTCGCACCCTCATGTCCTGAAAATTGTACCAGCAATGACCTGTCGTTCTCATCCACGATCCAGCTTGTTGGTACACGACTTCCATGTCCTGCAATTCGTACCAACAACGACACCATCACACTCAGCACGAAAACTCCCGCAATCAGCGCTCCCAACAGGTACACAGCTATGACCCATTCAGACGGCTTTTTACGTCGTTGCTCTTGCATGCTTCCAATGTACCATGGCTAGACAACCGACACAAGAAGATTAGTTTTCTTGCAGGCGTCTTCTTGCCCTATGGTCGATGCAGAAGTACAGCGTTTGCTCTTCGGGGTGGTACTCCAGCCACAGCAAGATTTCCCGCCCATTCTCCTGTTGCTGTAGGACGTACCCGCGTCCACAGCGTTTCCAACCTGCTGACCCCAACGCACGGTCGAATTGCTCCGAAGGCGAGGTCTCCAGTCGTACCTCCAGTTCGTTAGAGTCCATGTCAAAAATCGCCTCTTTCACCTGCAAAGATTCACAGGGGATGCGACAATTTTTCTCCACCCATTCCGGCGTTTCTTGCACGACCATCCCTACTGACGCAAAAAACATCACCACAAGCGCTAAAAGTCCCGCAGAAATGCCCCCAATCACATAGACAATCACGAGCCACGCGGAGGACTTGCTTTGGTTGCGCGTCTTCATACACAGCATTTTACATAACGAAAACATGCGCGACAAGGGAAAAGCGGCAAAAGCTTAAGAAAAGCGAAAGGCAAAATTTCGTGTTGCTAGTTGCGCGCGGGCGTGATATCATGGCGGCACCATGAAAATCACTGGCACAACTCACAAAAAGGCCGCTGAGTGGGTGGAGAAAGTCCGCCAGCTCTGTAAGCCCGATTCCGTTTACTGGTGCGACGGATCGGAAGAGGAAAACACCCAGCTATGCGACATGCTGGTCGAGAAAGGCACCTACATCCGCTTGAATCCTGAGAAACGCCCCGGTTGCTTCCTCGCCCGCTCCACTCCTTCCGATGTGGCTCGCGTGGAGGAACGCACGTTCATCTGCTCTGAAAAACAGGAAGACGCCGGTCCTACCAACAACTGGAAAGCCCCGGACGAGATGCGCGCCATCCTCAACAAGTTCCTGGACGGCTGCATGAAGGGCCGCACCATGTACGTCATCCCCTTCTGCATGGGTCCTCTGGACTCCCCTCTGGCTAAGATCGGCATCGAAATCACCGACTCCGCCTACGTGGTGACCAATATGCGCATCATGACCATCATGGGCGCCGAGGTGCTCAAACGCCTCGAGGACGAGACGCAGGGCGGCGGCAATCCGAAGCGCGACGGCTACGGCGACTTCGTGCCCTGCCTGCACACCGTGGGTGCGCCGCTTGAGCCGGGTGAGCAGGACGTCACTTGGCCCTGCAACAACGAGGAGAAATACATCTGCCACTTCCCTGAGACCGGCGAGATCATCTCCTACGGATCCGGTTACGGTGGCAATGCGCTGCTCGGCAAGAAGTGTCTGGCCCTGCGTATCGCTACCACCATTGCCCGCAAGAACGGCTGGATGGCGGAACACATGCTCATCCTTGGCGTCACCGACCCGAAGGGACGCAAATCCTACGTGACAGGCGCATTCCCCTCTGCCTGCGGCAAGACGAACCTCGCCATGCTCGTTCCTCCGCCCGCTCTGCGCGAGAAGGGCTGGAAGACCAGCATCATCGGCGACGACATCGCTTGGATCTGGCCGCATGAGGACGGCACCTTCCACGCCATCAACCCGGAGAACGGCTACTTCGGCGTGGCTCCCGGCACCTCCTACAAGACCAACCCCATCGCCATGGATACCATCAAGAAGAACGTCATCTTCACCAACGTCGGTCTTACCGATGACGGTGATGTGTGGTGGGAAGGTATGGACGGCGAGCCGCCGGCACATGCCATCGACTGGCAGGGCAACGACTGGACGCCGGACTGCGGACGCAAGTGCGCTCACCCCAACAGCCGCTTCACCGCTCCCGCTTCCCAGTGCCCGACGCTGGATCCGGAGTACTACAACCCCGAGGGTGTCTCCATCAGCGCGTTCCTCTTCGGCGGACGCCGCGCCACCACCATGCCGCTCGTTTACCAGTCCCGCGACTGGGATCACGGCGTGTACGTGGGCGCCACGATGGGCTCGGAGATGACCGCCGCCGCTTTCGGCAAGATCGGTCAGGTGCGCCGCGACCCGATGGCCATGAAGCCCTTCATCGGCTACAACGTGGGCGACTACTGGCAGCACTGGTTGGATATGGGCAAGAAGACCTGCGCTTGCAAGCTTCCCAAGATTTTCAACGTGAACTGGTTCCGCAAGGACGAGGAGGGACACTTCCTGTGGCCCGGCTACGGTGACAATATGCGCGTGCTCGATTGGGTGCTGCGCCGCTGCCATGGCGAAGTCGAGGGCGTTGAAACCAAGCTCGGCGTCTCCCCAGCCTACAACGAGCTGGACCTCGACGGTCTCACCGATTACTCCGAGGAGCAGTTCAACAAGAACATGGCGCTTACTCCTTCCGAGTGGCAGGCTGAGCTGGAAAGCCAGACCGAGCTCTTCGACTCCGTCGGCTCCAAGCTTCCCGCCGAGCTCGAAAGCCAGCGCAAGACGCTCATCGCCAAGTTCAGCTGAAGCTGATCAGCAACGCTGTTTTTCAACCTGCCGTTCTGAAAAAGAACGGCAGGTTTTTTGTGCCGCAGGTGAGGATGGGTGTGTTGCGACGTAGCCGCGCGGAATATGGAGGCGACAGCGTGCCCACAACCGGGCATCGTTGGGTGCATACGTTATTTTATCTGCTTGTCTACCGGGATGATAGAGGGCATGATGGGAGACATGAGAACTTCTCCTTTGCATCATCACCACATGACGCATGGCGCGCGGATGAAGGAAGTGGATGGGTGGACGATTCCTCACTCGTTCCGCAGTTTGCTGGAGGAACACCAAGTGGCGCGCAGTGCGTGTGCGGTATTCGATATCTCTTACCTGAGCAAGTTCCATCTGCGAGGCAACGGGACTGTTGGCTGGCTTGAGCAGACGCTGCATCAGCCGCTGGCAGATGTGCGCGATGGTTCTTGTGTCCCGATTGAACTCACCAACAGCACAGGAAGCATCCTTGCAAACGCAACACTGCTTCGTGAGAGCGCCGGCAGTTTTTTTCTGATAGCGCCGGCAGGTAACGAAATCTCCATCCTTGAGCATTTGCAAACGCTGCAGCCGCATGGCGCCATCGAAATCCATCATGAAACAAACTCTCGCTGCGGATTGGCAATTATCGGCCCGCAGAGCGAGAACGTACTGCGGCGCGTGTTGCCCGGAGAAACGGAGTTACCAGGGATGATGCGTTTCATTCGTTTTTATTTGCAAGGGGAACAGCTCATGCTAGGCAGACTGAGACTACATCGCGAAAAGGAGGAAGAAAAAGCCTACGAATTTTTCTGTTCGGCAATATCTGGGATTCGGTGGTACGAGAAGTTTATCACCGCGGGTGCGCAGCCTTGTGGATTAGCTACACGCGAGTGTCTGAGGCTGGAACGAGATTGCTCAGCGTCTGACCATTGTCAGGGGCGATGAATCGCTGGAGCGGAACACCTCGTCGGTTCAGCGCTTTCTTCAAATCTGCAAGCGTTTCCTCGTAGCCATCATTCGCGAGTTGCCAAGTGCCGAAATGACAGGCGATGCCTTGTTCCGCTCGCAACTCCAGAAGCGCGTCCACCGCATCTGCCGGACCGGTATGGTGAGCGCGGATCCAATCCGGTTTGTAGGCGCCGATGGGCAGCAGCGCAACATCCGGCGCACCCAAACGCTCCCGGATACGGGTAAACCAGCGTGTGCGTGCGCTGTCGCCGGCAAAATAGAGACGAACCCCACTGTGTCCCACCAGGTAGAACCCGCACCAAAGCGAACGATTGGCTGTTTCTGCGGTGCGGTAGCGTTTGCTCCAGTGTCGTGCCGGAGTGAGATGTACGGTGAGCCGGGGCAGTTGCACACGCTCCCACCAATCTTTCTCCGCTACGCGTACATTGCTGCCCGTGTGGTACTCCAGCAGACTGCGTAAACCGAGCGGTAAGATGAAAAGGGGGTGATCGCGTTGTTCCAGCAGACGCAACGTATCTGCATCAAAGTGGTCGTAATGATCGTGCGAGAGCAGGCAGATATCAATGTGCGGCAGGTTTTCCCACGCGATACCGGGCGGTCGTGTGCGGCGTGGGCCAATGCCTTGGATGGGGCTGGTGTAGTCACTCCACACGGGGTCGGTGAGAATGGTGTAATCCTCAAGTCTCACAAGCATGGTGGAGTGATTGACCATGGTGACTTCCCAATGACGCGCTGTTACACGCTCCGAGAGCTGTGGTGTGTGCGCGTTGCGTTCAATTTTCGGATATTCACCACGGTGCAGGCGGTCTTTCAGCCAGCGCAGGATGGGAGCGGAGCCGTAGTCGGCAGATGGTGCGGGTTCCGCCACATTGTGGAAATACATGCCATCGAAGTGGTCTGTACGCGGACCATGCCACTCTCCCGGCCGGCAGATGGTGCGAGGCAGCAGGTAGTCTACCCCCTTGCCTGCGGCTGCCAGTGTCCCCAGACCCAACAGAGAACGCAAAAACCAGCGTCGTGTGCGCTTTGGTGGCCGAGGAACTGGCGTTTCCGGTGCAGAGTCTTCCGGTATGAGCGCACTCATATCAGTGCAACAATAGCAGACGCACCGGGTTAAAGAGGAGAGAATGCAGTTCAGCTGCAATGTAGTTGGCTGCTGACGCACTCACTCCGCTCTGCGCCGCGGCGTAGAAGGTGTAGGAAAGCGTATGACTTTGTAACGCGGTGCGCCCGGCACGAATGCCTACCTTCGGGGTATGTCCGCGCACTACCATGGCAAAGATGGGACGTGTGTCGACGTTCAATTTTTCTGCAACTTGAGTTCGGGTGGTGTGAGCATCGCAGATGACGATGTCGGGGCGAAAATCCTGTGGCATGGGCGGCTTTTGGGCGCTTTCGCGGGCAATGCGGTAAATGTTCATATTCGCCGCATTCGGCAGGGCAGTCGTCTGTTCCCCTTGCCGTTCGAAAAGCAGGATATCCACCCTCTCCGGCTTCCACTCTTCTGTACTCATACAAGCTTTTACTACCGCGCGTATAATGTAATCGAAGAGAGAATAACGCTCCTCCAGCAGCTTCTCGCATTGCACGGCAATGGGAAAGCTGATGCTTGCCAGTGCACTCATATCTACTTCGGCATCGTACACATAATAGCCATCTTTCAATTCACGGGTAGGAGGCGTGGCGGGATTAGCCAGCAGCGTGCCACGGCGGAGACTTGGCGCGACTTCGACCGTGTTTTTTGCCGACCCGTGTTGCACATCCGCTGCCATGATACGTCCACGCGGACCACTGCCGCGCAGCTCGGCAGGATTCTTCCCCTGTGCTGCGCAGAGCTTACGTGCTAGTGGCGAGATGAGCATAGGCGCGTTACCCTTGAATCAAGCCTCGTAACGCAGTTCGCCGTCAATGTATGTCTTGAGAACGTTGAACTCCCCATCCAACAGCACCATATCCGCGGTGTACCCAGGCGATATCTTACCCAATCCATGCAGCCCGAGGCTTTCCGCCTGGTTGAGAGAAGTTGCTTTCACAAGCTGGCTGAGCGGTTTGCCGGTGATTTTCCACACATTGTACAGCCCCTTGGCGTAGCGCAAGGTCGATCCCGCCAAGTTTCCGCTTTCCAAGCGAGCCACGCCGTTTTTCACCACGATTGGAAGACCGCCCAATTGCCCGGGACCGTCCGGCATCCATGAACAAGCCAGCGAATCCGTGATCATAATCATCTGATCAATAGACTTGTTGCTGAAGGTAAGGTTGAGCATATCTGCACATAAGTGAATCGTGTCGCAGATGATTTCGATGCGGATATCGTTGTCCAGCATTCCGGACCCGACAAGTCCAATTTCTCGGTGATGTTGAGGACTCATCTGATTGCAAAAATGCGTGAGACGCCGCAAGCCAGCAGCCTTTGCTTTCATGAAATCGGCATGAGTGGCGGCAGAGTGCCCAGCGGAACACGTAATGCCCGCCGCCGTTGCTTGGGCGATGAAATCAATTGCTCCCGGCATTTCTGGCGCCAATGTAATGTTAAGAACCGGGTAAATGGCATGCAGCATCATCAATTCCTCAATGTCTGCCGAGCGTACAAAAGCAGGATTTTGCGCGCCGCACTGCTTGGGGTTAATGTAAGGGCCCTCCAGATGAACACCAGGAGTTTTGGAGCCATTCGGAGAGGCAGCATACTCCTTAACACAGCGACACACATCCGCTAGGGTGTTGGTGCCCAGGGTGAGCGTCGTGGGCAGCCAAGTGGTTACACCCTCCTTCATTTTGCAGTCGGCAATGGTGCGAATACTCTCCACCTTGCAATCGCAAGTGTCGCAACCACCCGCCCCATGTGAGTGGATATCAATGAACCCTGGCATCAATATATGTCCCCTTGCATCATGGGAGGCATCCGCTTCCGCCGTATCACCCGGTTGCAACACCGCCACAACCCTGCTCCCCTCAATCAATACGCTTCCGCCGGCAATATCGACTCCTGGAGAAATGATGTGTGCATTCTTGATTAGCGTCTTCATAGCAGGTAAATATAATATGCCAACGCATTCATTGCGTCGTGTTCCCATCTTACTCATTCAGAAGCCTGGTTTCAAGTCTAATCCACGAGACATGTGAATTTTCGTCTCAGTAGCGCCGGAGAATTGACAGAACAAAGCAAGCCGCTCCCGTGCAACGAGAAAAAGGGACAGGAGACTTTGGTGTCATCGTGTGCAATTACACTTGATTTCCCTTGCAAGTTGAATCAGTGCGGCTATAATTGGGGCGCCGAACTATGAACGACTCCCTTGAACAACAGGCGCTGCATTACCACAGACACCCCCGCCCCGGAAAATTGGAAGTGCTTCCTTGCAAGTCCTGCTTTACCACAGATGATCTGACGCTTGCATATTCCCCCGGTGTAGCTGCACCATGCCGCGCGATTGCGTCCGATCCATCCGCCACATCCTTGTATACCGGTCGCAGCAATTTGGTGGGCGTCATTTCCAACGGCACAGCTGTGCTGGGTTTGGGGAACATAGGAGCGAGGGCCGCCAAGCCAGTGATGGAAGGAAAGGGTTTGCTTTTTAAAATATATGCAGATATAGATGTATTTGATATTGAGCTAGATGTCACCAAACCTGAGGCCATCATTGAAGTTATCAAAGCTATGGAGCCAACCTTTGGAGCTATCAATCTGGAGGACATCAAAGCGCCGGAATGTTTCTACGTAGAGCAACGTCTGCGAGAGGAGATGAATATACCCGTATTTCACGACGACCAACACGGCACTGCGGTCATCTCTGGTGCGGCTCTTCTCAATGCGGCTCATCTGACCGGACGCCTGCTGCAGGACATGAAATGCGTGGTGTGCGGAGCGGGTGCAGCAGGCATTGCGTGTGCAAAATTTTACATGGCTCTTGGCATACGGCGTGAGAATATATATATGTTTGATTCTAAGGGTCTTATCCATACAGGACGGCTGGACTTGCACCCCACCAAAGCCATGTTCGCCCAAAGTGATGATTGTACTTTGGAGGTGGCGTTGCAAGGTGCGGATATTTTCCTTGGACTATCTCGCAAAGGGCTTTTAAAGCCCGAAATGGTAGCCAGCATGGCGCCTCATCCCATCATCTTTGCTTGCGCCAACCCTGATCCGGAAATTACTTGTCAGGAGGCCAAAGCAGTGCGCCCGGACTGTATCATGGGGTCTGGCCGCAGCGATTGGCCTAACCAGGTGAACAATGTGAGCTGTTTTCCGTACATCTTCCGCGCTGCACTGGATATGCAGGCTACCAGCATCAATGAAGCCATGAAGATTGCCGCTTCGCGCGCGCTGGCGGATCTCGCTCGCTGCCTGGTGCCGCCGGAAGTCGTGGAAGCCAACGGCGGAGTGCCCTTGGAGTTTGGGCAGGATTACGTCATTCCTAAACCTTTCGATCCGCGCATGATCACCTACCTCTGCCCGGCTATTGCTCAAGCGGCCGTTATTTCCGGCGTGGCGCAGCGAAAACTGCCGAATCTGGAGCAATACAAGTTGGAACTGCAGGAACGTGTAACCCGTGTCCGCGAGCGTACACGCTCACTTGTGCAGAGTTTCCGGGCGTGATTGAACGGCGCCTCACCTTCAAGCTTCAAAAAAGCAGAAGCAGCCGCTGCTCCGGAGCCTTGTGCCGAATTGGGAGTCTTTACTCAGCAATTCATAGTTCTAGCTCCAGCCCATCATGGGCGGGCTGCATAAAGTCAGGTAAATACGACTCTAACGCATGATGCTCCACGCGGTGTCCTATGTGTGTTACGATGCCGCGTGTTGGGACTAATTCACGCATAAGAGCGATGTTCTCGTCAATGCATAGATGGGTTCTGTGGGGCGGGAAACAAAGACCATCCATAGCCAAAATATCCAGTCCGTGCAGCAACTTGCGGGAAGTAACTGACATTTGCTTTACATCGGGGACATAACCAAAGCTTGCTCCACCCGCGCGCACCACATAGCCATAGGTCTCTACGCTTGAGTGTTCCACCAATACTGGCTGCACTTCGACATCACCCACGCAAAAGGTCCGACCGGCGTGACAAATTCCTCGCGCACGCACGTACCCCCGGTAACCTCCGGAGACAAAGGCCCATGGATACATAGCCTTAAGTCGATCAATACATTGAGCGCCGGCATACAGGGGGAGGCGATGCTCACGTTCCCAGCAAAAAGCGCGCAAATCATCGAAACCAGCCACATGGTCAAGATGTTCGTGGGTACAGAGGACGGCATCGACGGTAACAACATTGTGCCGCAAAGCCTGTACACGTAAATCAGGGCCGAAATCGATGAGCAAAGTAGTTGATTTTGTGGTCACAAGCACAGCGGATCGCGTGCGCTTGTTGTGAGGATCAGGGGATTGGCAGACTTCGCAATGGCAGCCAATAACCGGCACACCCACACTGGTACCACTACCGAGAAAAAGTACCTTCATCACCGAGATTGAGGATTGATTTCCGACGGCATTATGCCATAATATGCGAGCGACGAAAAGCAAATTATGCTGGCTCTCCTCAAGATACGTAATCTTGCGTTGGTTGATGATCTCGTGTGGGAACCCTCTGCAGGGTTCTTGAGTGTCACTGGCGAGACGGGAGCCGGCAAATCAGTCATCATTGGTGGCATCTCGCTTGCCCTTGGAGAGAGAGCTGATAAATCAATTATTCGCGCCGGGGCCGACCAGTGTTCTTTAGAAGCTCTCTTTATATTGCCGGACCCCGGAGAAATAAACCAGCGTTTGGAGGAAGCTGGTGTTCCGATCTGTGAGCAAGGAGAATTGATCATTCGCCGTGTTATCACGCCTTCCTCCAATCGCCAATTCATTAACAACACTCCAGTGACCCTGAGTCTTCTGCGCCGTGTGAGTAGTGGCCTCGTGGACATGCACCACCCGGATTCCCCTCGTTCACTTACTTCGCGTGAGCGGCAACTCGCTTTGCTGGATGTCTTCGCCGGTGCCGGGACAGTCACTGTTTCATACAATACGGCATACCGCGCATGGTTGCAAGCTCACCATGCACGCGAACAATTTGAACAAGGAGAGGCCGCAAGCGAACGGGAATTGGATTTTCTGCGCCATCAGGTTCATGAAATAGAGCAGGCTGGTTTTTCACATGAAGAAGTTGCCGCGCTGGAGGAACGATGGCAACGCGCTCGAAATGCGTCTCGTTTGCGAGAAACGGTAGCGCCCGTTCATGCCTTACTGGATGAAGATGAACAGGCTGTACTGCCTCGGCTGAGGCAAGCGGTGCGTCGCGCAAGAGATCTGGAGAGGTTGGATCCCTCTTGTTCCGCATGGCTTGCACCGATGGAGGGAGCTGTGAAAAACCTGGATGACGTATGCCAGGCTTTGGTAGCCTACATGGAAGAACTCGACTGTGACCCGGCTGCGTTTGCTCAGCTTGAGTCACGTATTTCTCTGCTGGATTCTTTGCGCCGAAAATATGGAGCAGATTTCTCTGCTATTTCGGATCATTTGAGGATTTGCCGAGAGAAACTCAGTAGTTTTGAAAACCGAGGAGAACATCTCGCGGAACTCCAAAAAGCCGAACAAGATGCTCATATCAAACTCCTGCAGGTAGCGAACGACTTACGTACTTTGCGTACACAAGCCCTGCCTAAACTGGAAAAAAGCTTCCTGCAGCACGCTGCCCATCTCGGTTTTCAGCGCGCTCTATTTCGCGTCAAACTCGACCCCTTAAGTGCACCGGGACCACGCGGGACGGAGGAAGTAGAGTTCCTTTTCGGTCCCAACCCGGGAGAACCGCTCAAACCTCTCCGACAAATTGCCTCCGGTGGTGAACTGGCTCGCGTGATGCTCGCGCTCAAAAGCGCCTTAGCCAAGCAGGATGACACCCCTCTCCTGCTTTTTGATGAAATTGATGCAAATGTGGGCGGAGAAATCGCACGAGCGGTTGGCATGGAAATGCTTGAACTGGGGAAAGACCACCAAGTCATTGCTATCACCCATTTTCCTCAGGTGGCCTCTCTGGCTTCCCATCACTTTTTGATTTCTAAGGATTTGGTGGATGGACGCAGTGTTTCGCACATTACCGAGGTTACTGGCCGCGCCCGCGTAGCAGAAATTATGCGCATGCTCGGTTCCTCCGGCGGGACGGCTGAAGCTCATGCCCGCGAACTGTTGCAACTTTCGCAAACCGGAAAGGCCCGACTTGCGTCCTCCAAGTAAGTGCCATTCTGGTCGTCCTTACATCGGCTCACCGTTGGCTGAGCCGAAGAGTGCCTCATTTGCCAAGTCGCGGCAGCGTTGCAGATCCTGCTTCCCACTTGCCAGAACCGGTATGGCCGACACCGCCACCAAATAACGGGGCGCCCACAAATTAGGCAATCCGCGTTTCGCCAACTCGGCGCGTACCGTACCCAATACCTCACGTTCCTTGTTCGGGTCAGCGTGCTCAGGTATGGCTGAGAGCAGCACAAGCGTCTCCCCCTTTTGCTCGTCCATCACGCCAGTAACTGATATTTTCAGTTCATCTCCAGTGCTGAGTTTGAAAATATCAATGATGGCATTTTCCACACCCTCATGCGGTACCATTTCGCCACCTATCTTGGAAAATCGGGAAAGCCTCCCTGCCAGAGTGACGAAGCCGTTGAGATCTACCTGCCCGATATCTCCTGTCTTGAACCAACCATCGCGGAAAACTGAATCGTTGAACTCCGGCTTATTCACGTAGCCGCGGAATATATTCGGTCCCTTTAGCCAAATCATGCCGCGCTGCGTAATGGGGATCACCTTATCGTCATCGTCCATATCGGTAACGCGTATCGCTATACCCGGCAGCAGCTGCCCGATCGTTCGAGGCATGATACTTGGGATAAAAAAGGCCGATCCCGGTACGCGTGGCTCATCCGGTAGATTTACAGAACACACCGGAGCCGCCTCCGTGAGTCCATATCCTTCCAAAAGTTGCACGCCGCAGCGTGTCATGAATTCCTTTTCCAGATCTGCTTGCAGGCATTCCGCTCCTACGATAAAGTAGCGTACCGTGGCAAACGTATAAGCTGCAGCGCGTCTCAACATGGCACGCGCAAAGGCTGGGGTCGCACATAGCATGGTGAGCTTATACTTTTCAATAAGTTCGCATAACGTTCGCGCTTCCGTCGGGTTAGGGTAAGTGCAGATCGGTCTCCCTTTGATCAATGGCAGAAGCAGGGCAATGGTAAGCCCGAAACTATGGAAAAGCGGCAGACTGCCCAATATGCGTTCCTTGTCCAGCGATAAGCGGCAGCAACTCTGCGCAATGTTCGCCATAATCATGCGGTGCGTAAGCGCGACGCCCTTTGGCTCACCGGTGGAGCCGGCTGTGAAAAGCATCACGGCTTCATCCTCCCCATGGCGAGCAGATGTGCCATGCATCTTGCACAGCAGCCTCGCCGGCATGAATCGAGCCATCATAACGTTGGTGATCAGTGCAAGTTTGGGCAACGATTTCAGGATGTTCTCTACGAGAATCAGCCGCTCCTTTGGTGGCCACGCGAAATTGGGCAATTTTTCCATGAAACGGTGCGCCGTAATGAAATACTTTAACTCTGCTTGTCTCACGGTGCTTTCAAATGATGCACGAGAGGTAGCGTAGTTGATCATCACTGGGGTAATGCCGGCTAGCATGCAGGCCAACAAGCATATCGTGCCTCCCGGTCCCGGTGGTAAAATTATGCCTATTCGCTTTTCTCCGCGTCTGCGCAGGTGCTTTGACACAGTCATTGCCACGCCGAGTATCTTGTAGTACGGTACGGTGGCACCGGTCATTCCGTCGATCATTTCCTCCCGACCGTATTTGTGTAACGAATGAACCAAATGCGAAGTGAGGGATTCTTGAAGCAGAGGCTGATCCGAGAGCACTTCCATCCCTTTCTCGAGCCATACCATCAGCAAACGTGCTCCCATTCCCTGCGTCATGGCTGACAGCCTCGGCAATACGTAAAATTCCTCATGGCTGTCACTTTCCGGCATATCCCGGTACAGCGTATCAAATGTCGTGCCGTAATACCCCGAAAACAGAGGTACAACCGGTATATTCATCGCATCCGCATATTCCAAAAACAACGAGGGTACCTCTGTGACAGATCCTCGTACCCGTGAGAGCTGGCCGGGCAAGAAGATAACGCTCCGCCCACTCCGCATAAGCGCATGTACATGTTCCCGCGCCGCTAGTGGCGTGGAGTGCTGGAAATCAAATCGATCGATAAATACCTTTTTGCTGAGTAAATATTCCTCCACCTTTGGTTGCGGTGGAAAAGCCTTATCCGTGATATAGCAAAGTCTTCCCTGAAGCAGGTAATTAAGTGCTTTGCACGCCTGCACACTCAGCCGGTTTGGCATATAAAATCCCGGCGCAATCACGTTCTCTTGTCCGTGTACACTGATGGCTGACATACGTTGGTCTGTCTGTTGAAATGGTCGGGAAAAGCGATGTGGAAAGCAAGGGGCTTTCTCAGAATGTAGTTTGTTATTTTATTACCTCTGTACAAAATAAGGCGGACCTGCCTGCGGGCAGGCCCGCCCCTGATTGCAAATCCTGTATATTTATCCTTCGATCAGAACAGGTATGTACACGTTACACTGCCCACCACACCAAAGTTGCGGTATGGCACCAGCGTGCTGTCCCCCGTGTAGTAACGAAGCAGCGAGGTCCGTGCTGCTTTCTGAGCACCTGCTCCAAGCCAGTTGAAACTCACTGCCGGAGTGATGATGAAGCGTTTGGTGGCAAAGTACGGTGTAGCAAGCTTGATCCAGAAAGCCTGCGCACCGTTTGCATTGGCGTGGTGTCCTTCATCGAAATAGTTTGCTGTAGCGCTCATTGCAAATGTGACAACGCCAGCCAGCTTCATATGCTCCGGATCCCCGATAATCGGTGCCTTGAAGGTCACATACGGCTCAAACCACCAGCCCTGCACACCTTGGAGACTCAAACGTAATGTGTGACCTACTTCCGCCCACTTGGTCGGTGTCCATACTGTCTCCAGATAGACTTCATTCACGCAGGACGCGCTCTGCTGACGGAAGTGCTTGGCAAAGGCGCCTAATAAGCCGCCGTGGACAAACTCATGCCCCAAGGACACACGTCCTTTCTTACCGCTGTACTTCACAGCGGTCAACACGGCAAACTCGTTTTCCACATTTCGCGGGCGTACGTAGACAGGGGACGAGCTATTGATTGCCGCGTATGTGGCCGACCCATACATGGTATGCCCGGAACTCACCGCCCGGTATGAAATTGTGCTATCAATGCTCCACTGTTGCTGCTTATGACCAACGTCATAGTTCAACTTTAAGGCCGCGAGTTCGGAGCTGTCACCCTCTGCTACGGAGTGAGAAATTACCAGACCCCGTCCCACGTAGTTGGTGTCGTACCCCACCGTGAAGGAACCCGTAAGGCGCTTTGCGGAGAACCCTGGAAGCTTGGCGAATTCCTCAGCTGAAATCTGCTCAGCAGCCATCAACGGCGTTAACATTGCCGCCATTGCTAGTAATGCGTATCGAACTTTCATATTACGTAGTATTGGTTGTTGAGAACCGTTTCGTTGTCTCACACCATACCCGGCGCTCAACATTTGGAAACGGCACCAGGAGAATTCTATCTTTTCCCTTGCACATGTCAATGAAAATCTCCCACTTGGCATTGTTATATGCCTTTCAAAATTAAACGTGCCACAAATCATGGCATAAAAAGGGGCTGGGTTGTTCGTTGCAGGGCATATCAATTCCGGAAAGGGTTTTCGTGATAACAAGTCCGCAAGTGGGATTGCCAATCTTTTGGCTTGTCACTCCGTCATTATCTGCCGTGAAATCAGGCGTGGAACGTCCGTGCAGCTTAAACTCGAATTCTCCACAGGAATTTGTTTTCTTTGGTCTTTTTCGTACTTGATTTTGCGATCCACAATAGATTTCAGTCCGGCACTTTCAGCTTGACGCTGGAGGATTATTGGAATAGATTAAGGGGCATGGGACTTTTACCTGCCGTAGTCTATGCAGCGTTAGCTGGTGTAGCAGGATATACGAATCCGATACAACAACAACAGCAAACTGTTTGCACGGACATGCCGAAGAATCATCTTCGTGGAGTATTCCAGAATGATTCCATTTCTGGGGAGGATAGTAACTTTTCGCACGGTACGCGCATTGACTACACGCGTGAGGTTTCGGAAAAACATGCATGGGCGCTGACATTGACCCAGAATATGTACACTCCTGAGGAACATACTTTCGGGAATGTTTCCGAGCAGCATCCCTATTGCGGTTATCTGGCGCTTGGTGGCGGCTACCTGTACCGAGGTGCGAAGTTCGGCTGCGGCACAGAGATGCAGGTGGGCACTACGGGCAAGGCATCGCTTGCAGGAAAAACCCAAAATGCGGTGCATGATTTGCTTGGTATGGAAAAATGGCGCGGGTGGGATGACCAAGTAAAGTCAGAAGTAACGGTACAACTGACATCTCGCCAAGAATGGTTGGTGAAGGAGCGTACGTTACGCCATGGGTGGGAGAGTGAGACGCGTGTGTACATCCGGGAGTCGTTGGGAACCTTTAATATTTCCGGAGGCGCGGGTATACTTTACCGTCTCGGATATAATCTACCACCGAGCATGACAACAAACGAGATTGATACTGGTAATTTTAGTGTCAGTTTGTTGCGCAAGCCCGGCTATGACCGCAACAAAATATCTTATTTTCTGCTGGCCGGCGTGTATAGCGAGTACGTAGCACGTGACATGACAATTGATGGCGGAGTATTTCACCACTTTGACCGCACCTGTGGGCGGACGCCGTGGCAGGTGCAAGGTCAGTTAGGCGTGGGTGTTTCTTGCAGAGGGATTGATTATTATGTCGGAATGCTTTTACACAGTCGCTCTTACCGCACGCAAGACAAAAATTCATTGATGGGTGTCTTTGCCCTTACATGGAACTGGTGATGAGATGAGCGGAGGAAGACTCATGCTGCACGCGAGTGTGATGCTACTTGGCGCGGTATGTGTATTGCTTCTGGCAGGGGGATTGCCATGGGGTGGGGTGGAGGAAGTGTACCGAGGGGGACTCATGTGCGTGTTGGGGGGCGTGTCCGGGTTGTTGAGCTTTTGGATGGCGTGGAAAAATTCATTGGGATACAGACTCCGCATGGGGATGGGTGTTATCTCTCTATTTTTTGTGGCTGCCGGACTAAGAGTGCTGGTGTACTGCGGGCAGGAGGTGTTGCGCTGTGCAGGTATGGGCGGAGGCATGTGGTTTGGGGCGGTAGGCATGGGATGTTTTTCAGTGATGGGGCTGCTGTTTTCGGCGATATTTGGCTACTTGGCATATCTGAGTTTGCGCGTGGAAAAATTGTGGCTTGCCGTGGCACACTTGAGTATCGCTTTGTTGGTGGCTGGTGCTTTCGTGGACATTTGCTCTGAGCAGCGTTATATGGTTACACGTCGTGTGGGAGAGAGACCCACGGGTCATTGTCAGGAAGCCGACCAGAGGCTTCCCTTTGCGGTAGGCGTAGAAAACTTGCAGGTGTCACACTATGAGAATGCGGAATTGTACAGATTGATAGTACACCAAGGCGGACACTGGATGCCAGTCGCAATAGCCACCCGACGGGGTACGCGCATCCGTTGTGGACAGGAAGAATGGGACGCAGGTCAATTACGTGCATTACCGGGTTCTGATGAGCGGTATCTGGCACTTCCAGGGAAGCCCCTACGTATACTGGTACAGCAGCCAGGTCCGGTGAAGGAGTACCGGGCCGTGTGCCGTCTCGCCCCCGCGGGAGGTGGAGGAGAAGCACGAGAGGTCACTCTGCGTGTGAATGAACCAGCGAGCTGGGATGGTTGGCAGATTTACTTGATGAATTGCAGTGCAGACGGAAGTCAGGTGCAGCTTTTGCTTCGCCGTGCTCCGGGGCGCCCTTTGGTGTTTGCCGGACTGTTGGGCGTTCTCCTCTGCTGTTTTGCGTGGGCTTTTGGGTACAAGCGATCCATACGGGTATGAACACTCTCCTCACGATACTCACTGCTCTGTCGGCGTCGCTTTTCGCAGCGGCAGGTACGCTGCTGCTCGTGCGACGTGGCTCTTTTTTGGGGGAACGTGTGCTGGGTGTGGGTCTGGTGAACTGTGTGCTACTTCTTGCGGTCAATACTTGGGTAGCTCAGGCTCCGCCATTGGGCAATATGCGCCACGTACTCTGTGTTCTACCTCTTATGCTCGCGCCGGTGTGGTTGTACCTGAAACGCAGAGGAGTTCAGGTGGGCTCAGGTATGGCCGGGGTGGCAACAGTGGCGCTCATCGGGGCGCTGTGTATGCCGCTGCAGGCTGGGTGGCGACAGGTTCCGGCACTGCAATCTGCGTGGTTTGTGCCACATGTTACCAGCTACGTGGCGGCGTATGCGATGCTGGCACTCTCGGCACTCTACGCGGTGGGAGCTTGGGGAGAGCACCGGCTGGACCGGCTTGCGGCAGCCCATATGTTGGCGCGCTTGGCTTTTCCTTTCCTAACTTTGGGACTGTGCAGCGGCGCGCTGTGGGCGGATGCAGCGTGGGGACGCTATTGGGCGTGGGACATCAAAGAAGTGTGGTCACTCATCACTTGGCTGACCTATCTCATTTATTTTCACACGCTAGAGTCAAGCGCAGGCAAACAACGCGCTCTGCTTCTCCTCGGTTTTGCCGCAGTGCTGGTCACCTTTCTCATCGTTAATATGGCCCCATTGGCCGTTGATTCGCTACACAGCTACGCGCGGTAATGTATCGACAGAAAACCCGAGCCAAGAGCATCAGAAAATACAGTTGACGTCTACAACACAGGAAATTTAGCAGCGTGACCATATTCAGCATGGATATTTCCTCCGCTTTTTAACGACATCTCCACACGGTTTTCAAAGTTTACACTCTGCTTTAACTCAGCCGGTCCAAGCAAAGCATTAAATTTAAACAAAAGGTGTATCGCAGATTGTGAATAGCAGTTGTTTGATTGCTCCGCCTTGACAGGTGAGCATCTGCGAACTATACTGGTGAGCGTATGAAACCACCGGCAATAGCTATAGACGGACCGGCGGCGTCCGGTAAATCGACAGTAGCCAAACTTGTGGCTCAAGAGTTGGGGTATACCTTCATCAACACCGGGGCTATGTACCGAGCCATAGCATGGTATTTGGCTCAGCAGGGTGTGTCGCCCGCTCAACGTGAAGAAATAACTGAAATGTTGCCGAACATGCCGCTGGATTTCGGAAAGGATGGGGCAAGTTCTGCTGTACTCTGCGACGGGAAACGCCTGAGGAGCGAGCTTACCGAGCCGGTGGTGAACGACAGTGTATCGCTGATTGCTGCTATCCCGGAGGTGCGCGCTTTCCTGCTGCATAAGCAGCGCGAGTACAACGAGAGCGAGGCGGTAGTGATGGAAGGCCGTGACATCGGCACCGTGGTTTTCCCGGACACACCGTTCAAGTATTTTGTGACGGCGTCGGAAGAAGTGCGCGCGGCTCGTCGTGCGGCGCAAGGATTGACAGATTCCATCAGCGAGCGCGATAAGAACGACCGCGAGCGAGCGTGCGCCCCACTTGCTCGAGCAACTGATGCGCGTGTGATCGATACCTCAGACATGACCATTGAACAGGTCGTGGCTGAAATTGTGGATGATATCAAAGACAAAACGCAGGTCCAGGTATGAATCCGGTCTATTTTTTAGGACATTCGCTGCTGCGCGGGATATTTGGAAGCTTCTTTCAGCTCCGCATTATCGGGTATGATAAGCTCATCCAACGCGGGGCGTGCATCTATGTGGCCAATCACGAGAGCTTTATTGACCCGCCATTGCTCGGGCAAATGTTTGAGAGTCCCGTGCATTTCTTAGCGCGTAAAACCTTGTTTGATCCGCCTGTGATGAAGCAGATGCTCCCTCTTCTCTGCGCGCTGCCGATTGACCAGGATAGGCCGGATCCCGGGAGCATCTTGAAGGTGATGCGGCTGTTGCGCGGTGGGGGACGTATCGTCATATTTCCGGAGGGTTCGCGCAGTCCGGATGGCGAGATTCATGAGGCCATGCCAGGTATCGGCCTCATCATCAGTAAGTTGGCAACTGTCCCCGTGCAGCCGTTGCGCATTGAGGGAGCTTTTGAGAGCCTGCCCATCCACAGTAAAAGACTGAGGTTCTTTCCCCTCACGGTGAGTGTGGGCGACCCTATTCACTTCAGCGCGGAAGAGCTGCGCGCCAAAGGAAGGCAAGCCCAGTTGCGCTTGGGGCAGAAGATTATGGATGCCATTCGCGCTTTGCCTTCGGAGATTGAGTGATGCTACAGGCACTGCGAGTGAGAGATTTTCGATGCTACGGGCAACTCGACTGGGATATCCCGGAACGGGGCGCCCTGCTGCTTGGGGATAATGCGCAGGGGAAGACAAGTTTAATCGAGGCTATCTGCGTGTGCCTTACGTTGCACAGCCCGCGCACGGGCAGGCTATCCCGCCTCGTGCGGCACGGGTGCGTGCAGTTCGGGGTGTCCATGGATACACAGCGTGACCGGCGTCGCGTGGTGTGGCAAGAACACCGTCTCGAAATGCAAGTGGATGGCAATGAAGTGCGTGATTACGCGCAATATTTGAATGCCGCGCCGCCGGTGGCATGGCTCGGCAACCGCGATTTGGGACTGGTGAGCGGCGCCGCCGAGTTGCGTCGTGATTATTTGGACTTTCTTGGTACTCAGTGGCATCCAGAGTACCGCGAGGAGCTTCTTAACTACAAACGCGCTCTCAAATCGCGCAATCTATTGCTACGACACGCTAAACCGGATATTCGGACGCTTCGAAGCTATGCGGAGGTTCTTGCACGGCATGGGGAGCGACTTATGGTTCTGCGCGAGGAGCTAGTACGCTTGTTGGAGCCACACGTTGCCGATTACCACGTGCGCATCAGCGGACACTCGCGCGAATTGGTCTCGTTGCATTACGATTTCTCAGCGCGTCCTCCGCTTCTGCAGGGCATCGTGCAGGCGTTGGGAGCAGATTTGCGCGCGGGATTTACCACCGTTGGACCACATCGTGACGACGTGCAGCTGAGCATTGATGGCAAACCTGCGGCAGCTTACGCATCCGAGGGGCAACAACGCACCTTAGCTGTGGCCCTCATGCTGGCGCAGGCAAGTTTGTTGCAAACGGAGACGGGCTGTGCCCCAGTACTGCTCATAGACGATATATTCGGCGAACTCGACCCACAGCGGCGCAAAGCTCTGCTCGAGGCTTTACCTCCTGATGGTCAGGTATTCATCACTACCACACATCTCAATTGGTTGGAGGGCAACCGACCTCCCCTACAGGTGCAAAAAATTCACCAAGCAGCTTTGGTTTGACGGCGGCTCACATGTGCTGTACGGGGGAGGAAGCAATGGGGACAACAGGTTCCGGGATGCGGGAACAGAAAGCCTGCAGATCACGCGTAAAGTCACGATGAGCAAGGAAAGTCATAGGGGGTAGGGCATTTGGGATGAGCATGCGGAAGCGCTCCAATCGTTCTTCCGCGTGCTGTAAAATCTGCGGAGGAACATCGCGTAGCGCCTCTGCGGTTGCTTCCAGCAGGTCGCTGGCGTGGTGGCAGATGAGGGGGGCATCACATCCGGCCAGTAGAGCGAGGCGCGCTGCCTGGTCCGGGGGGTAAAGAGAGGTGATGGCCCCCATGCACAGGTCATCAGTAAACACCACGCCCTCGTACCCCAGCTGGTTGCGCAAAAAATCCCCCACTACAACGGGCGAGAGAGAGGATGGTAGTTGGGCATCCAGTCCGGTGGCTTTCACATGCGCTACCATGATGGAGGGAAGTTCCGGCATGAGCGCGGTGAAGGGTGTGGCGGCGCCGTCATCTAGGAAGGCAGCGCGCGAAGTTGCGATGGTGGGTAGAGTGAAATGAGGATCGCACTGAGCTGCACCCATGCCCGGGAAATGTTTGCCACAAGTCATGATGCCCCGGCGAGAGAGTACCCGATTCCACAACCCGGCGTAAGAGATGACGTCCTGAGTGTCGGCCCCCCAACAGCGTCCGTTTAAGGCATTGGTACGGGGCGAGGAGAGGTCAAGCACTGGTGCCAGATCTGTATTGATGCCCAAGGAAAACAGGCAGCGCGCGATGAGGAGCGCCGCTTGTTCGATGAGATGAGTGTCGTGGGAGGCGGCAAGGGCGGCGGCAGAGGGAAAGAAAAGGCCAAGCGCCGCCGTGCGAATGACGCGCCCGCCCTCCTGGTCCACTGCGATGATGGGATCGTGCAACCCATTTGAAATACGGCGTAGGGAATCAGTAAGTTCCCGCGTTTCCTCGGGATCCTGCATGTTGCGAGAGAAGAGGATATAACCGGCAGGCTGCAGACGGGAAAATAGGGCGTGCTCTCGATCCGAGAGCGCCGTGCCTTCAATCCCTGCGAGCAGTGGAAGCATGGAGTTATTGATCACCGAAGATGCTACGGCGCGTGAAGAGTGAATAGACCGGTACTCCGCGGTTTTCAATCGTTTCACGTCCACCCTCCTCACGATCCACCAGCACAAAAGCGGCCAGAACTTTGCCTCCCTCTGCCTCAATGGCATCAATGGCCTTGATGGTAGAGCCGCCGGTGGTGATCACATCATCCACCACGATAACGGAATCGCCGGCAGAAAAATTTCCCTCGATACGCTTGCCGCGGCCGTGATCTTTCGGTTCCTTGCGGACGGTGAACACACTGAGGGGAGAAGGAGCAGAAGCGGAATACATGCCGATGGCCAGAGAAATGGGGTCGGCGCCCATGGTCATACCGCCGATGGCAGAGATGGAAGGGAAACGGGGGAGAATGACATCTCGCACAAGTTGCCAGCCGAGCTCACCAATGAGGTTGGCGCCGTGGGCATCCAGCGTCGTGACTCGGCAATCGCAGTACAAGTCGCTTTCTTTGCCGGAAGCGAGGATGAAGTGCCCGGTCTTGATGGATTTTTTTAGCAGGATTTGTAACAGCTCGTTCTTCTTGTCGTCCATAACAGGTCCATTATAACCCGAACTCGTGAAAAATCAAGCAACTTCAACTGACAAAAGAGCCGTTAAATCAGACGGCAATTCAGCGTGCACGCGGATGGTTTGCCCGTGAAGGGGGAACTCCAGATCGCAGGCATGGAGGGCTTGGCGTGGCAGAAGCAAACGCGCAGCGAGTTGGGGAGTCCAGCCATCACGTATGAAGTCGAGGTAGCAGGATTCATCCGGGCCGTATATTTTGTCGCCGAGGATGGGAAAGCCGAGGAAGGAAAGATGAGCACGGATTTGGTGCATGCGGCCAGTGATGGGAAGGCACTCAATAAGTGCGAGATCTGGCAGCTTTCCATGTGCCGTGATGCGCCTCATAATGTGGAACAATGTACGGCATGGGCGACCGTTGGGGTGACAGCCTTGGCGTACCCGAACGCGCGTGGCGGTGAAAGTGTGCATGGGAGCCAGAGGCTCGGCGCAGCAAGCCGAATCCCAAACAGGCCACCCACGTACGATAGCTAGGTAGCGCTTTCGGATGAGATGACGTTGCATAGCACAGCCGAGCTCGTGAGCAGTGGCAGCATTTTTGGCGATTAGCACGAGACCGCTTGTTTCGCGATCCAGGCGGTTGATAAGTGACACGCAGCCACCACAGGCCAGTTCATAGGCAAGAAGCTGAGATACACCACCAAGCAGGGTAGGCTCATAACGGCGCACGCAACCGGTGGGGTGCATGATGAGCGGTGCTGCTTTGTCCACGACCAGCGCGTCCTCATCCTCGTAGACTACGGAAAAGTCTGGGTGTACGGCAATAGGAAAGTCACGGAACACTGGTGAAAAGTTTTGGGTTAACGGAAATCCACTCGCCGGGACGTAAAGAGAGGGAAGAGAGCTGCAGCGGACCAATGGCCACGCGGGTGAGTTTCTCAACCGGGGCGCCCACGGCAGCGAGCATCCGGCGCACTTGGTGGTAGCGGCCCTCATGCAAGTGTAAAAGACCGTGATAGGGGTCGGTGGCATCTGGCTCCAGTGTGGCGGGCAGGCAAGGGGTCTTTTCTCCGTTCAAAGTGAAGCTGCCGGAGGCGAAGAGGGCAGTGGCTTTTGGCGGAACCGGTGAGACCGTGCGGTATTCGTACACTTTCTGGATGTGGCGCCGTGGGGATGTGAGAGCATGCACAAGACCTCCGTCATCGCTGAGCAGCAACAGCCCGGATGTCTCTTTATCCAGGCGACCGACAGATTGTACGCTTGGCGAGCGTGCTATCCAGCTCGGCGGCAGAAGTTCAAAAATCGTAGGGGAGTCGTCCTCACGAGAGTGGGAACATATATATCCGACAGGTTTATGAAGAGCAACAAAAAGGCCGTTGGGGAAAGGGACAGGGACACCGTCTACTAAGACTTGTTCGGGAGAGAGACGCTCAGCTGGATTAGAGACTTTAGAGCCACGATGGGATACCCGACCGTCACGCAGCCAATTCGCGGCTTCCCGCCGAGAACAATAACCGAATCGGCTCAGAAGGGCATCAGCACGCATCATGAAATCACTTTATCATCATTTTTTTGAAAAACAAGATTGAAATCTTATTCCGATTGTGGTAGATAGGAAGAAGCATTTTCTCCGAAAACGCCGATGGCCTGTCATGCACAGGTTAATGGCAACCGCCTCTTTCCCTATGATTACCATCATCACCGATAAGGAACTCCCTGCTGCCGAAGTGGGACTTTGGATCAAAGCACAGCAGGCTGTGGAAGCCAAAAATTACAAGTATGCGGTCAGTATCCTGAGAACGCTGATCAAGCGCGCACCAGGTTTCCTGAAAGGGCGCCAAGTGTTGCGGGCATGCGAAGTGAAGGTGACGCCGGATGCCGGGCGTAAGTCTTCCATCCTAACCGGAGTGAGGTTGACAACAACACGCCGCGATCCGGAGACGACTATCACGACGATAGAAGACGAGCTGGAGAAAGATCCTTATTCCATACCAGCCAATGAAAGCCTCTTTGCTGCCGCTACAGATTTGAACCTGCCGGAATTGGCCGCTTTTGCGCTGGAGACGATATGCCAAGGGCAACCAAACCCGAAAAAGCATTTGCACCTGTTGGCGAGCCATTATATCAAGCACGAGCAGTTTTCTGAGGCCGCTGAGACATATCGTCGCATCCTCAAAATTGACCACACCGATCCGGTGGCACAGCGGGGTGAGAAAGACTGTGCAGCGCGTGCATCAATGCGCCAAGGCAACTGGGAAGGCAGTGGCGACTTCCGCACCAAGATGAAGAACCAGAACGCGACGGCAGATTTGGAGAGTGCGGATAAAGTGGGGCTGACGCGAGCCGAGATGGAGGCGCGTCTTGCTCAACTCTCCCAGGAATACGCAGCGGATAACACAAATCTTCAAGTGGTGAAAGGTATAGCAGCCGTCTACGAGCAGATGGAAGACTTTTCCAATGCGTACTCTTTTTACGCCTACGCTTTCCAACTGAGTGGTTCAGCAGATCTGTCGATCAATGACAAAGCGATGGAAATGCATGAGAAGGTGATGCAGGCTGAGCTTGAGTACTACCAAGGAGTGCTGGACAAGGATCCAAACAACGAGGAGGCTAAGGCTCATTTGGCTCAACGTAAGAAAGAGATAGCGCAGGCTGTGGTGACAGACGCCAAGTCACGTGTGGACGCCAATCCAACCGATGCCCAACTGCAGTTCAAGTATGGGCAGGCTCTCTACGATGCTGAGCAATATTCTGAAGCGATTCCTGCTCTGCAGCGCGCCCGCACCAACCCCAACTTGCGCGTGAAAGCTATGCTCATGCTGGGCAAGTGCTACGCTGCCAAAAATATGACAGATATGGCTATTCGACAACTCGAGGAAGCCAACACCGAGTATGTGAACATGGATGACACCAAGAAAGAACTGCTTTACACAATTGCTTCGCTGTATGACACGGCAGGTAATAAAGAGAAGGCTCTGGAGAGCTATAAAGTCATCTACGAGGTTGATTACGGGTACAGGGATGTGGCTCAGAAGGTAGAGTCTGCTTACAGTTGATGACTTCCTACCTTGGTTTCAGTTGATCGTGGGCGTGTGATTGAACATGTTCGCGCGGGGGTGTCGCGTGAGTAAATGAACCGTGAGTGAGAGAAAGGATGACGACAATAAGCGATCAAACTTATGACGAGGAGCGCGCTCTGTATGGCAGTCGTGATTTAATCGTGCAAAGGTGCCGCTTTGAAGGGCCTGCCGATGGTGAAAGTGTACTTAAAGAAAGTAGCAATATCACAACGAAAGATTGCCGCTTTGATTTGCGTTACCCTTGTTGGCACGTGGATGGTTTGAGGATGGAGCGATGCGAGTTAACGCCCAATTGCCGGGCGGCTATGTGGTATGTCCGACATGCTCATGTGCTGGATTCTCAGTTGCATGGCATCAAGGCGTTTCGTGAATGTAGCGGTGTACGAGTGGAACGCAGCGACATCAAATCACCCGAGTTTGGATGGTTTCTTAATCGTGTGCGTATTGAAGAGTGTGAAGTCGAGAGTGAATACTTCATGCTTCGCTCTCGGGAGTTAGTGTTTCGCCGTGTCATTTTGCACGGCAAATACTCCTTTCAATATGCGCAGAATGCTTTGCTGGAACATTGTGAGCTTCGTACCAAGGATGCTCTGTGGCACTGTCGTCATGTGGTTGTACGCGATAGTGTGCTTGACGGTGAGTATCTGGGGTGGTATGCAGAAGACCTTACCCTGGAGCGTTGCAAGATCATAGGTACACAACCGCTTTGCTACTGTCGCCATTTGGTGCTGCACGACTGCGAGATGGTAGAAACAGATCTCGCTTTTGAAAAATCCGATGTGCAGGCCACTATTGTTACACCCGTTGTGAGCGTCAAAAATCCTTCCTCTGGCACCATTCGCTTACCTGCCGTGGGCGAGGTTATTATGGACGACTCTTCTGCTGCAGGTTGTGTCATTTGCATGGGATAGGGACTCCAACCTCGTCTTAGTAATTTAGGTCGGATGGGCACTTTCTTACCCTGATTTGTGTACCTTAAGCGAAGCGATGCCCCTGCAAACAAAACCGTGTTTTTTCGCTTCACAAAAGGGGCAAGAAGGAGTACAATACACCCGTATTATGGTCATTGAGAAACAAAAGACACTCGCCAAGGCTGCTTCAATACAGGGCACTTCCCTGCACACAGGACACCCGGTGAAGCTCACTCTTAAACCGGCTTCTCCTGACACCGGACTGAAGTTTCGCCGCGTCGATTTGCCGGACAAGCCCTTCATCGATGCGTCTGTTGCCAATGTGCAGACCGTGGAGCGCGCGACGACGCTTGCGGAAGGATCCGTGAATGTGCATACGGTGGAACATGTGCTTTCTGCGCTTACGGGTATGGGGGTGGACAACGCCATTGTGGAGATGGACGCGAATGAGCCGCCCATTTGCGACGGGTCGGCAGCACCTTTTGTGAAACTTATTAAGCAGGCAGGGGTTGTAGAGCAAGAAGCCTCTCTGAACGTGTGGGAAATCCGCGAACCAGTAAGCGTGGAGACTAAGAACGGATCTCAGATTGTTATATTGCCGGACAAAAAGTTTCGCGTGTCGCTCACAGCCGTCGGTCCGAATGGTCGTGTGACGCAGTATTTCAACTCTGAAATTACGCCGGAGATTTACGAAAAGGAATTGGCAGACGCGCGCACATTTTGCTTTTACGAGGATATACAACCATTGCTTGACAAGGGGCTCATTCAAGGAGGTACGCTTGACAATGCTATCGTCATTAAGGGTGACCAGTACATCTGTGCGGGTGGCTTGCGTCATCATAACGAATGCGCGCGCCATAAAGCCATGGATCTCATCGGTGATCTTATTCTTAATGGACATCGGGTGCTTGGGCACGTGATTGCCATTATGCCGGGACATGGTATAAATACGCAGATGGCTGCCAAGCTCCAGAAAACATACGAGAGCATGGAGGCCATGCGGCCTAAACCCGTCATTCTTCCGGCGGGCGATGCTGTGCTGGATACAGCGGAGGTGCTTAAGCTCTTGCCGCATCGTTACCCATTTTTGTTGGTGGATCGAATTTTGGGTTTTGAGGGGGACACCAAGTGTGTGGGGCAAAAGAATCTCACCATGAATGAGCTTTTTTTCCAAGGACATTTTCCGGGGCATCCGGTGATGCCGGGGGTGTTGCAGGTGGAGGCCATGGCGCAAGTTGCCTCGATCCTTATGCTGCGTATCCCTGAGAATCAGGGGAAGATCGGCTACTTTATGAGCTGTGACAAGGTTAAGTGGCGTCGTCCAGTAGTTCCGGGAGATGTTCTTATCATTGAAACGGAGCTCACTAAAATGCGCGGTGCCATTGGTGTGGCCACCGGTCGTTGCAAAGTGAATGGCGAAGTCACTTGCGAGGCCGAGCTTAAGTTCATGGTGCAGGAACCCTGAGCTGCTGCGAGAGTGTCGCTGTGGGTTAGGTGGGTCGGTGCCCAGGGCGGCGGGATCAATTCTGGCGACACCGGGCGTGGGCGTTTATCCATCATTTTAAGAATACGGCGTGGTGCGGAGGGAGAGTACAGTACATGGAGAATTGCTGCGCACAAATTTGCCGAAATCTCGAGATGTTTAGGTTTGTTGCCAGAGGAAAATATGCACGTATATTGCCAACGCAAATTTTTGATTATGGCGGCAAAATTGTACTTGACATGTCCTGATAATAGGGTACCATAGGCGCTCGCGTGCTGAACGCGGAAACTTTCAATCACCCGTAAAAACTATGAGCAAGAGAACTTATCAGCCTTCCAAACGCTGTCGTAAGCGTCAGTTTGGCTTCCGCGCACGCATGGCTTCTAAGAATGGACGTGCCCTGCTGGCTCGCCGTCGTGCCAAAGGGCGTAAGCGTTTGCTCCCGAAAGGAGCAGAAGTGCATTATAAGCGCCATACCGTACAGCACGGCGTGTGAAATCCCCGGTAAGGGCGGGGTGATCTGCGTAGCCGGGAAACTCAATCCCACCGGAGATGCAACTGCGACGTCAGCACACAATAAAGCGAGCAGGGGAGTTCGCGCGTGTGCGCCTGCGGGGGCGCTCTTGCACAGGGCGCTACTTCGTCGTGGGCTTGTCTCCCTTGCCTCCTGGTAAGCAGAAAGGGCATTCGCGTTTCGGCATCATAACGACCAAACGGCTGGGGCATGCGGTGGTGCGCAACAGGTTGAGGCGGCAGATACGAGAACTCTTGCGTGAGCAAGGGGACGTACTAGAGGAAGGTCAGTATGTTGTTGTGGTCGTGAGGCAGGGTGCTACCGGAGCGGGTTACGAGGAGTTACAGCAGGAGATGAGACGGTTGATAGAACGGCACAGAAAAATGATAGGAGAGACATGTTGAGAAGAGCGCTTATACTGCCAGTTTTATTTTATCAACGCTATTTAAGCAGACCGATGCATGTGTTATGCGGACCGATGTCGGGTTGCCGCTTCAGACCGAGCTGTTCGGCATATTTCATTGAGGCGGTGAAAGTACATGGGGTCCTCAAAGGCGTAGCGTTGGGGATATGGCGCATATTGCGTTGTAATCCGTGGGGTGGATTTGGGTATGACCCAGTACCCCCAAAGCATCAATGTAAACACTGAAATATTATGGACAAGACAGGTTGGTTTGTAGTGACGATATGTGCAATTTTGCTTGGGGTTAACTGGTATTACTCCACGCCCTCTTCTTCTCCCGCAGCACAATCAATGCCCACGGCTGCGACTCCTGCTGCGCAAGCGCCGGGTTCTGCTACGCAGACCGAACCAACCCCAGCAGTGGAATCTTCGGAGCCGGAGTTGGCTGCCAAGAAGGAACCGAAGGTAGTAGCGACCCTCAGCTCTCGCAATTCGCGGGGACAAGAAGTGGCCAAGTTTGATTTTCAGGACATTGGAGGCTCTATTCGCAGCGTGGAGATGGTTGGAAAGGCCATTAACAGTACTAGGGAAGATTTGCGAGATGCTGTGAAGCTCAACTCACAGGCGCCTCAGGGGATAGGAACATTCATGTTTGAGGTAGGTGCGGATAAGACCCCGATTTTTGATCACACAGACTACCACGTGGTGCCGGGGGAGACAAATGATCACCAAGTAACACTGGAAGGGCGGTTGAATGACCTGCGTATTGTGAAAGTGTACGTGCTTAAACCTTTGCAGGTAGAGAAGGACACAGTGGAAGGGAATGCGTATTGTCTGCAGCTCAATGTGCAGATACAGAATTTGGGGACTAAAACCCGACGTGCCAAAAATTGGGGCTTATACGCAGGAGGAGCTGGTCCGATTTCTCCGACGGAGTGGACGCAGTTTACTTATTACATTCGCAATGAAGATAAGGCATTTCACAAAGAGAGTACAAGCAGCTTCCGACCGTGGTTTGGTAGTGCAAAAGAGCGCCTTACGGAAACCGTGAGCGATCCGATTGCTTGGGTGGGCGTCATGAATCAGTATTATGCTACACTGGTTCAACCCTTGGGTGGTCAGACAGTGAGTACCTATTATGCGGCTCCTTTGAAGGGGATAACACTACCAGGTAAAGAACACAAGAGTGCGGAAGGGGTTGAAAGTGCAATAGGAGTGCCAGAATTTACATTGGCAGCTGCAACGACTGATGCCGCTGGGGGCACGCAAACTCTCTCCTACAACATTTTTGCCGGACCGAAGCTCAACCTTATGCTCAATGATATGGTTCAGGAGATCCCCAAGATAGATCATATCATGGATTATGGGATATTTCATATCATCAGCTATCCCATGAACTGGCTCATCAATGTTTTCTACAATTGGTTCGGCAACTGGGGGTGGGCAATTGTAGCCATGACGTTTGTGGTGCGACTTATCATATGGCCGCTCTATCGTAAGAGCTACATGAGTATGAAGAGCATGAGCCTCTTGCAGCCCAAAGTAAAGGAAATCCGAGAAAAGTATGCTAATGACCAGCAGAAGGCCAGCTTGGAGATGATGAACTTATACCGCGAGTACGGCATCTCCCCCATGGGAGGTTGTTTGCCCATGTTCCTACAAATCCCCATTTTTTTCTCTTTCTTCTACGTTTTGCAGACAGCAGCAGAGTTTCGTGGCGCTCCTTTCATTGGCTGGGTGCATGATCTTTCGCAAATGGATACTGTGTGCACGCTTCCCATCTTTGGATATGACCTGCCAGTCAATGTGCTACCAGTGGTGATGGCTATCACAATGCTCTTGCAGATGCGCATGACTCCGCAGGTTGGGGGGGACCCCATGCAGCAGCGCATTATGCGACTCATGCCACTCTTTTTCTTTGCTTTCTGCTACTATTACCCAAGTGCATTGGCCCTCTATTGGACTACCACGAACATCATCTCCATCATCCAAACATGGATTATCCGTCGGTTGCCTCAACCGGAGTTGCGTAAGGTCCCCAAACAGGCCGGGCAAAGGAGGAAAAGTATGATGGAACGCATGATGGATGCCCAGAAAGCAGCCATGGCTGAGCAACAAGCTCGCCGGCATCGCAGGTGAGGAGAGCGTTTTGACTGGGTACGTGGCAGGACTGGAATTGCATCTCGTGAGATTGGTCGCAACTTTGCTGCAAATCAGAGTTGACAATAACACGTTGAATAGGTTAGCATAGCCTCATGGCACACAAAAAAGACAGATGGGCGTGGGTACTGGTATTGGCCGCGGTACTCACGGGGTGTGAGCGTAAGGCAGAGTGGAGCGAAGATTATGCGGGAGTGATGATGGAGATTGCAGTCCAGAATAATTTAGCACTGGTATTGATAGATGGACCAGGGTGGAACAAACCAAGTGAGCAGCTGAGACGAACACTCTTCTCTACCGCCGAATTCAACCACTTTGTGCGACAAAACAACCTCCGTCTTATTGAGGCAGCCATTCCGAACCCTCGAGGTAAAGGAGTGAGTCCGAAGCGAGCCGATGAGCTCGAAAAGGTGATTGTACAGTACGGAGTGGAGGAGTTACCAACGGTGGCGTTGTCAGACAGTGCCGGATTCGCTTACGCGGTGGCAAAGGGAGCTGATTCGGAAAAGGTCATGAAAACATTGCGCGAAGGGTTGAAGTTCCGTAAGGAATTTGCAGATCAACTGGCAAAAGCTGACAAAGAACAGGGGTATGAGCGTGCGCAATTGCTCATGCATGCGCGCGAGATGTTGCCGACGAATTGGCAAGACAAGTATCCTGGATTGAATGATGCTATTATCAAGAGCGATCCGGAAGACAAGACGGGATTGCAACAGTTGCTCAATAATCGCCGTATGGTGAGAGAACAAGTGGAAGAAGTGGAAAAGGAGACGAGTAAACGCTTGGGTGATTTGAAAGGTGTTACTCGACTGGAGGCTTTACATCGCTTGAGGGACGTTATGATCCAACTCTCGGGGGAAAAAACATGGCTGCCAGAGGTGCAGTGCTACATCTACAAAGTGACCGCTGCGTGCTTTCTGCGCGAGCGACGCATCAGTGAAGGCATAACATACCTCCAAAAAGCAGAGGAAATCTACCCTGATTCTCCGGAGGTGGAGACCCTGCGCCGAGAAATTGAACGTTGGGAAAAGGCCATGCGTGAGCTCGAAAAGTCAGAAAAACAAACCAATTCGATCGAGCAGCCATCGCATCAGTAACCAGTCTGTCTCGTTTGGGAACGTTACGATGTGTGATTGGGTACGTTTTAGCTCTACCCGATAAGAGAAGGCAAATTTTTTCGTAATTTACCTTGACTCACGGCACTGTGCAGGTGAGGATATGTTTCGCGTGCCAATTTCCAACACGTGGCAAAGGACTCTGCGAAGTCGCCTGGCCGGCGCGCCAGCCACTCATCAATAAGAGCAGGAGGAAACGGAATAACGGCAGAAATTTCTGCGGCGGGGAAGCGGACCTTGCCATCGAAGCGCACGGCGTAGAGCTGCACATGTTCCATACCGGTGGAGGGGGAAGGGGAAAGCTTGGCGATGGGGATAAGTAGAACATCCGGCGGAATAGATAATTCTTCAGTTAGCTCACGGTGTGCAGCTTGGTCATAATCTTCTCCGGCATCCAAATGACCAGCCGCAGAGGAATCCCACACGCCTGGGTGACGATCCTTGAGCGTGGAGCGTTTTTGCAACAGGCAATCTCCATGTTTGTTAAATACGAGTACATGGACTGCTCTGTGGATAAGTCCCAAGTTATGGACTTGTAGCCGAGTTGCTTGGTGTAGAACGTTATCCTGTTTATCGACCACATCAAAAAGTTCCGAATCGTTCTGAGGGATAGCAGCAAGAGGATTGGGATCGTACGCGCGAGTGAGGTCAATCCATTGCAGCAAGTTCAACTCCTCTGCGCGCGCGGTGAAGGGGATGCCCAGTTGCTCCGATACGACTGTCCACGGTGGCTCAGTGGGCAGTTGTTTGCGCATTTGCTTGCGCCGGCAAGCAAAGCAGCGCCTCATCAATTCGTCCATGAGCCGATGATCGTACACTGGTAAACTTCGTGCATCCCGCGGAGTGAGCAGCATCACGGCGGAGTCGATTTTCGGTTGCGGTCGGAATGCTGAGGGAGGCACGATACGCACGAGTCGTCCTTCCCAATTCATTTGCATGCGCAGCGAGAGCAGACCGTACGCCTCATCCCCCGGTTGAGCAAGTATGCGTTCTATTAATTCTTTTTGCAGCATGATGACCGCACGGCTGCAGGGGCTTTCTCCGTGCAAAAAATTAGCGAGAATAGCTCCGCCGGCAGAATAGGGCAAATTACCCAAAAATTTAATCGGTTGTTCGACGAATAGAGGACGTGGATCCCACTTGGCAGCATCAGCACGATGTACCTCCACATGGGGATCGCTTGCCCAGCGTTTTTTTTGGTAATCTGCCAAGCGCGCATCGAACTCCACGAGGATAAGTTTGCGGCACAGCGGAGCCACATGCTCTGTAAGAGATCCCGCGCCGGGACCAATCTCCACCACGCAATCCTGCGGCTCGACTTCCAGCAATTCCACGATAAACTTGGCTATGTTCTCATCTACTAAAAAATTTTGGCCGAGAGCTTTGGAGGGGGAGACGCCGTATTGCTCCAGCACGTTGCGGATCTGAGATGCGTTCATGCGTGCGGGGAGGAGGTGAAATGTTGCCAACCGCCGGAGAGCTTGCCCTGTGTTCTTTTCGTCAGACGTCCGATGGGAAAGAGTCCGAACTGCGTGCATACCTGAGGAGCCGTTTCTGGCGCCAAGGCGCAGAGAAGCTCGTAGTCTTCGCCATCGTTTAACGCCTCCGAAACCGTGCAACCTGTATTGAGAGGCAGTTTCGTTTCATCGATTTCATAGCCGCAACGGCTCGCTTCAGCCAGACGTGGCAGATCTGCTGCCAGACCATCAGAAAGATCCATCATGGCGTGCGGGCGTGGCTGCGCTGCCTGGAGCGCTTTGCCTAGTTCGATACGTGGAGAGAAAGAGAGATGCCGTCCGCTCGCAAAAGATCCACCAAGGGGACCAGAGACGCAGAGAATATCGCCTATTTGTCCGCCATTGCGCAAAATGGCGTGACCGCGTTCCACCCGGCCGATGAGTGTCACATTGATAATCAATCCCGGTTGCGGAAGTGAAGAGGTTTCACCACCGGCGATGGACACGCCATAGGAGACCGCCAAGTCAGACAGTCCCTCATAAAGTTCTTCCACAAACTCCATAGTGCGGTGCGGGTGTATGAGTAGGGTAATAAGTGCATGCTCCGGGATGCCGCCCATGGCTGCAATATCGGAAAGAGCCCGCGCCAGCGCTTTGCGACCAATGAGTCGAGGCTCAGTGTCCACGCTAAAATGGACTCCCTCTACCACGACATCGGTTTTGAGCAGGGTATCCCATTGCATGTCTCTTCGAGTCACTGCACAGTCGTCTCCCGGACCAAGGATAAGTCCGGATTGTGTGGTGTTTGGCAGGCAATCAAGCAGGCGGTGCAGCATCGCCTGTTCTCCAAGCATGCAGATGGGTGTTGGGGTCGTGCTCATGCAGAGGCCGGTGCTAGGGAAAGAAGGATGGCTACTACCACAGAAATAGCATTGAAGATGAAGTGAACCAAGATGGGGGCTACGAGTGTGCGCGTTTTTACGTAGAGTCTGCATTGCAGGAGCGCAAGTACGAAGAGAGGAATGAACTGCGGCAGGGAAGAGTGGATGGAGGCGAATACTAGCGAGGAGATGGCTGTGCCGGCGATGATTCCCCATTTGTTACGGATGATATTGAAGAGGAATCCGCGGAACAAGCATTCCTCACCAATGGGTGCAATGATAAGGGCCTGGATGATCACATAGCTGCGTGTCGTCCAATCGCCCTTCATGACCATTTTCACGGAATCTTGAAGAAGGTTGCTGTCGGTTGCCTCGGCAATGGCTTTCAAGCATCCGGATTCTTCAAAAAAAACATTGAACGCGATGGTCAGGAAAACTACAGGTACCACCGGCAGGAGCTTGCTGCGCATAGGGAATGGGCGGTGCAGTCCCATCCCGTCCGTGCGGCTAGTTACATAGATCAAGCGTACCATGAATGGCAGGTACAAGAGCAGCATTCCGAGGCATGAAATCACCAGACTGCTCAGAGAGACGTTGGAGGTCTCGTCTCCGCCGTCAGTGAAAAGACAAGAACACGCCATGAGCATGAGTACGAAAAGAGCGCCGACTGCGTCAAAGATATTGGGAAAAGAGGAACCGGGGAAAAGAGGGATACGTGGCAGCTTTGGCTCGGCATCATTGCAGCGTTGCAGGATTTGCTTCAAACCGCTAAGCACAACCGGCAGCCAGCAGAGAAGCACGGCTACAGTGATGATAGAGACATTCAAGACGTAGTGTATGGGCATGGTGCAAGGAAGAGGAGAGCTAAGGAAGCCGCCAAGAACTGTGTAGGCGGGCGTATTCTGCACGCGGTAGCAGAATATACACCGGGTTACGCGCAGGTTCGAGTTTCGCGATGAGGGAACGTAGATTTGACTCGGCCATTGATGTGCAGCCCGCTGTGGGCGCAGCGCCGTCGTGTCGCCAAATGTGAAAGAAAATGGAAGATCCTGCACCCACGACAGGGCGTCCCGGGGTCTCCTGCGTGTTGTGGCAAATGAGCAATTTTATACTGTGTGCGTAGTCGGTTTGCCGCATCTGCTCCTTGAGTTCCCAAGGAGTGGAGGCAGGGTGGTTCAGGCGGATGTGGCGATTATACATGTGCGGTTGGGATGGGTCGGAGACCCAGAGGTCGCGTGGGTCGACTCTTACCTCGGGGATACGACGGTTGTGTTTCACCGGGGTCTTATGGGTGGTCCACAGACCTCCGATGCGGAAGATGCCGGCTGGGGAGCGTCCGTCGCCCTCGCGTTTGGTGATGGCTCCACGAGGGTTGGTATGCAAACCAAGGCCCCATACCAAACCGGCACGCCCGAGACGCCCCTGCACAGGACCGAGTATGCGCATCCAGTGCCCATTTGCTTGCTTTTCTACCACAGAAAGGGAGACCACGGAGGAGTCCCATCCATCTGCTATGCCGATAACGGCCTGTGAGCAGTCGGCAGGTAGTTGTGCGAAAGATACGCGGCTACATAACACGAGGGCAATGAGAAAGAAAAGCTTTTTTTTCATGATATCAGCAGTTCACAACTTCGTCTTTGGATGCAATATGCACGCCAACCGTCCCCTCACTTTCCAAAGCAGTTTGCAGGGCTTGAGCGCATTCAGGTTCTCCATGCACAAGAAACACGTTCGTCTTTTTCCCTTTTGTGTTACGGAAATATTGCAGGAGTTCGCCGTGATCGGCATGACCTGAAAAAGAATCCAGACTGCGAATTTGTGCCCGTACCGGGTAATGACCGCCCAAGATAGGCACCTCCTTTGCGCCGTCCATAATGCGGCGGCCCAAGGTATTGGCGGCGCAGAAACCGACGAAGAGAACGGTATTTTTCGTGTTGCCAATGCCGAGCTTGAGATGGTGAAGGATACGCCCGGCCTCACACATGCCGGAGGCGGAGATGATGATGAGCGATTTTTTGATGTCGTTGAGGGCTTGGGATTCTGACACGGTGCGGCACATGTGCAGGTTGGCGAATGAGAATGGGTCTTTGCTAGCGAAGAGGGAAGCATAGACATCTGGGTTCAGACACTCGGAGTGAGTCCGGAAAAGCTCCGTGGCGCTGATGGCCATTGGACTGTCCACATACACCTGTGTCTTGCCCAGCATCCCTTCCTCAAAGGCTCGGTTGAGCAGGAAGAGAAGCTGCTGGGTGCGCTCCACCGCAAAAGCAGGAATATATATTTTCCCTTCTCGCGCCAAGGCTTCTCGAATTTCACGATAAAAGCTCTCGTCATCCCGACTGGGCGCTTCGTGATGTCGTCCGCCGTACGTGCTTTCCATAATCATGATATCTACGCCGTCCACTGACGCCGGGTCGCGCAGCAGTTCATTGTTTCCCCTGCCAACATCTCCGGAGAAAAGGAGGCGCTTATGTTGTCCGTCCTCGTGGTCGTCAATATCCAACACTACTTGAGCCGAGCCGAGGATATGTCCGGCGTCGTAAAATGTGAGGGCGATGCCATCGTCAATGAGCATGCGGCGTTCGTAGCTGGTAGCTACGAAGGAATCCAGGCATTTACGGGCATCTTCCTCGGTGTAGATGACTTCTGCCACGGTGCCGGTGCCGCCGGCGCGTTTGTGCATTTTGGTGAGAAACGCGCAGTCGTGTTCCTGAATCCGCGCGGCATCAACCAACATGATGGCGCATAGCGAGCGCGTAGCATGCGTGCAGTAAACATTGCCCTTGAAACCACGCTTCACGAGGTTGGGGATGTTGCCCGAGTGGTCAATGTGTGCATGGGAGAGAATGACGTGGTCGATTTCTGAAGGATTAAAGAGAGGAAAGTCGCGATTGATGCGTAGCTCATCAGCCCGATGCCCCTGATAGAGCCCGCAGTCCAACAGGACTCTCTTACCGTTAATTTCCAAAAGGTGCTGAGAGCCGGTCGTGGTGCCAGCAGCACCGCAAAAGTGTATTTTCATGATGTTTGAATAAGGTTAGTGTAGAGTTCGTGGTATTTTTTAGCCGTATCGCTCAGTTTGTACGGGTAAGGGATTTCTTTCGGAGGGTCAGGAGGTACGCTGTGCCATTGCGAGAGCACATCTGCCGCACTGTCAGGATCGCCGACAGGAAGTACTCCCATCGGCTGCATTGCCTCCAAATAATCCTGCACAGCGCCGTGCCCATAGCCCACTGTAGGCCGACCAAGTGCCAGCGCTTGCAGCGCCGAAGCGCTGTAGGTAGTGGGCTTTGCAGTGAGACACACTACCGCATCTGCCGCGCAGAGCAACACTCGCAAATCTTCTGGTGGATTCACGTGGGTGATGTGCTGCTCCAGCCCGGCAGCGCGTATTTCGCGGCGCAGAGATGTGAGGTAACCCGACTTAGCAAAATGGGTGGAGCCCACCAGCAAGGCGTATGCGGGGACATCCCTGCTTCGCAGGATGCTCAGGATGGGGATAATGTCTCGTGTACACCACGGCTCGCCGATGGGAGCGGGCAGGCAGATGACAAAACGCCCCTCAAGTTGCGGATGAAGAGTGCGCAGTTGGTTGATCTTACCAGTGTCGGGTATGTAACCGGGGTAATATTGCACCTCGTTCACACCGTGCGGTATAATCCAAGATTTAATGAGTGAGGGTTGGATGTTTTTAAGGAAGTTGCGCAAGTTTGTATGGAGGATGCTGATGGCATCACAGCTCAGCAGATGGGTATGATTGATGGAATCTATCTGTTGAGGGTAGGTACTTAGTGAGCCCACTAATTTGGGGCGTTGTTCATTTGGTAAACCGGAACAAGCGCGCGCAGCAATATCCACAGCCTCGTACCCGTATGACTGCACAATATCCACACGCTGTGCGCGAATAATTGAACGCAAGCGCATCACCTCCCCCCACAGTCTAGGCAAATGCCCCTTGCTGAAACGCACAAACCTGAATTTTTCGTTGATGATAGGGGTGAACAACTCCCGATTTGGCGCCGCCACAACACTCGTCTCGCCGAAAGCCTGCAGTGCAAAGGCTAGCTCTACCGCTAGTGCGTTCGGGCTGTCGGCACTCAATCGAGGTACAAAATGCAGTACTTTCATAGCAGGGAATGGTAGAGGTCGAGGTGAGCACGTATCATATCCTCGCGTAGGTAGGGGCTTGCGACGGGCTCGCGCAGCTGCGGCGGGTTACAGTACCAATTTGCCAGACGTTCAGCTGCAGCTTGAGGGTTACCGACAGGAACCAACCCCTCTGGTAGAAATTGGCGGAGCTGCTCGCTTACGCCACCGTGGTCGTAGCCCACTACTGGACGACCGAGTGCGAGCGCTTCCAGAGTCACTTTACCGAAACTCTCCGGTTGCAAGGAGAGGTTGAGTACAACGTCGCTCACGGACATAATCTCGCGCAGGTCATTGCGATGGTTGAGGCGGGATACGTGGTTTTGAATTCCGGCGGCGCATATCTGCTCATCTAGTTCTGCCGCTAGTTTTTCTTTACCACGTTTGGTTTCACCAATGATAAGAACATGAGCAGGTATCTTGGCAGAGAGCAGGTGGTTGAGCAGCGGCACTACATGGTTCTGTCCCTTGATGCGTGAGATGCGTCCCGGCAGACAGAGTACGTAGCGCCCCGTCAGCTCTGGATGCTCGGTACGCCACTGCTGCAGCCACTCTTTGCTCGGGCAAAAGGTCGGGGAAAAAAGGGAAGTATCCACGCTATTTGGGATTACGTGGATGCGTTCGCGCGGCGTGTTCGGGTAATTTTTGAGGATATGCTCGCGAATACACTGCGAGACCGCCACTACCGCATCCCCATGTGTCATGATACGCGAGTACGCATTTACCGAATGAAATCCGTGAAAACTTGAGACTAGCACAGGCCGTCGTTGTGCCGGGAGTAGTTTGTATGCAAAATGGAGTACCCATGCGGGAACGCGCGAATGGACGTGCACGACCTGTGGCGCTTCCTTCTTGAGCAATTTAGCCATGCGCCACACCTCCACCAGTAGGCGTGGGTTCTTTTTTTCAATTGGGCAGTGAATGTGTTCAGCGCCGACTGCTCGCACCTGCTCCACCATACGCCCTCCAGCCGACACCACCGTACACTCCTCTCCACATTGCACCATGCCGCGGCAGAGTTCCAGAACAACTTGCTCCACCCCGCCGGAGGAGAGAGCTGGTAGCAGGTGCATGATTTTCATGAGATAATCTTTGGGAATCGTTTGAGAATGAAGGATGCAGCTCGATCTGCCTCACGCAGTGGAGGTGAAAGCTTCAGTTGATGGGTGGTGAGCCACTGGGTAAAGGTAGTCACACATTCTTCATTCACAAGCTGAGACAACCCGCGAGTTACACGTCCGGGAGCCTTACCAACGCGTTTAGGGTGTACAGGCATCTCCAAAATACCTACCGGGGCACCGCTGGTGAGCGCTTCATACACCATGGATACACTATCCTGCGTGACCCATACATCTTTGGCCGTAGATAAATGCTCAGCTACCCAATCCTGACCGGTGGTGTCCACGGGAACTACGCGGATACTGGGGCAGGAGGTATGCAGCATGTCCACAAAGTCCGACGGCGTGCGACGCGAGGTTGTGAGGGTGATCTGCCCGTTGTTGTAGCGCACCAAGGTAGAGAGCTGGGTAATAAGGTGATCTTCATCCCACCCAAAGTCCTTGCTGGGACCGCCAATGAGTACTAATGTATCTCGTTTTTCAGTATTTGGGGAGGCGACGATACTGTTGACAGCCCCGCGGGTGAGCAGCACATTATCGGGTGCATGGCCCTCATTGGTATAATCGTGGCGAGGCGTGATGCAAAGGTCGAACCAAGAGACCGGCAGGCTGGGCTTCATGCACACGATGCATGGGCAGTGTTTACTGTGGGCCAAGCTTAGAGCTGCCAGATGGGTGCCGTGCCCGGCGCAGAGTACCAGATTGGGTTTTGGCAGTTCCGTCCCTTTGGCCGTGTAACGCATTTTTTCGAGTAAACTCAGGTGCGCCACATCCACCTCGTGAACGCTGTGCTTGCTGCCGGGGTGCAATTCGGAGGCATGGCGGATCAGAGCATTGGCCAGACCGCGCGTTTGTGAAAGGTGTCCTTTCTTACCATCGCTGACGATGCAGATGACCATGGAATGAGTTAGCGGAGGGGCAGGGTGACCGCGCCGTGCAGCTCCTGTCCAAGGAAGGGGGTATTCAGGGTGCCGCAGGTAAGCGTTTCTTCAGTTACTATATTGCTGACTTGTGGGTCAAAAAGGAGAAGCGGAGCCATGTGCGGCGAGTCTTCATCTTGTCCCTGTGGGTTGGCAATTTCTACCGGTTTCAGACAACATGCGCGTATCAGTTCTTCCCAGCTGAGAAGTCCCGGCTTTACCAGTTTGGTGTAGAGTGCCGGCAGCATGGTATCCAGCATGACCATGCCCGCAGGTGCGCTGATAAAGTCCTGTTTCTTGGAGAAGGGACTGCATGGGGCATGCGCACTTACAATGCAATCGATTGTGCCGTCTTTTACCCCTTTCAGCAGGGCATCGCAGTCGGACTGATCGCGCAGAGGCGGGGTTGTTTTGAAAACAGTGTTATAGTCGCCAATTTGCGCATGGGTGAAGAGAAGATGATGCAGGGCAACTTCGGCCGTGACATGAACCCCTCGTTCCTTGGCACGGCGAATAATGCGCACAGATTCTGCTGTACTCACCAGTTGCAGATGCAGGCGGGCACCGGTGGCTTCCGCCAGACGGATGAGGGTTTCCGTGCCGATTTCTTCAGCACAGGGCGGGCAGGGGTGTAGCCCCAAGTTGTAGGCGGTAGTACTTGGATGAGCATAGGTGTGTTTGGTGAGTGCCGGCACGTCGGCGCGCACAGCAAAGATGAGTCCTAAATCCTCCGCATACTGCATGGCTCGGTAAAGCATGAGGACATTGGAGGGGAAGTTTTCTCCATCACTCAAAATGCGTACACCACGCATAGTGGCTAGCGTGTTATAAGGTGCCTGCTCCAGCCCCTGCATGCCCAGCGATATACAGCCTGCGGGTGTCATATCAGCTACGGATCGTACCGAGGCAGCCTCGCGGAAACTATCGAGCGTGGCACCGTTGTCAAAGCAAAAAGCCGGAGATGGCAATACTAGCATACCCCATACACCGCCTCGGATAGCGGCCTCCCCTGCTCGCATGATGCACTCGCGCTTGCTGCGCCCGGATATTTCGATGTGTGAGTGCAAATCATAAAGGGCAGGCATGAGCAGCTTGCCGGTGGCATCAATCACACGGGAATGCTCCGGTATCTTCATTTCCCCGGCTGGTTCAACTTGTTTGATATCTGAAAGGGGAATTCCATCGAGAGAGACCGAGGAGGCGTTCTCGGCAGCTGGGCAGAGGCAAAGATCGATGAGCTGACCGGTGATGGCCCAAGTGGCGTTGGTGATGTAGGTATTAGTCATGGGACAAAGTGCCTGGAGTAAGGTGGTAAAGGATGCTCATGCGGGCGGCTATTCCGTTTTCGACTTGGTTGCAGACAAGACAATTTTCATAGTCCATCGCGGCATCGCAAAGTTCAACTCCGCGGTTCACAGGACCGGGGTGCATAATGCTCATGCCATGAGCTTCAATGCGACGTAACCGCTCTTCCGTTACCCCGAAAGCTTGATGGTAGTCTGCTGCAGGGAAAAAGGGGCTGTCGATGCGTTCGTTCTGAACGCGCAGCAGGTAGATTACATCCGGTTTCCATGCGAAGATTTCATCCCAAGTGTGCAATCGTGCAATGCCTGTGTGTTCTTGGGGAGGTACTAATGAGCCGGGTCCCATGAAAGCAACTTGTGCGCCGAGCTTTCGGAGGAGGAGACTGGTAGATCGTGCTACGCGGCTGTGCCGTATATCGCCGACTATCACAACACGTCGTTCGGCGATTTCGCCGTATTTTTCTCGGATGGTAAAGGCATCCAAGAAGGCCTGACTGGGGTGCGCATGGGCGCCATCTCCAGCGTTGATAACAGAGGCGTTGCAATGGCGTGCGATGACGGCTGGGATACCGCTGTTCTTATGCCGCACGATGATGTAATCCATCTTCATGCTCATGAGTGTGTCGATGGTGTCGTGTACACTTTCGCCCTTTACCACAGAGGAAGTGGCAAGGGTGAAAGTGGTGACATCAGCCGAGAGACGGTGGGCGGCAACCTCGAAAGAAGAGCGGGTGCGCGTACTGGGCTCGTAGAAGAGAGTGAGTACGGATTTTCCTTTTAGAGCGGGCACTTTTTTTACGCTCTTCGTGAAGATTTCCTTCATCGCCATGGCGCTATCTAGGATGGTGTGGATATCCTCGTCGCTGAGCGATTCAATCGTTATGAGGTCTTTTCTGGGTTTCATGACAGGGGTAAATAGGGGGTCAGTAGAGCACGGCATCCTCACCATCGGTTTCTTGCAGGTGCACGTGCACCTTCTCGGCGCTTTCCAGAGTGAAGGCGGCGTAATCCGCGCGAATCGGCAGCTCGTGCCTTCCGCGGTCTACCAGGCAGTGCAATTCAACGCGTGCCGGTCTGCCGTATTCGAAAATGGTTTCCAACGCGGCTCGCGCCGTGCGCCCGCTTTGTAGAACATCATCCACCAAAATCAGATGCATACCGTCTGTGGAGAAAGGCAGGTAAGAACTGCGCAACGCCGGCCGCTCTCTGCGCAGATCTAAGTCATCGCGGTAGAGGGTGATGTCAATGGCGCCATATTGTGCTTGCACGCCACGTTTTTTCAGCGCGGTTGTAAGCCGGCGAGCGAGTACATCACCATGACTGATGAGACCCACCAAACCAAGCGGCTCAGCACCGCTGCTGGCAACAATGCGATCCGCCCATCGCTCAAGGGCAGCGGAGATATCGGTGGATGTCAGCTGAGACATGGTGGTCTACATTTTGGCAAGTTGGAGGATGCGGTGGGCAGCCATGGCGGCATTCAACGGGGTTTTCTTGTGCAACCCCACCGTGGTGGCGGGTACCCCGCCGGGCAGCTGGCTGATGGCCAGCAGAGCATCCATTCCGTTGAGTGGTCCGCACGGCACCGGCACCCCGATGACAGGTAATTTCGTATTCATAACCACAACACCCGGAAGAGCCGCAGAGAGTCCTGCCACGCAGATCAGTACTGCTTGCGTGCCATCGGCGTCCAACTTGCGCAAATAATCCAGCAGAGCACTTAAATCCCGATGAGCAGAGTATATAACTTCCTCATTTTCGACATCCTGTTCCGAAAAGTACTGGCGGGCGGGCTCCATGAAGGGCAGGTCGCTTTTACTGCCGTAAATCGTGATAACTTTCATGCGGTTTCTATCATACCACCTCGCGCCCGCGCGCGCAAGGAAAAACAGGCTAAAGTGCTCACCGGCGAGATGTGACTTCCATTTGCAATGTCCGATTTGATGTTCCTAATACGTTGATTATGTACTCAAAACAGAAAGATTCAAAAGACTTCGGCAGTTTCCTTTCAACTAGTGGAAGAGCATGCCCCCCTCATGTGACAGACATCAAGGATTGTCAGCTGAAAATAGCGGGTTTTCTACGGGACAGGAACACTGTTAGATGTGGTTTCCTGTACGCCATGGTTGAGTGCAAACGTGGTGGTGTTCCAGCGATGGGAGAGAGCGATGGATCTGGCCGTATATTTGAGGGCTCTATTAATAGCGTGCGAGAGCGGTAATCCGCGTGCTAGGAAAGCAGCGACGGCAGCAGAAAGAGTGCAGCCGGTTCCGTGGGTAGGAATTCCTTTGGTACGGGGATGGGAAAAGTGTCGGAGACATTCTGCGGATTCACAATAAATATCGGTACATATGTCCCCGGGCAGGTCACCTCCCTTGGCAAGGAGACGGCAGCCTGTCTTGCGGGAAAGGTCACGGACAGCCTCTTCCATCTCTTGTAAGGAACACGGTTTTAGGACCCCTGTGAGACGGGCTAATTCGTCCAGATTAGGGGTGATGAGAGTGGCACGAGGGAAAAGAATCTCTCGGTAGGCACATAGCGTCTCATCAAGCATAAGGGGATCACCAGCGGTGGCTACCATGACTGGATCAACTACCAGTGGAATACCTTCCGGGAGTAGCTTTGCAACAGCGCTTAGTATTTCGGGGGTGTAGAGCATGCCGGTTTTTACGGCGGCCACGGGAAAGGCACACAGACACTCTGCGAGTTGGCTGGCCACAAAGTCAGGCTCCAATGGTACGATGCCGGCTACGTGTCCTGGTATCTCGCTCACTACACAGGTGACGACAGTGAGAGGGTAGCAACCCAAGACAAATCCGGTTTTGAGATCGGCTTGCAGACCGGCTCCTGCCGAGCAATCAGAGCCAGCAATGCTGAGCATTACGGGAATCATGCCAATGTCTTTTCAAGGACTTCAGCCCCTCGTAGCATGCGCGCTTCTTCGTAGTGCGGGGCGAGCAGTTGCACCCCGATGGGAAGAGACGCTTGAGGTACTGGCACTGAGATGGCAGGCAACCCAGCTAAGTTAGCAGGCACTGTGTAAATATCTGCAAGGTAGACTTGCAGCGGGGTCATATCCTGAGCTTGAAGCTTGGGGGCGGGAGTTGGTGCTACCGGGCCAAGAATAAGCTGTATCCTGCTTGAGAAAGCCTGATTAAAATCACGCGCCACGAGGGCTCGGACCCTTTGTGCGCGAGCGTAGTAGGCTTCGTAGTAGCCCCCGGAGAGGACGTAGGTGCCAAGAATAATTCTGCGTTTCACCTCGTCTCCAAATCCCAGAGTTCTGGAACGGGCGTAGATATCCCCGGTGTTATCGGGTGAATGTTCGACGCGGTATCCGTAGCGTACGCCATCGTAGCGAGCGAGGTTAGAGGAAGCTTCGGCGCAGGCAATGATGTAATATGAAGCGACGGCAGCTTCAGTATGAGGTAAGGAGATTTCGCAGATATCGGCGCCTTGGGATTCGAGTGCCTTTGCGGCGGAATAGAGGGCCGTTTGTACTTCCGGGGCATTGCCGGAACTGACATACTCTTTCGGCAATCCGATACGCATGCCTTGCACGCCGCGAGAGAGTTCGGCTGAGAAATCCGGTACCGGTTGCTTGGACGAGGTAGAATCCAAGGGATCATATCCGCAGAGGGCCTGCAGCAGAAGTGCGGCATCCTGAACACAGGTGGTGATTGTACCGATTTGGTCCAGAGACGAAGCAAAAGCGACCAGCCCGTAACGCGAGATGCGACCGTAGGTTGGTTTTAAGCCAACCACGCCGCAATGGGAAGCTGGTTGGCGAACAGATCCCCCAGTATCAGATCCGAGTGCGGCAGGAATGATACCAGCTGCAACAGCAGCGGCTGACCCACTGGAGGAGCCTCCTGGTACGCAGTTCTCATCTATCGGATTAAGGGTAGGGCCGAATGCGGAGTTTTCGCCGGTGGACCCCATGGCAAATTCATCCATATTAGTGCGACCAAAGGGGATGGCTCCAGCTATGCGTAACTTTGCGATAGCAGTAGCATCGTAAGGCGCCACAAAGTTTTCTAGCATGCGTGAGGCGCATCGGGCAGGCTCCCCGAGACAGCAAATATTATCTTTCACTGCGATTGGGAGACCACCGAGCGGAAGGCTCAAATCTGCTTGACGTGCAGAGAGCAAGGCTCGCTCTGTATCCCAGGAGATAAAGGCTTTGAGCGCAGGGTTGACTTGCTGCATCCGTTGTGCATATTGCTGCACCAATTCAGCAGATGAAAGCTCATGGTCGAGGAGCTTACGTCGCAGATCGGTAAGGGTTGTTCTCGGAAAAGGTAGCATCGTAATCGCCTTGAGATTAGTGAGCGGATTCTACCACTTTGGGTACGCGAAATTGTCCGTTAAGCTGCTCGGGTGCATTGGACAGAGCTGCTTTGTTATCCAGACTTTCCCCGGGTATGTCAGCACGCAGGGCATCAAATGCTTCTAGCGGGTGGCACATGGGAGCCACAGTCCCGGTATCCCATTTTTCCAGTTGAGTCACATAAGCAAGTACCTGCTCTAGGTCGTGCGTGTAACGCTCCTTTTCCTCATCGTTCAATTCCAGCTTAGCCAACTCGGCGATATAGGCTACGTCAATCCGAGGTGTATCCATCGGTCTTTCGTTCTCAATAGTTAGTTTGATTGAGCAGGTAGATGCTCAGCATGTACAACCCGAAGATGCTTGCTCCGAGTACAATGAGCAGGAGCAGGTTTTCCAGAAGTAGAGTTTTGGTGGAAGTTGAACGCCCTACAGCCATAACAACACGATTTCGGGTGCTGCGGCGGGATTCAACGACGTCTTCTTGAGGCCCCATGGTATTAGCGTGGGAGCTACGGGTATAATAGCCTTCAGCACGGCGCTGCATGAGGCGTGCCTCTTCCCATCGGCGTCGCGCGTCTGCTGCTTGCAATTCGTATTCTTTTTGTCGGGTCATACGTGATGTGGCCATTTTTGATTGCTGAAGCGTACGTATTTAACTTGCTGCATGCTGCACCCACAGGTAAATAAGCCAAGTGATGAGCAGCAGGACGAAGAGAGGGATATGGAAAGCCAGTCCTTTTGCCATGGTTTCCTTGAGTTCTCGTAAGCTTAGGCTAGTTTCTTCTTGTTCTCCGGGTTTGTAGCGGAACGTGTCGGTGTGCCTGAAACGTCGCCCCATACTGTACGCCTCTTCAAAATCATTTTCAGCACGATCCAGTTTTGGAAGCGCCTCACGCAGACGCTCTTGAAATCCATCCGTACTCCAGTTCTGTGGGTGTAGCGCTGAGAGAATTTGCAAGTGGCGTTTGAAACATTCGTTGATGCTTTCGATTTCACGCTGTTCCTTGTCCATGGATTCCAGCTCTTGCTCCAGACGCCTCACGGCGTTGTGTAGCTTCATGCCCACCTCGTTCAAGTTTGCACTGAACATGGCCTTCTGCTCGTTGCTCAGCTCCAGCTCACGACGTTGCGTCTCTAAGTTGATCCTCTGCTGCTCAAAGTACTCCGCCTGTTTTCTGGCTTGTTCAACCCGCAGCCTCACTTGATCCGGAGAATGCATCTCTCCATCCGCTGCTCGTGGATTGAGTTCCATTTGCTTATAGCTCCCTTCTGCTCTCCGTCCATCCATGGATTTTATTAAGGCACACTTGATCTTTAAGCAAACTTAAACAAATTTTTGCGAGTTGTCAAGCTCTATCCTGGGAAAAGTGAGGGATTTTTGAAAAATTTGCTTCAGAAGGAAAAAAGCCGAACGAGGCGTTCAAGTATTTAGCTGGGCGAGTACGGAGGAGATGGACAGTCTGCGCTAGGGTGAAGAGGATTGGCGAAGATATGGAGCGCGAGGAGGAAGCCGGAGAATGAGTGCCGTTTCTGGTCGGTAAAATAAAAGTTCAAGGTGTAGCAAGCAACACATCAATATTAACAAAGAAAAACAGCCCGGACGCATTCGACTTTTCCACAGTGCACCAACATACAGAAATGGGGACAGCATCATACGACATACATCATAACCGTAATTCACAAAGTCGATTTTTTTGCAGACGGTATCTTTTTGCCGCTTCCGTGATAAATGATTTAAAATCCAATACAATCCGCAATGGAATTATTCGTAGAGGTAAAGGAGATTCCAAACGGCAGGGGTGATACACGGTGACACACGCGAGAACCCTCATTATCAGAAATACATCTCCACGGAAAGCTCCGGATGGAGGGATAGTATCGCAGGTGGATCAGAACTAGGAGTGGATTGGATTAAGGATGCTGAGGTTGGGGTCTACGAAAAAGCCATCCTTCCGAACGAGTTCATCGTCCAAGAATATGGAGCCTCCACCGTAATCTGGGCGTTGAATGCAAACGAGATCCCAGTGGACCTGAGAGCGGTTACCGTTATCGCAATTTTCGTAAGCGTTGCCCGGTGTAAAGTGAAAAGAGCCGGCAATTTTTTCATCGAAAAGGATGTCGCGCATAGGTTGCAGGATTTCGGGATTCACTCCGAAGGAGAACTCGCCGATGTAGCGGGCGCCTTCATCAGAGTTAAGGATGTGATTGAGAGCATCCTCATTGCCATTGCAATGAGCCTCTACGATTTTTCCATTGCGGAAGGAAAAGGTAACGCCGTCAAAGGCGATGCCTTGATAAATGGAGGGAGCCGTGTAGTGAAGGGTACCGTTCACAGAATCTCGGATGGGGGCAGTGAAAACCTCGCCATCAGGGATGTTCATCTCGCCAGCACAAGGAATAGCTGGCATTCCTTTGATCGAGAAGGACAGATCGGTGCCAGGGCCGATGATGTGTACGCGGTCAGCATGCATCATGCGGTCAGCAAGTAACTCCATAGCTTTCTTGAGCTTGCTGTAATCGGTCAAACAGCAACGAAAATAAAAGTCCTCAAACTGCTCAGTACTCATCAAGGCTCCCTGTGCCATAGATGGGGAGGGCCATCTTAACACGCACCACTTGGTGTGGCAGACGCGGTATTCGTGTACGGGATTCAGGTGCCTTTGGGTGAGCTTCATGGCTTCCGCGGGTACAGCAGAGTTCTCGTAGGAATTCAAACTGCCACGGATGGCAATGTAGGCCTGCATCGTTTTCATTTCATCCAATTCAAAGGTAGCAATACTACTGAATTGTGCATCGGTGGCTCCAGCGAAAAGCTCAGCAGTGATGCGGCCATGGCGCAGGCGTACATGTGGCACACCGCCAGCTGCACGCACGGCACGAATGAGTTGGATGCCGATTTCATCCGGGGAGTCAATGAGGTCAAGCAGTACGTGCTCTCCGCGTTGCACGCGGCAGGAGTAATTCACGAGACTATGGGCTAATTGAGCTATTCTGGGATCCGTCATAGTGGTGTAGAGGATGGTGAAACTATCGTGGCGCTTTAAGTGGGCGAGGGGCAGTGGTGAGAAGAGAAAGAGCTTCTGCTAAGTCATCTACCGACACCATTTCTGATATAACCGGTTCACCGAGCCCTTTGAGCAAAACGAAGCGTATTTTTCCACCTCGAAATTTCTTATCAGCTTTCACATGGGAAAGCACAGTAGCCGGATCCACATTTTGTGGAAGCTGCAGGGGAAGCTGCAATGCAGAAAGCGTGTTGAGAATTTCTGCTTCATCGCGCTCGGGAAGGTCGACATATTTGCGAGAGAGGAAGAGAGCGGCACGCATGCCCAAGCTTACCACTTCTCCGTGCAGGAGATCTCCGTATGGGACACTTGCTTCAATACCATGACCGAGAGTGTGACCAAAGTTGAGGAAGGCACGTACGCCAGCTAGTTCATGTTCATCTTCTTCCACGATGCGCGCCTTGATCTCAATATTTTCCGCAATTAGGGCAGGTAATCGCTCGATGCTTGACAGGGAGAAGCCAATGGATAGTTCATCTGCTAACTGTCGAAGAGTGACGAGAATCTTTGGCCGTCGAATAGCGGCATGCTTCACCATCTCGGCCATACCTTCGCGTAACACTCGCTCCGGGAGGCTGAGAAGGGTAATTGGATCAGCCACTACAAAACGAGGTTGGTAGAAGGAACCGATCAAATTTTTCCCACTCGGAACGTCCACGGCCGTTTTCCCTCCTACCGAACTGTCCACTTGTGCCATCACGCTTGTCGGAATTTGCACATAGGGGATGCCACGATAATAAATGGTTGCGATAAACCCGGCCAAATCTCCTACTACGCCACCACCGAGAGCGACCACAAAGCTGGTGCGATCATGTCCAGCCTTCACCATTTCCTCTACCACATTTTGCACGCACTTGAGACTTTTGCTCTTTTCTCCAGCTTCGACAACATGAACGCTTACGGAATAATTGGCATCCTCTAGGCTTCGTCGCACTCTCTCGCCATACTGTGGGTACACGTTCGAGTCAGTGATGAGTGCAGCTCTCCCTTCTAAGCGGGAACGAGTCGAGAAAAAACCGACGGAGTCGAGGGCGCCGTTGCTCACATGTACATCATAGGAGTGGTTTTTGAGGGCTAGGCTGACAGTTGGCATGGGGGCATTTTACGCGCAGATGACTGCTTGTACAAGGTTTAAATGCGTACGTGCGTTTGGCAAGCCGCGTGACTGGTCGAGATAATCCTTGCCTGTGGCGTTATTTTGAGGATAATAAGGCAACGCATGCTCAACGAAGAAATAACGACCAAGGCTGAGGTAGCAGCTGTGCAGATACCAGTGGGGAATGCAGTACTCTTGCCAGAAGGGTCGCGCCTCTACATCACCCAAATGCTCGGTAATTCGATTACCGCAGCAACCGATGTTGGGATGGTGCGTATTTCGCGCGTGGAGGCAGCTCGGGCAGGTATTATACCGCCTGAGCCGACCACGAAAGAATCTGCCCAAGGGCAGCAGGATTTGGAGGAACGCGTGTGGGGAGTTCTTTCATCTATCTATGATCCCGAAATCCCGGTGGATATTGTAAATTTGGGGCTCATATACAGCGTTGAAGTGGTAAAGCAAAAGAACGGCGGCGCTTGCGTGAATGTGCGCATGACTCTGACAGCGCCAGGGTGCGGAATGGGTCCTCATTTGATGGCAGAGGCTGAGGCAGGTATAGCCGCTCTAGACGGCGTAGGGGAAGTGAACATTGAGTTTGTGTGGGACCCTCCGTGGAATCAGGATATGATGACCGAGGAGGCCAAGATGCAGCTGGGGATGCTTTGAGCGGTACTCGTTCCAAAAGGAGGAAAGAGTCTTAATAGCCTTCACGGCTCGAGAGGCTGGTGCGCAGGCTGGCATGATGACCCTTCGCAAGTAGGTCAATTCTTGTAACAAGGAGTGTGTGAATCAGACGGCCTTTATACACTTAGTTCAGACAAGGAAGAGGAGTCTTCCAACTACAGATTCGAAAGGAATACCGATTCGGCGGAAGCGACACTTTGGTAAGAAACGACCGAGTGCGGATTTACCTGTGCTCCGCTTTAATACTGCTGCTCGGAGAAAGCAAAGCGCGCATGCGAGACGGCATGCGCGCTGCGGAAAAGGAGAAGAGTCAGAAAGATTACTCAGGTGACTGATCAGGTTCAGTGGAAGTCTCAGGAGCAGCAACTTCGGCCTCTACATCCAAGTGAATCCTCACAGTGGCAGTCACCTCAGGATGCAGCTTAACGGGAATCTCATAGTCGCCACTCTTACGTAACGGCTTGTCAAGTTCCAGTGTGCGGCGATCAATTACGATGCCCAGAGCCGCCAGAGCCTCGGAAATCTGCTGGTTGGTAATGGCACCGAAAGCTTTGCCTTGTCCGCCAGCTTCCAGTTTAAGCTCAAGCTTAGTTGAGGCGATCTTCTGAGCCACTTCTTTAAAGTTGGCAAGCTCAGCGGCCTCACGCTCTGCGCGTTTCTTTTGGAGCATATTGATGAAGCGTCGGTTCGCCGGAGTGGCCTCAAAGGCAAGCCCTTGCGGGATGAGGTAGTTGCGCCCGTATCCGGCTTTCACCGTTACAAGGTCGGCTTCACAGCCCAGACCTTCTATCTTCGTCGCGAGAATTACATTCATGTGTGCCATAACTCAACTGTTTGTGGTTTGGTGCGACACCCAATACACCAATTTATTAAGATTGTCAAGCCGTATTTTCCATCCTCTTGACACGAAAGGAGTTCGCGTGTATGATTCGGCGCGAATGAAAACGCGTGTTATCCGGTTAGATATGTCAGTTGATCCACTGCCCATATATCATGAGGTGGCGGATTTGCTTGCTGCCGGTCAAATAGCTGCTCTCCCCACGGAAACTGTATATGGATTAGCGGCTGATGCGTTTTGTGAATCTGCTGTGGCTCGTGTGTTTGATGTGAAGGAACGCCCGACTTTTGATCCACTTATCTGCCATTTACCGGATGCTCAGACCATCCACCGCATCGCGGATGTGCCGCAGCCGTTGAGGGGACTTGTCGACAAACTTTCGCAGCTTTTTTGGCCAGGGCCGATGACGCTAGTCTTGCCTCGCAAAGATTGTATACCCGATATTGTGACAAGTGGCCTTCCCACCGTGGCATGTCGAGTGACACAGCATGGAGTGATGCGTGGTGTAGCTCGCGTTCTTGGACATCCTGTAGCGGCGCCTAGCGCCAATCGTTTTGGTCGTATTTCGCCGACAACTGCGTCTGCTGTTCTGGAGGAACTTGGCGGCAAAATTCCGCTGGTAGTAGATGCCGGAGCATGTTCGGAGGGAGTGGAGAGTACGATACTTCAGCCGTGCGTGGATGAAAAGGGGAAGCCAGCAGTTCGCTTGTTGAGGGAAGGTCCCCTCACACGCGAGAAGTTGCGAGGAGTATGTCGAGTACTGAAGTCGCGACGACCCATGACCACTCCCGTGGCTCCTGGCCAGTTGAGTTCTCACTACGCCCCGGCCAAGCCCATGATACTTTGTAACCCCAAAATGTACTTTAAACCAACGCCCGGCGTTCGGTATGGACTTATCAGTTACCAAGGTACATCTCTGCTGGCGACGCAAAATTGTTGGGAAGATCTGATGATTCTTTCCCCCGGTAGTGGAAGGCTGGCAGAGGCTGCTGTCCGGCTTTTTGCAGTGATGCGGGCGATGGATGCTCGGGAGGGGGTAGATTGCATTGTTGCTGAGGAGCTCCCCGAGAATGGACTGGGACGCGCGATGATGGATCGCCTGCGCCGTGCAGCGGCAACGCGTTTTACATCTTCACCATCCCCTGAGGTATGACTCGCCTGTTACAAAAAATTGTTGTTGCGATAGCTCTGCGGTTGCTGCATGCTGCTCTGGTAGAGTTGCAACTCTTGGATTGCACGATGGCTCAGGAACTGCAAAAATTGCCGAAGGGGATGTCTTTCGCCATACATACGGGGCACAAGGCCCCCGCCCTCACTGTGCGATGGGATGGGAGGAGGCTGCAGCGGGTAATAGAGGCTGGATATGCTGCCCAGTGTACCCTGCGAATCAAGGCACTGGCTATTTCTTTCCGGCTATTCACAGGGCAGATGGGATTGGCGCATGCGTACGCGCAGCATGCTCTTACGGTGGCGGGAGAAATTGCGAATGTGATGCGTTTGGCACGACTGGTGAATCGTGCAGAGGCCTATCTGTTCCCGCCCTTTATATCTCACCGCATTCTGCCCGAATTGCCGAAGTTGGAGGTATCTCCCATACGCGTCTATGCACGCATCGTGTTTGGTTTTCTCAAATCCACATACTCATGAACCCCGCCTATTTCGAATTTCAAAACGCTGTGAAACTGCTCTGCGGGCAGGATGCCTTGGAGCGCATTCCAGATGAATTACGGCACATGGAGGCAGAGAAACCACTACTGCTCACTGATGCTGTATTGTTGCGGTTGGGCATTGTGAAAAAGGTACACGACGTGATGCAGGCAGAAGGATGCGTGCCAGCGGCGCTTTTTACGGATATACCAGTTGATTCCTCACTGAGCGTAGTGAATCGGATAGTCGCCTTTTATCGCGAACATGAGTGCGATGCGATTGTTGCAGTAGGGGGTGGCTCTGTCATAGATTCCGCCAAAGGGGCACGACTTGTCCTCTCTCAGGAACGAGATGACATTCTTTCCATTAGCGGGATGGAAAATCTACATTGTGGACGGCATATCCCCTTTATTGTGGTTCCGACCACGGCAGGCACCGGTTCGGAATGTACGGGGGTAGCGGTTATTCGCAATGATGAACAAGCGGTGAAGATGGAGTTTCTCTCCCCATTTGTGGAGCCGGATGTGGCGGTGCTGGATGCTCGTATGACTCAGCGTCTCCCGGCGCGTGCGACTGCATCCACAGGTGTCGATGCGCTTTGTCATGCGATTGAAGCGAGTACCTGTTTACAAAGCAATCCGCTGAGTTCCGCATACAGCATGGCTGCCATTAAGCTCATCTCAACGAACCTGCTAAGGGCTACAAGGTGCGGCTCAGACATTGACGCACGTTTGGCAATGTCAATTGCAGCGACCATGGCCGGCATAGCTTTCTCCAATTCGATGGTGGGGGCAGTGCATGCCATAGGTCACGCCCTTGGCGGTGTGTGCCATGTTCCGCATGCGGAAGCCATGGGGATACTGCTGCCGCATGTTTTGAACTTCAATTTACCTGTTGCAGCAGATGGATACGCCAGAATATTGCCGGAGATGGTGGGGTGGGACCGGGCGGCAGTCATACCGTCATCTCAGAGGGGCTGTTCGCTGGTGCAAGCTGTGCGGGAATTACTGATTCAGCTGCACGAGTGCGCGGGGATACCCCTGCGCCTATTGGAGGTTGGCGTGACGGAGTCGCAGCTCGTCCGCGTGGCAGAGACTGCGGTAAATGATGGCGCCCTCATTGTCAATCCGCGTGCAATGAGTGTGGAACAGATTGTTAATGTGCTACGCGAGGCCTTATAACATCTACGATAGAAAATGCAGGAAATACTGAATAAACAACGTCGATTTTTCATGAGTGGATCGACGCGCGATCTCGATTACCGGAGGGATGCACTCAAACGTTTGCAGACGGTTTTGCGGGATCATGGAACAAAACTTGAAGAAGCACTTCAGGCTGATTTGGGTAAATCTCCAGCCGAATCCTACATGTGCGAGCTGGGTATGTGTATGAATTCTGTGCGCGAGGCTCTCAAGCACCTGAAAAAATGGGCGGCTCCCAAACGTGTTTCAACACCAATTTCGCAGTTTCCCGCATCCTCCTTTATTATGAGGGAACCGTACGGTGTGGCACTCATTATCAGCCCTTGGAATTATCCACTGTTGTTGAGCATGGATCCGCTTATTTCCGCATTGGCCGCCGGGAATTGTTGTGTGTTACGGTTTTCGAGCAATGCTCCGTGTACAGCTGGGGTGCTTACCGAGTTGATCGCCTCGATTTTCCCACCCGAATATGTCACCGTAGTTGGAGGGGGAACTGATGTCGCTGCGCAGCTTCTTTCCCTGCCGTTCGACACGATCTTCTTCACTGGAAGTCCAAATGTAGGTAGGCAAGTAATGCAGGCCGCTGCTGCCAATCTCGTACCCGTTACATTGGAGTTGGGGGGTAAGAGTCCGTGTATTGTGGATGCGACTGCCAATATTTCGCTGGCGGCAAGACGCATCGCTTTTGGCAAAACATTGAACGCTGGACAGACGTGCGTAGCTCCAGATTATCTGCTGATCCACCGCAGCGTGAAACAACAATTCATTACTGAGTATGCTGCTGCTATCCACGAAATGTTGGGTGAAAAGCCGGCAAACAATTTACAGTACGCGCGTATTGTGAACGAACGACATTTCAGGCGGTTATTTGGTCTGTTGCGGGAGGCTCATGTGTGTTTTGGCGGAGGGACGAGGGAAGATACTTTACGCATTGAACCCACCCTGCTTGATGAGCTGGATCCTGATATAGCTCCTTGCATGCAGGAGGAGATATTTGGCCCTATCCTGCCCATGATTCCTTTTGACACAATCGCTGAGGTGGAGCAGTTTATTCAGTCTCGCCCTAAGCCGCTAGCTTGCTACATTTTTACTGCTGAGCGTCGTGTTGAACAGCGCTTGCTCACATCTGTTTCTTCCGGCGGTGCTTGCGTGAACGATACGATCGTACACCTGGCAGTTCCCAATCTTCCCTTCGGTGGAGTTGGTCAAAGTGGCATGGGCGCGTACCACGGCGTGACCGGTTTCAACACATTTACTCATGCTAAGGGAGTGCTGCGACGCTCCACCGTTTTAGATTTTCCCTTTCGCTACGCTCCGTTCAGCTTATGGAAAGAAAAAGTGCTTCGCTTTTTCTTGCATTAATAATGCGTGTTCGTTCATGAAATTGACTGTGAATTGCAAGAATAAATCACATCCGTCCCAAGAAAATAATGAGGGAGGGTAAGAGAAGACAAAAAAAGGAAGGTTGATTTGTTTCCTCAGAAAAGAGTATTCTAAGGGTGCAACAACAAAAAACCTTCCATGCCCAGGATAACCATTTTAGCCCAAATTGCAAGAACAAATGCAACATATGACCAGGGCAAACGCATTAGAAAAGCTAGGGGGGGATTGGACGTATGGAATTTAGTATCAATAAATTATTTAAATTATTGATATTAAATACAAAATATGATAGGAT
>CANQAC010000006.1 GCA_947589345.1 uncultured Akkermansia sp.
CACGGAATAAAACACGGAATAAAACACGGAATAAAACACGGAATAAAACACGGAATAAAACACGGAATAAAACACCAGGCGGCAAGGAGACGGGGCCGGGCGCCGGGCTGCGCCTATTTACGATTCACGATTGACGATGTGGGATGCTAGCGCGCCGGAGCCGCGGGAAATGCGGCGTTCCGCCCAAGTTACTACCCTTTTCGGCATTATGCAATTGTATTCAACAACTTTTCCAGACAGGACATGAGATCTGCGTACTCGATGCTCTTCGCGTAGGAAAACTTTCTCCGATAATTCCTCCAATATTCTTGTTGAACTTCGCTGGTTGACAGCGCCTTCAAAATTTCCCTCCATTGATCGATTGTGATGAGATACCCTCGGTGCCTAACTGTCGCCTGGATGGCTTGTTGCAAGAGAGTAAAGTTTATGGAGCGAGTGTGACTCAAAATATAAACATCATAAAAATCTCTTGGGCGTGTCGAGAGAATGCCTCGGCGTAAAATGGTCTCAATTTTCTCGGCAAGTATTGTTTCCATGTTGTAGCACCAGATGGGAATGGGAGGCACCTCCTCAAAAAATGAAGGGAAATCCATTTCTACAGGCTGAGGCGTTATCACATCACCTGTTGATATATCAATTTTAAACGGAACAACGATGCCCCCACTTTTTGCCTGCATGCTCAGGCGAAGTCCCCCATACTCATCTTCCCGGCGTATGCTCTCAATTTTCAGCAGATCAAAATCCGTGTCATCCGCCTCATCAACTGAGCCTATCTCGACAATCGCTCGCGATATCCGATCTTCGTCCAAAGGGAAATGCCGGAGTGTTGTATCAATGTCCATGGTGCTACGATGCTCCAATCCCACAATAGCTGCGACCAATACCCCGCCTTTGAGGACAAAAAAATCCCGGTAGGCAGAGTCTGACAATCGGCGCAAAAATCGCTCAAACATGACATTTTGAAGCACTGCCTGCGGAGCTATGCCATGCTCTTGTGCATAGCGGTTAAGACGTGCTTTCCAACTCATTTCATGGGAATTCATACGAGGACTTCCAGGTAAGGGGTTAGTTTGTTCAGGACACCGAGTCGTGTGGCATATTCAGCCAAGCGATTCAAACGAGGTTGCTTGCTCAGAAAATAGTTCTTGAGGGCGGCGGTCAACGTTTCCACGTCCATTCGGCTCCTGCTACGCAGAATATCACAAATACAGCGCTCTGCATTATAGCACCGCACCGTATTCCCATGAGGCGTCTGTCTTTCGGAAAGTCCAAGCTTGTGTAGCTCCGATTTGATGTAGAAACAAGTGCACAATTGCGACACACTCCGAGGAAGCGTGCAGCTCGATGGTATGGTGACCGCTTGCTTGAAGGGAGTGCGTTCTGAAAGACCATTCAGGTAGAGTGCGCTCTCGTGAGAATAGATGAGAAGAGGAAATTTGCGCTGCAAGTAGAACATATCATCCACCATAAAATGGGGGCGTACATAAACTCCGCAGCTGTACCTCTCCAACAATCCCGCCCGCGCGTACACCTGCAGCATACCGCGACTGTAACCGAGCTGCCGCATATCGGCAGCGGTCAGCATACCCCCTTGCGCGTCCATGGCCCCCAAAATCGTGGAATCTAATTTCACTTTATTCTCGCTCCTTTCTCCGACCTTTCTACCACAAACCAGCGACATGAGCAAGAAAAATTATGCAAATCACAAGAAATACTTATTTATTTCATGCGTTTTGTCAAAACCTGTCAAGACGCCTATCTACGACAGACGATTTGGATGCTTGCGCGTGACGCGCGGGGAGGCGGGGTGACGGAAAATTTTCCGGAATCACAGATGGACATGCACATGGGCGGTGAAATTGGATGCAAGTACGCTCAGGAGGACAGCAATAGGACTTGACGCGAGGCGGGGATGCATGTTATAACATTTCGGAGCGCATGGGTAACAGACTATACATATTCGACTGTTTGGACAAGAAATTGCGTGTGGCGGACGCCTCGTTCATGACGATTGGTCGTGGGCAAGGGAATGTTTTTCGCTGCAAAATGCGTGCTGAATCGGGGGGGAGCTTTGCTCTGCGCGGCGGAGTGTGCCGTTTTTTCCCCCATTCATCGGTAAGTCAATACTCATTCAACGGGGTGCAGGTGCAGACGGAGGTGCAGCTTCAGCCGGGAGTCCTCAATTTATTTGTGGTGGAGGGCGGATGCTTTTTGGGCTGGATGGGAGACGAGGACGCTCTCCCGGATTTTGGCGCGCTGAATCCGGACGAGTGGTATGTGTACGACAAAGCGACAGCTCAGTGGAGCAACCCCATGCGGCTGGAGGATATTCACGCTCTGCCCGAGACTCCCCGCGGGAAAATGCTGGTTGTTTTTAAGGGACTTACATCGTGCGCCTTTGAATTTTCTGACATACAGGAAGTCGCTCGTTTTGTCGTGAAAGGACAAGGTGAGCCTCACCGGGAGTCCCCGGCGCCGCACGCGGCGGCAAATGTCGCTTCCCAGGAGGCAGATGCCCAAAAAGAAGTCTGCTGTCCCCACTGCTGGCAGCGCTTCCCCATCTCGCACGCGCTGGCTATATCCGCCCACCCCAAATTGATGGGTGATACGATTCTTGGAAAAGACGCCCGGCAACGCTTTACGCCGCTCAATGTGGACACGCAGGGCGTGCCGGTGGATGCCATGGGGATGAGCGTGCGCGAATACGCATGCCCGTGGTGTCACCAAAAGTTGCCATCCTTTTTCATGAGGACTCGCCAGATGATATTTTCGCTGGTCGGCATGCCCGGGGCCGGCAAAACATATTACCTCACGACCATGCTGCACGAGCTGGAGTACGCATTGCCGCGCGAGTTCGGAATTGCCTTTCGCGATTCAGATTCCTCCGGCAATGCACCGCTCAATTCCATGCGCATCAAGTTATTTTCTGCGACCACTCCCCAGGAAGCCATCCTGGAGCAGACCTCGCCGGACAGCGAGCTCTACCACGAAGTGTGGCGCGATGGACAGCACATGCGCGCACCTCGTCCCTTTATCTACAACATGAGTCGCGAGAGCAAGGCGTACACGATGGTGCTGTACGACACAGCCGGGGCTAGCTATGAGCTGGACGGCGTGTCGGACAAGAAGATTGCCGGTCACTTGGAGGCAGCTTCCGCCATCTTTTTCCTCTTTGATCCCACGGCTGATATTGCGTTCCGAAAAATTATCAAGACCGACGGCGCAGCTCCCATGGCCAATGGGCACCCCAAGCGCGAGCGGCAGGCGCTGATGCTCTCGGAAGTAGAGATGAGCGTGCGTGCCGCCTTGCACCTGCCGCCGGAGAAGAAGCTGGATGTTCCGTTAGCCGTCATCATTGGCAAGAGCGACATTTGGCAGGACTTGCTTGGCTCAGAGCCCTTGCTGCCCAGCGTACGAAACGGGCAATTTCAGCCCAAGTTTGTGGATGCCAACTCAACTCGCCTCCGCCAATTCCTCTTCAACATCTCCCCGAATATCTGCACCAATGCCGAAGCTATATCGAAGAATGTTCATTACTTCGCGGTGAGTTCCTTCGGCTCGGCAACGGTGAACACAACTGATGAGCATGGAAACTCCTACACCGTGCCGACGGATGGCAAAGTGCGCCCCAACCGAGTGAGCGACCCCGTACTCTGGGCCCTGTATTGTAAAGAACCCAGCCTATTGCGAAAGAATCGCAACTGAACGCGACGATTCCGCTATGTCCTACCAGTTCATCTATACCACGTCAAACTGCGAAGCGGACACAGACGTAACAGTTGTGGTACGCACCCAGGGCATGGCGCCCGAGCTGGAGCAACTCGTCGTGGAACGCACCCGCGCAACGTCTTCCCGCGTCGGTCGCGAGCCCGCTTTCTCCTACTGCCCCATCTCGTATTCCGGCGAACGGTACCACCTGCTCGCCTCGGTGCGGCGGGGGGAAGCCGACCAATGCTCTGCGCACCACCTGATTTTACGTGAGTCCGAGTGTCGCCAGCTGATGAACTCAGACGCCTTTGCCACACCTGCGGGCATCCTCCTCATGCTGGAGTTACAGCGATTTTGGGCGAAAGACTGGTCCGGGTCGCCCGTGGTGTTGGCCGAGGCAGAGGCTCGCTTTCCCGGCACATGCTCTGCCCCGCAGATGTGCGCCACATGGCAGGTGCTCACCGGTTCTTCCGAGGCGGCGGTTACGCTCCAGCGCCCACCGTACACTCATGGATGCGTCGTGACCCTGCCGACGGGCATTCGCGCGCGAGACATGTTGAGTCTGCTGCATGAGAGCGACGCGCAGAGCGCAGAGCGCGGATGGGGACGAGGGATGTGTGTGCCGGCTCTGGAAGTGCGGCTCCCGCAGGATGCAGAGCGTTTGCTTTGCGCGGTGGCATCACCACTTGAGCAACTCGCGAAAGAGGCTCGGGTCCCTCTGCTGAACTTGCATCCGGGACTCTCTGAAGTCCAACAGGTCGTTGCTCAAGTCCCGACAAAATCGCCAAACGCCGAGGAGAGTCCGACCAAGCCGCCGGCTTCTCCGTTGTCGGTGTTGCCCGTGATGCTGCCGTGCCGTTATGTAGAGTACGGCGCCGAGGGTTTGCAGGAGAGGCAAATCGACGAGGAATCCTCGCACAAATCGTATGCGCTGCTGGTTGCAGCGGGGAGCATCATCGTGCTGTGCGGGGCGGCGATTCTGCCCAATTTGATAAACCGCAAGCCTCCTCGCGCGGCTGAGTCACAGCCCGCATCCCTGCGCCACAAGACTCGCCCCCTTCGTTCATCTTCCCCACGTCCGAAGGACGCCAGTTCACCCTCTGAACGCAGAAAAATTCGTACAGATGCCCCGGCACCCCACAGCAAATGAATGGCGCTCCCTGCGGCGCACAGCCCTCTCCGGCCGTACGGAAGAGACTCTGCAGCAGCTTGAGCAGCTGCAGCGCCTGTATCCGGACGACGAGCAGGTGGCGGAGGAACTCAAGCGCCTGAAAGAGGGAAAGCCTTTGCTCGTCCTTGAAAACAAGCAGCAGCGAGCCGCGCGAAGCGTTCTGGAAGCGCAGCAGGATATTGAGAAGATACTTGAACGCTTTGGCAAACCTCAGACCATATCTTGCGCTCATACGCATGATCTGCGTGCAGTGTTCTGCGAGTTGAAAGACCACATCAAAGTTCTGAAATCCGCCAAACAGCCCGCTCCTCAGGGTACGCGCGCCTTGCTGCGCAATTTCAAAAAAGAACTCTCGCGTCGCCGGAAAAAGAATACGCGCAGCCGAGTGATCCGCTTGGCGATAGCAGGCGGGGTCATCGTGGCGCTGGCTTGCCTTTTCGGAGTACTGCGCGGACGTGCCGGAAATCTCGTTCACCAGTTGAAGGACGCCGTGAATGCCGCTGATTGGGAGCGGACGGATGGATTGCTGAAGGCTGCAGACACCGGTATCAACCGACTCGTTCACGGCAAAGTGGCGCCCACGGTCGCGATTGCCCGCAAGTGGCAACAATTTGTACTCTCAGAGAGCACGGAGTTGACGCGACAGATGCAACTCTACGAAAAACTGGAGGCGGTGTCGTCGCTCAGTGTAGAGGAGCGAGCCCATTTCATCCGACGTATCCGTGCTTTGCCTACTCCGTATTCCACTCAATTGCTCTCGCAGTGGGATGAATTATGCCGCCCGGAGCGAGAAATCCTTGAACAGCAAAAACGCGAGTATGTCAAGCGATTCTCTGCGCCCTGCCCTGCCCCCGATTTAACAGGAAAGCCGGAGGACGACTTACCCCGGTTGCAAGAAGTCGCTCACCACCTTGCCCGTCTCATGAACGATTTTCAGGACGCCAAAGATATTTTCGCTTTGGACGATCAGCTGATTTCGCAACAAAGAGAAACTTTTCACAAAGTCCAAAATTATATTCATGACATCGACCAGCTCTCACGTGCCACAGCCCTTATCGGCACCGCTCGCTCGTACGGAGAACATCGTCGAGCTCTGGCTGATCTGACGCCTCTGGCTTACCCGTTGGCCATGCAAATCGCGCGTGTTGCCAAAGCTTTTTGCAAGGATGAGGCAGACATTTTTGCGGCCATCCGAGGGATGAAGTATAAGCTCCCGATTTCAGGTCACGACCCCTATCCGCCTTACGTGATGAACGCCATTGTTCAGTCTGGTCCCACCTTTAGCGAGGGCGCTCCGGCTACGGCACAGCAGGTGGCGCTCATGGAAGATATTTTCACGAGTCGTACTCTGACCCAAAAACTTTATGAACTGACTGCGCATGACGGACGCGTGAACTACTCTGAAACAACGCCGGAGCTCACGGATCGGAACATGCTTCGATTTAAGATGTCCGCGCTGGACCCTGCGTATTCTTCAACGAACAACGTCTGCGAATGGGCATTCCCCCAAGCTGTACGCGTACGAGTGGTGAATGCCGCCGCCTTGTTGAAAGCCACGGGCATTGAGCGTTCCTTATTTTTCCTTCGCGCCAACATCCCTGACTTGCTGGGACGCATCACGACCGTGCACGATGAAACTTGCCCGGCCCTGGCCAAAGCGTACATGTACGACATCCTGCTTCAGCTTGCCATGGGACACAAGAAACAGCAAGTGCTCGGGCTGAGATTTGCTCCGACGCTGCGCCGCGACATGCAGTCTTTCCGGAAACTCGGAGAGAGTTTGAAGTACCCCCTGAGTGTGACGTGCTGGCTCAACCACGACGCTGCCACCACGCGCGCTGAGCAGGCCTATGCCGCTTGGTTCAACGAGCATGCGGATCGCAATTACGCGCGGGAAATGAGTGCAAACTTGCGTCGGATGATACATGATGTGCCGGACTATATCGGCTATGTCGACGGACAGGGAAACACCTGCTTCAAGAGTTTTCAGGCGCCTGCAGCGGATCGTACTCTCTATTATTTTTCCGGGGGTAAACTGAAGAGTTCTCCTGCGCAGAATCCCCTGTTGAACCCGGATATGTTCAGCCCCGTTTTTTCCTATTAGATCATGTTAGCGGCCCTGATGTCAGATGCGCATGACGCACGGGAAAACCTGCTGGAAGCCGTGAGGAGAGCGGAGTCTGCGGGCTGTTGTCATTTGCTTTACATGGGCGATCTATCGACGGTGGAGACTCTGCGTTTGCTGCGGCAGGAATGGAAAGGACAGATGGATCTGGTGCCCGGAAACAATGATTATCCTCGGGCGGCATTTTTGGAGTGCGTCCGCGATTGGGATGACACGCGGTACCATGCAGACACCGCCCACATTGAAGTGGGTGGTCGGCGCGTCCTCATGACTCATATACCGGGCGCTGCCCTGCAGCTGGCGGCTGAATCCGGTCAATACGACGCCATCTTTTTCGGTCACACCCACAAGCCGGTGTGTACGCGTGTGGGAGCGACTCTCGTGGCCAATCCCGGGGATATACAAGGACGCTTTGGCGCGCCTTCTTTCGGGCTATACGATACGGCGGAGAACACAGTCAAAATCATCTCTCTTTAGAGGACTTCCCATGCAATATCTCATCTATCACATGCCGGATGTTGCGGTGCAAATGCTCGATCCCGAAGAATTGGACGCCACGGAGCAGGCTGCATACAGGACGCGTGGGGAGCCGTTTCTGCGCGAGCGAAGCATCCTGCGCCGGGAACTCGGAACCCGCATCGGGGCGCCGGCCTCACAGGTGCAGCTCACTTATGGTCGGCACGGCAAGCCGGAGTGCGCACAGCAGCCTTTTAATTTGAGCCACAGCGGGGATTACCTCTGCATTGCCTTTCACCACCGGGACGTTGGGGTGGACATCGAACGCGTGCGTCCGCGGCGACATCTCGCGCAAATCGCCCGGCGCATCATGGAGGCAGAGCAGTTCGACGTCTGGAAGAACCGTGGCGAATCCATCGATGAATTTTATGCGTGCTGGTGCGCGGCTGAGGCTTTGACCAAATTGCGCGGCGGCAGCATTCTGCATGCGCAAGAGCAACCATTTTTATATTTGAACGGGCGCATCGAACTACCGGGAGACCCGCAGCTCACGGTTGAGCTCTTCACTCCTGCAGTTGGGTACGCCGGCGCTGTCGCGTACTACCCGTGAACTTTATGAAGGGCTCAACGCGTGAAAAACCGCGCGCCCACATCCGTTCCGAAGCGTCTCCGGTGTTCATCCGCCACGGCGTTCCAACCGGCATCCACAGCTTCGCTGACGGTTATGCGGTCGCCTTTTTTGTCGGTACGGACGAAGAGTACCGCCGTTCGTTTGCCATCCGATACGGTGAAGAATCGAGTACGGCTTTCAAAAACATCATCTACGGAGGGGAGAGAAAGGTCCGATTCATCGCGGAGTTGAGCACGGTACGTTGCCGGCGCTCGGCTCAAGTGCAACCAAGTTTCCGCCTGGCGAAAGGTCATGCCTGCGAACAGCTCGCGGTCCGATACGTGGCGAAACACACGCAACGCTGCATGTACGGCGCGCGGCGTTGCGCGGTAGCCTCCACCGGGCGGCACGGTGTATTCGTACATAATCCGCAAATCTCGCTGCAGCGCTTCCTGTTCGGTCGGACGCGGGTACAGAATGAACCACGCGATGACGAAGGCCGCTGCCAGGCCGTACAGAAGGCCTTTTTTTCGGCGCACCAGAGAGAGGCGGCGCATCAGCTCCCAAAAGCGATCAATGAGCGATTGATCCGGGGAGCCAAAGAGAAAGCGGGGACGGACGCGCACGGGATTGGCGGCAATTTCCCGCACAGTTTGCGCCTTGGAGGGTTCCAGTATATTGGCGTCCAGCGCAGCATCGTCCATCTCATCCTGTCGTGGTTCGTGGAACAAGTAAACAAACAATCCACAACGCAGCAAAAAGCTCACGGCCATGATAATGGCGTAATAGAACAACCCCATCCGCAGTTTGCCGTCTTCAAAGGGGAGAGTCGGCGTGACCCATTCCGGCGCGCGCGCTTGGAGAACAGGATACGCCAGAAGACTGCCGACAAATACGGTTCCCATGGCGATAAACCACACCTTATTGCGGCTTTTCCCCAAGCTGCTTGCCACTTCCATGAACAGCAGGGGGATAAGCCAGATGACCGGTTTTATATCGTACATCGTGTATCCCTGTACGTATGCTACATCCGGCGTTGGCGGCAACAGGCTGTCGGGGTAAGAAAGTGTGTACAGCAAAGCCAGCGCCCCCGCCAGAGTGAGAACACAGCGCAGACAAAAGCTGATGCGCGTCACGAGCATGTCGCATTCTATGCCGCCCGCTTCAAACTGTCAAGGGTAGAGAAAGGACGCCACTGCGGGAGAAAGTGTCCCGTGTTTGAAAGCGCGACGCTCCCGGACCGGGGTTCGTGACGTTCGTCCTCGCGTGCAAGACATGGCTCAGTCCGGCATGGGATCCGCCTGACGCACACGCACATCAGTGACGCGACCATTCTTCCATTCCATATCAACGGTGACATTACCGCGGGCGCGCAGACCGGTGACCCTGCCATTTTTCCATGCGGGGGGAAGGGCAGGCAAGAGCTTCAGTTGTTGTTGATCATGGCTCTGCAAAAGCATTTCGCAAATAGCAGCGGTGATGCCCAGGGAACCATCCAACTGCATCGGCGGATGCGTGGCGAGCAAATTATCCAGCAGGTTGAAGCGGATGAGAGATTGGAGCATCTCATAGGCGTGAGGTCCATCACCCAACCGGGCGTAGAGGGCGGCGCGCCAGGGCCAGGTCCAGCTGCGGTGATTATCCTGCGTGTTGCCGCGCAGTTTCAAACTGCATGCGGCCGCTCGAAGCATATCGGCGGACCAGTGGACGCAATCATTCCCCGGGTAGAGAGAGAAGAGGTGCGAGGTGTGACGGTGGCCGCTCACCATGTTGGGACGGTCCACAATCCACTCCTGCAGGTAACCTCCGGGGCTGATTCGGTTGGGGAGAAGTCGCCCGGACAGATAGCGCAACCGAGCCGCAAAGGGAGCATCGGTATGCAGGATATCCGCCGCTTGAGCGGTAAAGTCAAACAGCTCTCGCACCAGCTGCTGGTTATGAGTGCAGCCGTCTTCTACCGGTCCCCATTCGTGTGACCAGCCATCGGGTACCACAAGGCAGGGTGTCGGCAATTCGGCCAGATCCGGGTAGTCAGCAACCGAGAGGGATTTACCGTCCGACATCATAACGCCCGATGCCGGATTTTCAACGAGTTTGAGCCGCGTTTGCCAGAAGGCGCACAAATCCTTCAAAATGGGGTAAGCAACGTGGCGCAGGAAGTGGGTGTCGCCGGTAAATCGGTAATGCTCCCAGAGGTGCAGAGCAAGCCAGGCATTAGCCGAGCAGTTCGTATATTTCCAGCCCGATCCACCCCACGGGTTGAGCGAAATGCGCAGCCCCCAACCCGGCGTATTTTCCCCAAACTCACGACGTGTGAAAGCTACCAACGGGTCTATCATGGCTCGCAAAAAATCCAACAAGGGCAAGTGGCATTCGCTCAGGTTTGCCGGTTCAGCCGGCCAGTAGCACATTTGCAGGTTGATGTTGGTGTGGTAGTCACTGGCCCACGCTGCGTGGACTTTGTTGTTCCAAATTCCCTGCAAATTCATGGGCAGGTTGCCCGGACGAGAAGCGCTTATCATGAGGTAGCGACCGTAGTGAAAGAGCAAAGCCTCCAACTGCACATCCCGTCCGTGTTCACGGTAACGAGCCAGCCGCTTATCCGTCGGTAGCTGCCGCAGTTGTTCCCCGCCCATGAGCTGCAAACGCGCCCGGTCGTACAGCGAAGCAAAGTCGCGCAGGTGGCGGCGATGCAGGGTCGCAGGGCTCAGCGAACTGACGGCCCGGAGAGTGCGCAGATTCCGCAGCCATGGCGATTCGCCTTTCCAATCTGCGGAGTAGTCCATTTTGTAGTCTGTGGCGAGAGCCACCAGCAGGGTAAACTCTCGAGCGCCACGAATGCTCAGGTAGGGAACCTCCTCCGCATTATACACGGGCTTTTGATCGATTCCGTTTCCCTCATATTGCACCCGCAGCGTCGCGTCCTTCCCGCCGTGGAGCCGCACCTGACCTCCCTGCGCCCTCACTTGCACGTGCGCTTCAAACGTTTCTCCGTTTTCCAGAGTGCCGAACATGCGGAAAGAGTGCGGCCCTGTCGCTTTGTAGCGCACGCTGTGAAAGGGCAGCAGCGCCACGTCGGCATTGACGGCTCCGTGGGCATCTGCTTGAGCACGGTAAACGAAAATATCATCCGGTTTGCTCACAAAGGCCTCCCGCATGTGATGCACGGATTCGGCGCCGCGCAACTCATCAAAAGATGTGGTGGCCGTGGCGCGGCGCAGAGTCAGTGCACGCCTGTAGTGCGCGAGATTTCCCGGCACATCATAGCGGATAAAAAGGTTGGCAAAGGGTTGGTAGCTGCCGAATTGAGAAGCATCCGCCAGCGGACCGTACTCGTAATGACTTCCGTTGTCGCGTGAGTTCGCTCCTCCACTCCACAGGCTCACCTCATTGAGGGTCACGCAATCCAGGCGTGCGCCGCCGAATACGGTGGCTCCGATGCGACCATTGCCCAGCGGCAAGGTACGGCTCTCCCATACATCCTCACGAGGCGGCGGAGTCGCCTTATCGCTTCCTCCTTTCGGATTCCACGGCAAAGAATTGGCACGCACGTCCGCCGGTTCATCATACCACAGTTCATCCGCCGGTTCTTCGTGTTCCCCGCATGCCGCAAGAGTCAACAGACTCGCCACCATCCAACACCATTTGAATACACGGCGAATCATCAGACAGGTACAAATGATGGCGCAGGCTGCTGGATCTCCACACGCAGTGTCACATCCCCCAGCGTCAATATTGAACCGTCCATCATCGTCACGCGCTGCTCGGTGGCGGGGGATATGCGGTGCCCGTTGACACTGGTGCCGTTGGTGGAACCCAGGTCTGTCACGACAACGTCATTATTGACGCACTCCAGCAGAGCATGGCGGCGAGATATGGACCCCTCGGGCAACACGACATTGCAACAACTGCCATCACGGCCGAGGGCCACGCCGTTCGTGCGGACTAAATCGGAGAGCGCGACGCTGTACTCCCATGGGCTACCGTTGGAGAGAATCCCCATGAGGCGCACATAACCGGCTGCTTGTTTGGACGAAGAGGGAGTGCGAGGTGAAGGCGAACTTAAAAACACGGGCACTGATTTTTGAGCGGCAGCCGGAGTCTGTCGAGATGCTTGCTTGCTCTCCTTGAGGCTTGGTGCGCTCATGCCCATGCCTATCCCCCACTTGATGCAGAGCGGGTCCAACACATGCAGCGGCTCGAGCAGAATCTGCGGCCCTGACGGTTCCGGGGCCTCTCCCTCTTCCTCCGTCCCCGTCGGCTCGTCATCAAACAGCACGGGTACCGATGGCACACGCGACGGACGTCCCGCATCCGCACGAGCCGAAGCCGACTCATAGCCCTTGGCTTGAGATTTGCGGGGCGCCGGTTTACTTACCTCGGGAATTCCTGTCCTCGGCGTGCCTGCAACAGGCACCGCCGGCGGCTGCAATACCACGGGCGGTGCAGGTGGATCAAACGCCGTTGGCAACGCATCTACATCGCCACGCACCCGTGGTACAACCGGGGGTGCAGGAGGCGGCGCTCCGGGTACCGGCGGCGGGGTCATCCCTTCTCTGGGCATTGCTCCTTCCATGCCCCTCATCCTACCATTGATGCATCCGGCTGACAATAGTAAAAATCAACTCGCAGCCTTGAAACGAGTAATCTTGCGCGCGAAATTTTTGAAAAAATAGTTGACAAGACATGCAGGGGTGATATACTTGCGGCGCTCGAGGCGGTAGCCGCCTTGGGCGGAATCTTTCAAGCGCCCGTAGCTCAATTGGATAGAGCATCTGACTACGGATCAGAAGGTTTGGGGTTCGAATCCCTACGGGCGTGCGGTTGCGGTGGTTTTGTTCCTCAGGATCAGCCACCGTTTCCTATCTGTATGGGGGCGTCCCGGAATCGACTGAACATTCGAGGCGTCAGCTGCATGTGGAGGTTGATCGGCTGGCCTCCTTAAAAAGCCGCTCAAACATTAAGTGCCTATTCTGAGAACGAATACGCCATGGCTGCGTAACATACGCGCCGGATCCCGCGCTTGACGCCCGCTAGGGTGCGTGGATCTTCCATTCAGCGAGCAGATATGCGGCGGGGGGAACCGCCCCGCATCATCTCACCACAGGTTCACAGCCGCGGGAAGGCCGGCGCAGAGCTGACCCAAGGCCCATGCTTCATCTGCGCCTGAACATGGAGATGCTTGCGTCAAAAGTGTCCAGGACAGGGGTTCAACTCCCCTCGCCTCCATGCGAGCCTGAACGAGTAAAAGCGTTCAGGCTTGATTTTTTTGAGCAAGTTAATTCTGCAAGCGCCGCCCCAAAAAAGAAACCGGCTATGCTCAATCGAACATAGTCGGCGCTACGGGTGGCGGGAATCGAACCCGCGTTACATGCTTGGGAAGCACGTGTCCTGCCACTGAACGACACCCGCATGGATGTGAGCGTTAGCGTAGCTCAGGATCGGGGGGATGTCAAGCACAAAAGCTCAGCGGTTGAGCAGATTTTGCGCGTGCCCCACGATATTGGGTACATTCATGCCGAGGTCGTGCAACACTCGGTCGCCCGGGGCAGAAAAGCCGAAATGATCAATGCCGATGATATCCCCCTGCGAGCCGACATAGCGGAACCAAAGGTCGGATTTACCGGCTTCCACAGCCAATCGCCGGGTGCAGGAAGGAGGTAACACGCTATCGCGGTAGTCGGCGCTCTGCTGATTGAAACGCCACATGGAGGGCATGGAAACCACGCGCACTCCTTCGCCCAGTTCTGCCGCTGCCTGGAGGGCGAGCAACACCTCCGAACCGGCGGCGATGATGATAAGCCGGGGTTCGGCAGTTGTCTCGCGGCGCGCCACATACGCTCCGCGCAGCGTACCTTCGCGTCGCATTTGGGCGGTAAGTTCCGGCTGCGCTGCGGTGAGAGAGGGCACGTTTTGCCGCGTGAGGATAAGCGCCGTGGGACCGTCCGTACGCTGCATGGCACACATCCAGGCTCCCGCTGCTTCTTCCTCGTCAGCCGGGCGTACCACATCCAGATTGGGGATGATGCGCAGCCCTGTTACAGTCTCCACCGGTTGATGGGTGGGTCCGTCTTCACCCACAGCCACGGAGTCGTGCGTGAGCACATAGGTGACGGGCAGATGAGCCAGCGCGGCCACGCGAATGGCCGCTCGCATGTAGTCAACGAACACACAGAAAGTGCCCGCTGAAACGCGGAAGAGGCCATCGTAAGCAATGCCGTTGCAGATGGCCGCCATGGCATGTTCCCGAATGCCGAACCAGAAATTGCGACCCGCATAGTTTTGAGCGGAGAAGTCACCGGCGTCTTTCAGGTAATTTTTGTTCGAGGAGAAGAGGTCGGCGCTCGTGGAGAGGAAGCCGGGACAATGAGCAGCAATCGCGTTCTCCACCGTGGCCGCGGAGGCTCGTGTAGCCAGCTTGGTTCCGCTCTCAAAGACCGGTATCATGGCATCGGATTCTTTGGCGTCCAGCCCATGTACCGCCAGTTCCATGCCGCTCTCCAGCTCTGCAGCTTTTTCCGGGTTGGCCTGCTGCCAAGCGGCAAACATGTTGTGCCACTCCGCACAGTCTGCCACGCGTTGTGCTTTAAGCCGGGCCATGTACTCGCGCACCTCGGCGGACACGTAGTAGCGCTCGCCGGCGGGCAGTCCCCAACTGGCGTGCGCCGCCTCCCATGACTTGGCGCCGCCTTCGCCGTGGCCTTTGGTAGTTCCCTCAAATCCCGGCACTCCTTTGGCAATGACCGTGTGCGCAATGATAAGCTTCGGGCGTCCGTTACGCTCCAGCCTCGCCGTCCGCAGCGCTATTTCTACCGCCGCCAGATCGTGTCCGTCGATGGTGACGGCATCCCATCCCTGAGCCGTGAAGCACGCAGCCACGTCGTCCACCTGAGTTCTCTCCACGGGCGCGTCCAAAGTGATGCCGTTGGCATCATAGATAAGGATCAAATTATCCAGGTGAAGGGCGCCGGCGACAGCCGCAGCTTCGCGCGAGATGCCTTCCTGAATGCAGCCATCCCCCGCGAGGCAATAAATGGTTTGGTCAAAAATGGGGAAATCAGGCGTGTTGTAGCGCGCGGCGGCATGCTTGGCGGAGATGGCGAAGCCCACGGCATTTGCGATGCCCTGCCCCAATGGACCCGTGGTGCATTCCACGCCGGGGCAGCAGTTGAACTCCGGGTGTCCCGGTGTGCGGGAACCCTTGGAGCGAAAAGCGCGTATGTCATCCATGGTCACATCATACCCGCTCAGGTGCAGCCAAGCGTACAAGAACATGGAGCCATGCCCGCCGGAGAGAATGAAGCGGTCCCGATTCAACCAACGCGGCTCGTCCGAATTCACCCGCATCAATTTTCCGTAGAGTACAGCTCCTATTTCTGCACACCCCAGCGGCAACCCCATGTGCCCGGATGCTTTGTCAAAAATGGCATCTATTGCCAACCCTCTGGCTTCATGAGCCGCTCGCTGTAAAATATCCACCTTCATGCGCGCCACCAGTATACCAAATCATCCGCCCTTGTAAAGCAGAAACAAGTATGGAAGCGCTCGTCAATTTTTCGGCGGAGATTACTCGACGTGGTCCTGAATAATTTCCAAGATGGCTGGCAGAGTGTGCTGGCGCGTCCATTCTCCAATACCTTTGATGCGCATGGCGCCGGTCTCCGTGGTCGGACGAACGGTGGCCAGCGCTCGCAGCGTAGCATTGGAAAGTATGCGATAGGCGGGCACGCGGTACTCCTGCGCCAGGTCAGCACGCAGAGCCGCCAATTTGGTGTAGAGTGCCTTGTCGAGCATCCCGATTTGCAACGTATCCGGGATGCTGCGTCCCACGCGTGCCTTGTCGGATGTGGTGCGAGGGCGGGCAACGGGTTGTTGCAACCAGCCGGTCGGGGAAATCAACACGGGAGCTTTGCCGCGCATGACTTGCTCGCCCAATGGCGAGAGGGAGAGCAGAGGAAGTTCTCCGCCCGTACTCTCCAGCATGCCGGCGTCTTGCATGGCGCGGAAGAGCGCTCGCATGCGCGCATCCGTGAAGGACGAGAGAAGACCGTAGGTGGAAAGCCCCATCAGATGTCCGTTGAGCAGAGCCGATTTAGCGCCGCGCAGCATGGCCATGATCTTGCTTCGTCCGTAAATGGCGCGTCGGGACCCATCCGGGTTTTTCCCGCATGCGCGGGCAATGCCGGAGAGAGCCTTGCGCACGGCATCAGCCGCATCGCCGGTGAGTTCCCGGGCATCTTCCGGCGGCCTGGCGAGACAGGCATCGCAGTGGCCGCAGGGTTCCGTATCTGTCTCCCCGAAATAATCCAAAATCCATTTTTGCCGGCAGCCGGTGCTGTAGGCGTAACGAGTTATGGCTTCAATTTTTTTATGGTCACGGCGCGCTTTTTCTTCAAGCCTCTCGCGGTCGATCCGCAAGTCTTTGAAAGGAACAGAGGAATCGACAAGGCGCGTGCTTTTTACATTCTTGCCCGGCACATCCGCACGGGTGATTGCCCCGGCGTGCAGCAGGATGGAAAGCGCAGAACCCACGGCCATGGGGTTCACATCTCGCCCGAGCTGCTGAGCCATTTCGTCCACGCTCATTTCCAATTCGCCGCTTTTTTCATCGCTGCGCAACACCAACAGGTTGTAGAGAGAACGAATGAGGTTGATGCTCGGGTTGCTGCCTTCAAAGAAAAACTCCTGGGTTTTCAGGTCGGCGTGGTTGAAGAGCAGTTCGCAATACGCCGGCTCCCCATCCCGCCCGGCTCGACCCGCCTCCTGGTAATAAGCCTCCACGCTTCCGGGTATTTCGAAATGGATGACGAAGCGTACATCCGGTCGATCAATTCCCATGCCAAAAGCATTCGTAGCCACTACCACATCCGCTCGCCCGGAGATAAAGGCGTTCTGCGAAAACTCGCGCTCCTCATCGGTCATGCCGGCGTGGTAGGCCACAGCATTTACCTGCGCCGAGCTCAGTCGCTCAAAAACGCTCATGACATTTTTGCGTGTGGAGCAATAGATAATGCCTTTTTTCCACTGTTGCACCGTGCGTTGAATGCGGGCAAACTTCTCGCGTTTGCCCTCGCATAGAGAGATGGCAAAGCGCAGGTTATCGCGCCCGAAGCCGCTGATGATGACTGCGGGTTCACGCAAGCGCAAGGCCTGGATGATATCTGCCCGCACGACATCTGTGGCCGTGGCGGTGAGCGCCACAACAGGAGGATTGCCCAACTCCTCGCGAACGCGTCCCAGGCGCAGGTAATCAGGCCGGAAATCATGTCCCCACTGACTCAGGCAATGCGCCTCGTCAACTGCCAGCAAAGAAACGTGTTGGGCAGCGAGAGTACGCATAAATCCAGCCTGGGCAAAGCGCTCCGGCGCCACGTAGAGGATTTTCAGTTCACCTCGACACAAAGCATGTTGCACGTGTCGGTACTCCTCTGCTCCGAGGGATGAATTGACGGCCGCAGCAGGTATCCCCCGAGCTTGCAGGGAATCCACCTGGTCTTTCATCAGGGCAATGAGAGGCGAAACCACCACGGTGAGCCCCTCCCGACAGAGCGCCGGCAGCTGGTAGCAGAGCGATTTTCCACCCCCCGTAGGCATGATGGCTAGGGTGTCACAGCCCTGCATCACGGAATCCACCACAGCTTCTTGCCCCGGGCGCAACTGCTGGAAGCCGAAGCAGGAGTGCAGCACCTCCTCAATGTCCTTGCTCATGTCTCCCATGTGTGCGGTCACACGGCGCCGCCAGCATCACCCCGCGTTCAGAAGAGGGCGGAGGCGTTTGCAACGTCTTTCTATTAGTTGAGGCGGAATGTGATTCGCGCCTTGCTCATATCATAAGGAGACACCTCGATACGTACTTTGTCGCCCACCACCAGACGAATGAAGCGCTTGCGCATCTTGCCGGAGATGTGTGCCAGAAACTCGTGCCCGCTGGCCACGCGCACGCGGAACATGGTGCCGGCCAACACAGCGGACACCACCCCTTCCATCTCAATCTCTCCCTCGCCGTCTTCCGCGGTCTTTTTTTGCTTTACCGGCGTTGGCGTCGGGCGGTTATTGCCTTGGGGGGAATGAAATGAGCTGTTGCGCTGGAAATTAGGTTTGCGTCCGTTAGGGGTAGGCATAGATGAGAAATCAGGGTGAAGAACTGCGGGAATGCAGGCCACGCAGCGCGGACAGTTTAGAGCGTCGGGGGGCATTTTGCAAGTGCATTCTGCCAATTCTTGCCAAAAAATCGAAAAAATCCCCCGAATTCAAAAAATACGGTTGACAAACGGGAAAATAAACAGTACATTCCTGTCCCGCACATCGCAAGGGGGTGTTCCTCTCGCGGTGTTGTGTGAACGGAATTAGTAACATCTATGAAAACCTTTTCTGCCAAAGCTCAGGATATCGAGCGCAAGTGGTATGTGATTGATGCTGCCGATAAGGTACTCGGTCAGGTGGCTGTGAAAGCCGCCAACATCCTGCGCGGGAAAAATAAGACCATCTTTACTCCGCATACCGACTGCGGGGACTACGTCGTGATTGTCAATGCAGACAAGGTGCTGCTCACCGGCAACAAGGAGCAAGCTAAGATCTACACGCGTTATACCGGTTATGTGGGAAATCAGGTGGTACTCACCCCCGCAAAGGTTCGCCGTAAGAAGCCGACTTTCCTTTTGGAGCATGCCGTGTTGGGGATGGTGCCGCATACGCGCCAAGGTCGCGCCCAGGCCGTGCGTCTCAAGGTGTATGCCGGCAGTGAGCATCCGCACGCCGCTCAGAATCCTGCTCCTGTCACTCTTTCCTGATATATACTACCATGGCTACTACACCTTACAATGCTACCGGACGCCGCAAGGAAGCCATTGCTCACGCATGGCTCACCCCCGCAGCGGAGGGTAAATCCGGCAAGATTACGATTAACCGCCGAAGCATGGAGGAGTACCTCCCCACAGATGCCCTGCAGAATGTCGTGCTTCAGCCCTTCTATACGACCAACACCATGAAGAAGTACGATGTGCTTCTTGTCACCAAAGGCGGTGGCATTCATGGTCAGACCGGCGCCATGAGCTTGGCTATCTCCCGCGCTCTTGTCATGATTGATGAGGCCTACCGGCCCTTGCTGCGCGAACAAAAGCTGCTCACGCGCGACTCTCGCATGAAGGAACGCAAGAAGGCCGGTCGCCCCGGTGCGCGCAAGCGTTTCCAATTCAGCAAACGCTGATGGTCCTTTCTCGCTCGATCGGCGAGTGTTTCGAACAATCCCCCTCAACTGGCTCAGTGCGGGGGATTTTTTGTGTCTTGACGTCGGCCCGTCGGAGCTGCATCTTGCGCCCTTGCCCCCACGAGGCTCCCGCTTCGCCGGGTTCTGCTCATCTCCACCCGGCGCATTTTCTTGCACCCGCACGAATATTCGTGCTTGCACTTCCTGAAAACTTCGCGTATAATGCGCCCGCTTCCGCGGGGCATTAGCTCAGTTGGTAGAGCGGTTGCATCGCACGCAACAGGTCAGGGGTTCGAATCCCCTATGCTCCAGTTCGAGTCGGATACGTTTGATGAATGTATCCGACTCTTTTCGCTCTTCGTATAATTTTGTGGAATGAAGCCACGAAGCAATTTGGGTTGACCCTCTCTTCAACTTCTAGGGCGGAGGTACACCGCGTACCCCCCATCGTATCCCCGAAGCGTACCCCCTCTCTATCATACCCCACCAAATCAAGGCAAGCAAAAAGCCCGCCGTCTCTAGGACTCGCAGGCTAATCAAACTCAGTCAAACTATGAAATTTGCTACGAAGTATAAGATTCGAACTTATGACCCCATCCGTGTGAAGGATGTGCTCTACCACTGAGCTAACTTCGCATGTGAACCGCACGCCCTGATCAACGTGCGGGGAGTATTGTAGCGGAAAGCAAGTCGCATGGCAAGACTTTTTTTGACTCGTCTGCAGAAATATCACCGATTCACATCCCTCGCTAATCATCCGGAGCCGGCCCATGAACCGGATGTGAATCGTGAGATTTACCAGTTCCTTTTAAGCCAATCACGACAAAAAAATGCCGACAACCCGGTGAAGGGTTGTCGGCATTTTGAGAGAGAATTAACGGGAGTAGTACTCCACGATGAGCTGCACATTCACGATGGGAGCTATTTCCTCCACAGTGGGTACGCGCAGCACCTTACCAGTCAACTTGGCGGTGTCCACCTCAACCCACTCGGGCGTGGAAGCCTCCGTATTGAGCTCCACAAAGCGGTTGGCGAGGGCTTGCGACCGCGCCTTAGCGGCGACACTGACCACATCGCCCGGCTTACAGTGATAGGAGGGGACATTGACCTTCTTGCCATTCACGCACACATGGCCATGATTCACCATCTGGCGAGCGGCGGCGCGAGTGTTGGCAAAGTTAAAACGGTAAATGACGTTGTCCAAGCGCTGCTCAAGCAACTGAAGCAAGATATCGCCGGTCACGCCACGGCGGCGCGAGGCCTCGTGGTAATACCGGCGGAACTGTCCCTCCAGTACACCGTACATGTAGCGCAATTTCTGCTTCTCAGCCAACATCACACCGTAGTCTGACTTCTTTTTACGACCGGCCCGCGCGCCGTGCTGTCCCGGCGGGAACGGTCGACGAGCGAATGATTTGCTATTGCCGAAGAGATCCACACCGTAGCGGCGGCTGATCTTGGCGGTAGGTCCTGTATAACGAGCCATATTATTCTATGTTTGTTCAGGGGTTGTTAAATGGTCATCAGGCGCGACGAGCCTTCGGGGGGCGACATCCGTTGTGGGGGATGGGCGTAACGTCAGAGATCGTCGTGATCTCCAAACCGATAGCCTGCACAGCACGCACGGCGGACTCACGACCGGAACCGGGTCCTTTCACTCGCACTTCCACCTCTTTCAGGCCATGGCCCATTGCCTGGCGGCAAGCATCCTGGCACACGACCTGACCGGCGTATGCAGTACTCTTGCGGCTCCCTTTGAAATTAAGTTTTCCCGCGGAAGACCAGCCAATCACGTTGCCTTTCAAGTCGGTTACACTCACGACAGTATTGTTGAACGACGAGGAGATATGCACAATGCCGGTCGTCACGTTCTTGCTACCCTTTGCCTTGAGAATCTTCACCTTTTCCCCGTCATCCGCCAAGCCCAGCTCAGCAAAGATATCACGGCGCTGCTCAGGCTTACGTCCGCCCTGCTCAGAGGCTGCAACCTCGTCGGTCGAAGCCGGCTGCTCAACCGGAGTCTCCACCGGCGCCACTTCCTCTACCTTCGTCTCTTCAATGTTTTCTTCTGACATAGTTTTAGATGGGTTTTGGGTTAGCTATCAGGCCTTCTTTGCGCCCACAGTCTTCTTGCGTCCCTTACGAGTACGTGCATTCGTACGCGTACGCTGCCCACGCACCGGCAATCCCTTACGGTGGCGAATACCACGCAGGCAATTGATGCTTGTGAGGCGCTTGAGCGCCATCTGTTTCTCGCGGCGGAGGTCACCCTCAATCAGGATATTATTACTGCTGATCGCCTGCACTATCTTCGTGAGCTGTGCATCCGTGAGCGTTCCCGTCCGTAGATCCGGGGAAACTCCGGCTTGCTCCAGCACCTTCTTCGCGGTGGACGGACCTATACCATAGATATAGCACAGGGACGCCTCCACGCGCTTCTCGTTGGGTATCTCTATACCGAAAAGTCGAGCCATACGTTCTTATTGCTTGTTTTTTCTTGCTCTCATCCTTCTCCTGAAGGGTGAGCCGCCAAGGCACTATACACTATTTTGCCTCCATTGCAAGCCCAATTTTTCTATTTTTTAAACTTTGGATAAATTTGGGATTAAGCGGAAAAAGGGGAAAGATTTGCCTTGACTGGTGGGGGAGGAGGAAGCTAAGATGCGCACGCGTGGATATGCGAGTCAAGTTAGTGCGAGCGTGCATGAAGGGCGGGCACTTCAAGCTGGAGCGTGAGTTTGAACATTCCGGAGTCACTTTTATTTCAGATGCGGCATGCAGGGATTATGACTGGCTGGTCGTCTATGATGATTTGCCGCGTCCGGGAGATCAGGGCGTCGTCCGGGAAGAGGAAGAATTGGCATGCCCGCCTGAGCAGACGATTTTGATCACGGCGGAGCCGCCGACAATCAAGCTGTATCCGGAGTGTTACACAAGGCAGTTCGGATATGTTCTGACAACGCATGACAGGCGATATTTGCCGCACAAAAACTGGCGGAGAAGTGAGGGAAGCATGGAATGGATCGTCGATTACACGCCGGAAGAAACATTCGGCATGCCCGAATGGCCAAAGAGCAAGTTGATATCGACTTGTCTGTCGGCGAAAAGAATGAAACACACTCGCCACTATGAACGCTACAGACTCATCGACTATCTTTCGCAACGAATGCCGGAATTGGATTGGTTCGGCTACGGGAAAAATCCCGTAACATCGAAACAGACAGCTCTTAACGCCTATAAATACCACGTGGCGGTGGAAAACTATATCCACCCGTATCACTGGACAGATAAGATATCTGACCCGATATTGGCTCTTTGCCTCACCTTTTATGCCGGGGATGAGAAATTAGGGGAGATGCTGCCGGAGGAGAGTTTCGTGCCGATACCCATTGATGATCACGAAGCCGTTTTGGAGATTATCCAAAGGACCATACGCAATGGGGAATATGAGAAAAGGTTGCCGGCAATTCGAGAAGCAAGGCGACGGATTGTAACGCAATACAACACGTACGACCGCGTGGCACAAATTATTCGGGAACACAACGAGACCCATCCCCACCCCGCCGTTGCACCATCAAAGCCGATTGTGCTGCGCGGACGGCATCTTTTGCGAAGGAACCCTTGGAACGCACTCGGTGAATTCGTGAAACTGGTGAGATTTCGCATTATTCACCGGGCTAAATAAAGGCCGCGCGAGCACCTGCTTTCCTTGTTCAAGCGCTCAGTGCATGCCCAACGCTTCCCGGGCAAGCATATTGCAACCGCGAAGATCCAACTTGCCAGTGGGGAGTACGGGGATAGATTCCACCGGGATAATCTCGCGCGGGCACCAAAGCCTCGGAATGCCCATGGAAACCAAATGTGTACGGATTTCGTCCAACCCTTGCAGTAAGTTACCGAAATGCACGCACGACAGCAAGACGAGCGCTTCTCCCTTCTGTACATCCGGAACACCTACGATGCAAACCGCCCGTTCCTCCTGAGAAAAATTCAATGGCCTCTGGACAAAACGCTCAATGGCCGCCTCCACCACTTCATGAGGCACCATTTCGCCACCTATTTTGGAGAATCGGGAGCGGCGCCCACCCAGGGAGATGAAAGCATTGAGGTCCACGCTGCCCAAGTCTCCTGTTTTGAACCAACCATCGCGGAAAAGGCCCTCGTTGAGAGAATCCGCGCCGATATATCCGGTGAAGACACTCGCCCCCCTCAACCAGATCATCCCCTGCTCTGTCAACGGCAACACGCGATTATCATCATCGGGATCCGTGATGCGCACGGCGAGTCCCGGCAAGACTTGTCCCACGGAGCCATCGCAGTCCCCGGGCACGTAATACGGACTCGTGGGGGAAGGCGGTGCATCCGGCAGGTTCACGCAGCACACCGGGGAAGTTTCCGTCAGGCCGTACCCCTCCAACAAGCGCACCTTGCACTTTGCCTGAAACTCGGCAGCCAAATCACGGGGTAACTTCTCCGCCCCCACAATAAAGTAACGCACACTGCGGTACGAATCCGGATTAGCGCGGCGCAGCATGGCGCGCGCGAAGGTGGGAGTCGTGAGGACTAACACACAGCTGTACTTCTCGATGAGATCGTTAAGCGTCTTGGCCTCCAGGGGTGAAGGATAAGTAACCATGCTGAAGCCGTACACCGCCGGCAACATCGTGCAGACAGTAAGCCCGAAGCTATGAAAAATGGGTAAACTGCACAGGAAACGACTGCCCGGAGGCAAGTACACCTTGCTGAGCAGCTGGCACATATTTGCAATAATCATGCGGTGAGTGTACGAGACCCCCTTAGGATCTCCGGACGAACCCGATGTAAAGATAAGCGACGCCTCATCATGACCATGTCGGGAATCTAAATGCAAGGAACGCACGAGCAAGGCCGTGGGCGTCACCCGGGCAAAGGCCACCCACGCGGCAATGCGCGCCAAACCAATGCTCTTGAGCAACACATCCAGATGCAGCAGCAATTCTTCCGCCGGCCAGGGAAATTGCGGCAACTTGTTCATGAAAGCACGCGCGGTAATGAAGTGTTTGATACCGCTCTGTCGAACAATACTGCGCAGAGCCGCCTCCGATGAAGTATAATTAATGTTCACCGGGGAAATGCCCGCTATGATGCAGGCGTAATTAGCAATCATACCTCCCTTCCCGGGGGGGAGGATAATGCCCAGGCGAGGCTCTTTCACGCTGCGGCGCAACTCCTTGGCCAGAGCAATGGCAACCCCGAGCAGCTTGATGTAGCTGAGTTCAGAACCATCCATCCCGTCGATCAGCTTGGAATGAGGGTTGCGCTTGAAACCTTCCACCAACAAGCGCCCCAGCGACATATCCAGCATGGGATGGCGCTCAAACTCTGTGGCCGATGCTTGCAGCCACGCTTCCAACGTGCGCTCCCCACTCTGCGGACCGGGCGTCAGCTTGGGCATGATATGGATAACAGACCAATCGCTGGGGGGCGTCGTCGTGCATGCCGACCAAATATTCATGCGATAAAAACCGACGTACACCGGCACGGGGGAAATATGCAAGGCCCCCAACTGCATCAAAAAAGGTTTCGGCACGTCCGACAGACAGCCCATAACCTGCGCCGGTCTGCCGGGTACAAAGACAACATGCCGTCCCGCCTGCAAGTGCGACATGAGGCGTTCGCGCAACTCACGGCTTTGGGTTGCACGGAATTTAAAGGTTACGAGACGCTGGTCACCGATTCGGGACAAAATTTCAGGTTCGGGAGGCAACTCATCCTCCACCAGATAGACCACCTTGTCGGTTCCTCCTAACTCGCGTTCCAAAGCACAAAGCGTGGTCTTATCCAACCTGTTTGGAAGAAACAATGAGGGCTGGTGCGGTAGTTTCTCCTTGCCGTACACGCGTACTTGTCCCATGTGTCCAGCTTACCACATGTTTTCCAGATTGCAAGTTGTATTATTGGCAAACCAGGGCAGTGTGGAGAAAACTGATCGAGGATGAGCTGCTCAAGGAAATTGCGAGCCGTCTTTCGGGTTGGGGTCCCGGCGCTGAGCCGGCGCCCGGGAATCGGTCGAACTCTGCCACACGATTTAGGATGAGTATCGCATGACCTTCCCTTCGTCGCATTTGTTTTTGCGATTCGCAAAGTTCAAAAAAATTACAAAAAAAGCTTGCCAAGTGGGAATGATACCTATACAATGCCCCCGCACCTGCGGCAACGCGGTGTGGATGGAGCGGTAGCTCAGTTTGGTTAGAGCGCAGCCCTGTCACGGCTGAGGTCGCGAGTTCAAGCCTCGTCCGCTTCGTCACTTAGGCGCGATCGCCCGTTTGGCGGTCGCGCCTTTTGTTTGTAGCTATTCCATAAGGCGGTGGTAAACGGGAAAAGGTTCCGGCCATTTGTGGAGCCTGAGAATTCGCGGGACAATGTGTGAACCGGCGCGCTGAGCAGCCCGGTACATCATGCGGGTGAGAGTGCGCAATTCTCCCTCGTCCACGTGCGATCCCACAGAAATTTCGGCAGGACTTCGATTCTCATCCACGAGGGATCGCAAGGCTCTCTCCTGAGAAGACACATGGATGGCGGGGGGCGTGGAACAAGGAGACGACCAAACCAGTTGAGCAAGCGAAACAATCTCACTATCGTGCAAGTCCCCAAAGGGAGCGAGACTCCCGGCCGCATAGACATGGTCTCTGCCCAGCAGGAAATCATCACGTGAAGCTCCATTTAACAAAAGTAAGCACTGCTCATCAGCAGCATCCTGCATGGCAGCTGCCTGCATGCGCAGTGAGCCGACCCTGTCTCCTGCTTGCAACACCCGGACTGAGCGTTTGCTGCAGCTCCGGAGCGCAATAGCGAGAAGCAACTCAGCATGAGGAAAAGATGCCGGCACGGCAATTCCCGAATACCCACCCTGCTCCACGGCATTTCGAAGCGCGTACTGTATAGCGCGTAAAGTACGAGCAGCAGCGAACTTGGGTGACACGTGTTCCCACGCTGCCGACTCCTCTTTCCATAAAACAGCGGTTGCGGCAAACTCGGGTAAAAACCGCAACAATTTGCCGCCGTGCGCACACAAGAGCGATCCCCCGCCCATCAGACAGCCATCGGCATACGCCACAGCCTGCAATATGCCCACTGCGGCACCTGATTCATCCGATTCGCGCCTCGCGTGTGCAGCCCATTCCGTACACAGATCCGCATGCCAGGTCTGGGATGGAAGGTGCAGCAATAAATCAACCGGCTTCGTGCAGTAAATTGGCGATTCCATGGTATCAATCCATACACGCATTCCGCACACCCGCGTTGTTCGATGAACCGGCAGTCTGCGCACTTCCCCTCTACCGACAAGATAGGGGGACGGAAACTCGGTCGCTTCGCCCAGTTCGCCCGCATAACTGGCCAACAGCATTGGAACAGGCAGCTCATCTGCCAATGCCTGCAGCGCCGCCTTACCCTGCAACATGAATGAACTTCGCGAACGTAACGCACCCGGCCAGGCGCCATCCAATCCCTGAGCTGGTGCGAACAAGAACTCCGCGCCCCTATCCATACACAGGCGCGCCCCCTGCACAAGACGGCGCAAATGCGCTGAAAAGTCTCCAATTTCCACTTCTGTCTGCACGATACCGATACGCATTTGATCGCTAAGCTCGCAAAGAAGTATAGCACGCACAGCACTCCATCGCAAGACGCATGCTCCTGCGAGACATGCAACGCTATTTCACACGACACGGTTTTTTGAAGGATTTTCATGTCAAACGCCAATAAAAATTACGGGGATCCAGCTTTTCAAAAACACCGCCAGGCAACTCCGCCCCTCAATAACCATTTTAAGCGCGACAACAACCCGTGACACGGTCTTTCGTCCCACATCTCGCGTCCGATTGCACGCCTTTGCCTTGGGTTTTGAGTTTGTTTAGCTTGCTATACCGCTGCGGCGATGGTAAAATGGCGGCATGAAGATTTGGGTATCTGTGACCGTCACCCTGACAATGGCAATAGTTGGTTGCCAGCAGGCGCCTCCGGTCGATGCCCCGATTCCTGAAGGAGGAACGGCAGAAAAACCCCAAGGTTATCAAGCTCTGCCAGGTGTGGCTGCCACTTCCTCCACGCCGTCGGAAACAGCCACCGCCTTTGAGTTTGCGGCGGCGGCTCTCGCGACCAACTCAAATAGCGCATCACAAGCTCCCTCTCCGGGTTCTGAGGGGAGCGCCATGCCCGCCACGCCACGTGTAGCACCGCCTGCATTACCTCGTCAACTCAGCATCCCCAGCGATATGCCGGCGGCGCCGCCCATACCGGATCCGCGTCCGGTGGATGATGATGAACAACCCACCTCGACCGATTCCTCCCTGTCAGGCGGCTCAGCCACAATATCCGCCGGCTCATCACGACAGATCGGTAGTGGATCGGGGTATGCCGTGCAAGTGACCAACGGTACCAGCGGGCGTCTTTACGTGGAAGCGAAAGATGATTCCGGAAACATCTTCCCCTTTGGGTTTATGTACGCCGGGCAGCGCATTGCCTCGCAGCCTCAGGATAATCGACCCATTCAAGGCCACCTGCAGGTCATCATCCGTGACCCTGATCAACCCGGCGCACCCGAATTGCGACGCTACAACGTGGCTCCCCCTGCAAACTATGACGGCAAGACGGTAGGGGTGACGATACTGCCCGGCGGACGCTACCGCGCCTCGGTGGACGGCAACGTGTACTACAAATCCCCGGAACCCCTCCCCTCGCTCCCGCCGGTTGAATAAACCGGTTCGTGGGCATGCCCTCCCGCGGCGAGCCGGACGTAAGATCCGCCGCCTGACTCATTCAACTGCTGGCTTGGCATGGGCGCGAGCATCGGCAACGTTGAAAACAGCGGAGTCTTGCTTTGCAGCAGATTTTGTGCTATGCTCTCGCCCATGAAGTACACGGAAAAACTGGCAGCGCGCATCAGCGCCACTCACTCGGCTCTCTGTGTTGGATTGGATCCTCGCCCTGAGGGCGAAAGCTTGAGCCGCATGGCCGCATGGCTCCGCCAAGTTGTGCAAGAAACAACTCCCTACGCCGCCGCCTTCAAGCCCAATATAGCCTATTTTGAAGCCATGGGACCGGATGGTCTGAAACTTCTGACCGACCTTCTTCCCGAAATTCCGCGCGACATCCCGGTGATTCTCGATGTGAAGCGGGGTGACATCGGAGAAACCCAGAAGTATTACGCCAAGGCATACTTCGAGCAAATGCAGGTAGATGCCGTTACGCTAAACCCGTTTATGGGGTACGATATCCTCGCTCCCTTTCTGAACACGCCGGGGAAAGGTCTCTACCTGCTCGCCGTCACTTCCAACGGCGGCGCCGCCGACATTGAGCGTCAGCGTCTGGCAGATGGCCGAAAAGTGTACCAGCTGGTGGGGGACATGGTGAAGCGCGCACGCCGTGAGGGCGCGATGAGCGAGGTGGGTCTCGTCGTGGGACTGACAAACGCCGATGATCGCCTGTTTGCGGAATTGCCGGATGCCCCCTTGCTCATCCCCGGTTTGGGAGCGCAAGGCGGGGAGTTAAGTGTGCTGAACGGAACAACGCGCACCGAACCGTCGCTCATCAATGTTTCGCGTGGCATTCTCTACAAGAACCCGGAACTGAGCTACGCTCAAAAAGCTGAAATGTACGCCCGGCAAATCCGCCAAGCCCTCTCTCTGTAGTCTCCATCAGGCATGAAGCAATATCTCAACCTCCTTGAAGATGTCCTCACCCATGGTGTGGAGCGACGCGATCGCACAGGCACGGGAACTATCGGCGTTTTTGGCCGACAGGCTCGCTTTAATCTGCAGGAGGGATTCCCCTGCCTCACCACCAAAAAGTTGCACCTGCGTTCCATTATTCACGAGCTGCTCTGGTTTTTGATGGGCAGCACCAATATACGCTACCTTCATGAGAACGGAGTGACGATTTGGGATGAATGGGCCGATGAGAACGGTGATTTAGGTCCGGTGTACGGGTCTCAATGGCGTAAATGGCCGGATGGTCACGGTGGTTCGATCGACCAAATTGAAAAGCTCATCCGCGGGCTGAAGGAAAACCCGTGGAGCCGTCGCCACATTGTGAGTGCGTGGAATGTGGCTGAGGTTGATGATATGGCGCTTCCCCCGTGCCACTGCCTCTTCCAGTTCTGCGTCATTCCTTCCTCCCAACCGGGGAAACCGCACGGTCTGAGTCTTCAACTCTACCAGCGCAGTTGCGATCTTTTTTTGGGCGTTCCTTTTAATATCGCCAGTTATGCGCTTCTGCTGATGATGACTGCCCAAGTGTGCGGCTATGAAGCTCGTGAGTTTATCCACACGTACGGCGACCTGCATCTTTATCTCAACCACATCGACCAGGCTCGTCTGCAGCTCTCGCGAGAGCCTCGTCCTCTGCCCACGATGCGCATCAATCCGACCGTTTCAGCCATCGATGCTTTCCATTACGACGATTTCTCTCTCGAAAATTACAACCCTCACCCGCACATCAAGGCCTCCATTTCCGTATGACCCCCTCCTTCACCGGCATTGTAGCCATGGATCATTCCCGAGCCATCGGTCTGGATGGCTCCATTCCCTGGCACCTTCCGGAGGATTTACGCCTCTTCAAACGCCTGACTATGGGACACCCCATTCTCATGGGACGTAAAACCCATGACAGCTTGGGACGAACGCTTCCCGGGCGGCAAAATATCATCCTCACACGCGGCCCTGATTACCGCGCCGCGGATGGCGCCCTTGTGATCCATTCCCTCGCCGACCTGCAACGACTTCCTCTCATCCACCCGGAAATCATGGTCATCGGGGGAGCGCAGATTTACACCTTGCTTTTGCCTCTTCTCAGTAAATTGCACGTCTCTCTCGTGCATGGCACCCACCGGGCCGACACCTTTTTCCCTCCATTCGAATCGCTTTTCTCCTCGGCGTCGTCACCGGAGGAATACGAAGGATTTTCCTGCCGCACGTATTATCGCACCGAATCTGCTCCGGAATTGTGAACGGGGATAGATGACGCCGACAGGGGGACTAAGCGTCTTTGGCGGCATACGAAGGCAAGAAGTCCGCAGCTAACGGGGTGGAAATCTTGACCAGACCGCAGAGGATGAACCAAACTCTGTGACCACCAGATATCCGATATTTTATCAACACACGGGATAATCTTGATACCCCGTAGCAGAGCATCACCCAGGCATGGCGCAATGGGGAAGAGGCGCTCAAGATGAGTTGCAGACGCCACCAACGTATGTGGGACACCCACGCTCGACGAATCAGACCCTCTTTCACGCTGTTGCGGAACTCCGCCGCTATTACCTTTTCAAAGGCTGCGCGGGCCTCTCCCGAAAGCCGGTTGCGATTCCAGATGTAGGAATCCAATTTAACACAAGCCCGCAAGCTGCGGGAGGATTTTTCCTCCTCCGGAAACTGACTCACGAACTCTTCAATGGATCTCCATTCGTCGGACACACAAAAAACCTTAGAGGAGGAATGCACCGATGACGACGGGTTATCACACCTGTAATGGTAAACACATTGCGGCGAGAACCACACGGCATTTGCTTTGGCCCACACTTTGAAATTGAAGGCAACGTCTTGGTAAGAGGCCCCCGGTGATTCTGTGAAGAAAATACCGTTGTCCGCCAAGAAACTCCTTTTGTATATCGCCGACCAAATGGATGGGTGAATGTAAAAGACAGCGCTGTCAATGCGCGGATTTACCACACGCCCTGCTTGATTGTTCGGGATGAGACTGCTCGCCCGGTCTCCGCCCTTCACGGAATAATAAAAACAGCTTGCTTTGACAATCTGTACCTTTTCCCTCTCTGCGACGCTCCACAAGTTGCTGTACATATCCGATTCCACCCAATCATCGCTCTCCACAATGCCGATGTAGTCTCCTGCAGCCTCGCGAAGCCCCACATTCATCGTCGCCCCATAGCCGGAGTTAGGCTTGTGGATGACACGCACGCGCGGGTCCTTGGCTGCATACTCATCACATATAGCCGGGGAGGCATCGTTGCTCCCGTCATCCAGCAACAACACTTCAATCTCTTGCAATGTCTGCCCTAATATGCTGTCAATGCAACGACGCAGATAACGCTCCACATTGTATATAGGTACAAGCACCGAAACTTTAGGAGCCTTATTCATCGGGAAGAGTGGCCACCAGCTGCAGAGCGCGCAAAACAGCCTTATCCATGTCGTAGTATTTATAATCCCCCAAGCGTCCCAGGAAATGCACCTGTGGGTACTGCTCTGCGAGACGACGATAATTTTCGTACAGGCGCGCGTTCGTTTCTCCGGGTATCGGATAGAAACGCTCATTGCTACCGCGCTTAAAAGCTTCCGGATACTCTTTGGCTATCACCGTGCGCGCGGAGGAATCCCCCAAGTAATGCTTGTACTCATGGATGCGAGTAAAATCATAATTGGAGGGGTAATTCACTACTGCCATCGATTGATAGAAAGGGCGCTCGTGAACTTCCTCATCCAGACGAACGCTTCGGTAAGGAAGTTCCCCCAGGCTGTAATCAAAAAACTCATCAATCGCTCCTGTGTAAAAGATGTGGGCGTATTGAGTCAATGCTTCGGGGATGTCTGCATAACGCGTCGATAAAAGCACCTCGATATTCGGATGATCCAGCATGCGGCGCACCGTTTCCGTGTACCCCGCCGAGGGGATCCCCTGGTAGGTATCCTGAAAGTAGCGGGGATCGCGGCTGATAAGCACCGGGACGCGAGCCGTCACCGCAGCATCCACTTGATCCGGCGGAACACCCCACTGCTTGCAGGTGTACCCCAAAAACACTTTCTCATACACGTAATCTGCCAGAAACTGCAAATCAGCATCCTCCTGCTTTCTGAACTCCAAAATAGGGACGCGACTGTTATAGGGAAAACGGTCCAACAGTTTCTTTTCCAGTCGCTCAGCCAGACTGTGCGGCAGCACCTCATGCAGGCTGCGCAGGCTGAAAGGCAAGCTCATCTCCACTCCATCCACCAACGCAGTCACCCGGTGCATGTAGGTGTTAAAACCAGTGAACCTCGTAATAAAATTCCACACCTCCCGGGAGTTTGTGTGGAATATATGCGAGCCGTACTTATGGATCATGATGCCATTGGCATCCCTGTAATCATGCGCGTTGCCGCCGAGGCACTCTCTTTCATCAATGGCCAGCACCCTCTCTCCCGTCGTCTCCGCCAGTACACGCGCCACAGTAGCGCCGGAAAATCCGCAGCCAACGACCAAAAACTTTGCCCGATTTGATTGCATATATCTCTGGGTACAACGAGCCGTACCATCCCATGGCTTCCTCGGGCGGCGGCCATTTCAGCATACGCACGAGCCCATCAACTGTCAAGAAAAAACCGCCCGCAAAGCGACATGCGGGCGGTGGTGACGCAATCCAGTAATCAGAGGGATAGTTTAATGAAGATACGTGTGAAAGAAAGAATCGATGGCATCAAAAGGAATGATATCTGTCCGGTCGTACAAATCGGTATGGGAGGCGCCCGGAACGATGAGGAGCTTCTTATTGTCGCCCTTAAGTAAAGAATACGCTGTTTCGCCAAAATAACGCGAATGCGCCTTTTCTCCATGGATGATGAGGACAGCGTTGTGGATTTCCCCGGCGTAAGCCAGCAGGGGAGTGTTGAGGAAGGAAATTGAAGACGTGATATTCCAGCCGGCATTTGAATTCAACGAACGGGGATGGTAACCCCGTTTGGTTTTGTAGTACGCATGGTAATCCTTCACGAACTGAGGGGCCTCCTCCGGCAAGACATCCGGCACACCACCGGCAGTCTGGGGTTCCGGGAGATTGGCATCCTTGAGTCGTTGCGCGGCGAGTTGCTTACGCATCGCATCACGCGCCCCTGCATTGTCTGCGCCATCGAAATATCCGTTGGCGGTCACACGGTGCATATCGTACATGGTGCTGGCCACGGTAGCGCGAATACGTGGATCTGCCGCAGCGGCGTTAATGGCTATGCCTCCCCAACCGCAAATGCCGACAATGCCGATTTTTTCCGCGTCTACATAGGCGAGGCGTGATAAAAAATCCACGGCAGCGCAAAAATCATCCGTGTTGATATCCGGTGAAGCGACATAGCGAGGCTTGCCGGAACTTTCTCCCGTGTACGAAGGGTCAAACGCCACAGCTACATAACCACGCCGCGCCAATTCCTGAGCGTACAGTCCCGAGGCCTGTTCTTTCACGGCGCCAAAGGGTCCGCAGACGGCAATGGCTGCATATTTCTTCGTGTTGTCAAAATCTTTCGGCTTATACAGATGCCCCGCTAATTCTATGCCAAAGCGATTCGTAAAACGTACGTCGCAAGCGGAAATGGCCGGGTCAATCTGAAAAATACGTGTATCTTGGGCAATGCTGTTCATAGCGGGTTGATGGGCGTTGGTTGGCAACATGAAACACGCTGCCAGAAAAATTAGTAAGCGGCTTCTCATATCTTTCGCTCCCCTCTCTTTTCATTGTAACCCATCTCACATTATATAGCAAATACTTTTATTTTATATTGCGTTATGCTTTATAAGCATGATAAGATGCTGCTCATGGAACTGCGCGTCTTACGATATTTTTTAGCTGTGGCCAAAGAGGGCTCGGTGAGCCGGGCTGCCACGGCACTACACGTCACACAGCCGACACTTTCCCGACAGATCATGAACTTGGAAGACGAGTTGGGGACGCAACTCTTTCGCCGGTCGACGCGGGCCACGACACTCACGGAAGACGGCGTGTACTTTCGTCGACGGGCGGAGGAAATTATGGCACTGGCAGATGCGACAGCACACGAATTTCGGGGTGAGGATAATGAACTTGCAGGAACGATAGCCGTGGGTGGCGCAGAAACACCATGTTTTTCGCTGTTGGCGAAAGCTGCAAAATATGTACGAGAAAATCATCCGGGTGTAAACTTTCGTCTGTACAGTGGGAATGCAAATGATGCGGCTGAACGTATGGAGAGCGGAGTGCTTGATTTCGCTCTATTTATTGACCCGGTAGATGTAAGTCGTTACGAGACGCTGATGCTTCCACTGAAGGATACGTGGGGAGTTCTCATGCGCAAAGATTCTCCACTTGCCGAACACGCGCGCATCACACCTGCCATGCTCCACGGCAAACCGCTGCTTCTATCCTCGCAATCGCAGGTAGAAGCGCTGCTCTCCAACTGGATGGGAAGCGATATTACCAGGCAAACCATCGTAGCGTGCGGCAATCTCCTCTATCACCTTGCCCTCATGGTGCAGCAAAACCTTGGATACGCCGTCACGCTGGACGGCATTGCTCCCACAGGTCCGCGTGGGCCTCTCCTATTTCGCCCGCTTTCCCCGAAACTTGAAGCGTCTCTCCACCTCGCATGGCTCAAATCGCGTCCCATGTCACGCGCAGCGGCAGAATGGCTCGCTTGCTTGAAAAGCATGATACCACATGGCGCTCGGAATGAGAAAAGCTCACGGATTGCACAGAACTCAATCCCTCGAAAAACGACAGACTCTGCGGCAAGGGAAAATGTTCCAGGTACAACCACCGCAACGTCACACCGGCGACACGCTCCCCGCTACAAGGGGTGAGAAGTGAAAGGAAGTTACCTCATTCGCTGCGGAGTCCGCGCGAGGCAAAACGAGGTGCATGTCGTTTGGCGGAAAGACGGTGGGCCGTGAGGCGAAGAACGACAGTTTTATTGAGAACCTCAGAATCAAAGTGTGAAGACAGCGAAGGGGCGTCCGTGTAATGACGCATCAGGCAACGCAGCGCGGCGAGTTTCTCATCACCGTCTACATACTCCAGAATTCCTTCCCCCATGACCGATTCATAGAACATGGAACAGCCGCAAGCCCGACCATCAGCGGCTGTGTGAATCCCCTGCGCGTTTTCCATCACGAAAGCCACATGAGGGTTCTGACGCAAGAGCTCGTGTTTTCGACCAACAGCTGCTCCGTGAAAATACAGACAAAGCTGTTGCTCACCCCTCACAGCCGCCCCAAAGTTGAGTGGCACAACGTAAGGGTATTGCTCCCCGTGGAAAGCCACGTGGCACACCTTACACCGCCGGATAATACCAACGATATCCTCCCAATCGGTCACCTCGCGTTCCTTTCGTCTCATGCTTCCGTCAATCATGTCACAAACACAGCCGGTGAGCAAGCCCTGAGTTAATCGTACCAGCCGAAGAGACCGTGTCCGAGATCCAAAGCCCGGATGGCAGCAAGCTCTTCCCCACTGAGAAGGAAGTCAAAAATATCGATATTTTCGGTCATACGCTCCTTGTGTACACTCTTGGGTATGGGACAAATACCGGACTGGACAAGAAATCTCAGGGCCACCTGGGCAGCTGTTTTATGGTGTGCCTTTCCGATACGAGTCAGTACGGGATTGGAGAAGATATTTTGCCTTCCGCAAGCAAGCGGCGACCAAGCTTGGGGCACAATATGCATCTGCCGGTAACGCATCACGAGTTCGTTTTGTTGACGAAACGGATGAAGTTCCTGCTGAATAACATGGGGCATCACCTCCGCCTGACGGAGAACTTTCTCCAAGTCATCGCCGTAAAAATTGCTCAAACCAATGGCCCGTACTTTACCACAACCGTACGCAGACTCCATGCTGTGCCATGTGGCAGCGTCGTTTCCCATGGGCCAGTGAATGAGCAGCAAATCAACGTAATCCACCCGAAGCCGCCTCAACGACTCGTCTATACGATCCGCCACCCGAAGCCCACTTTGCAACTTGGTCGTGATAAACAACTCTGACCTCGGCACATGGCATTCTGCCACGACTTTTCCGACTCCCTCTTCGTTATCGTACCACTGAGCCGTGTCGATGAGACGGTATCCGCATTCAAGAGCCTCCCTCAAACAACGAGGCATCTCTCCATTACTGATCTTGTACACACCATAGCCTATAGCCGGCATCTGCACGCCATTACTCAGGGTAATTGTTTGCATACGGGAAAGAGACGTCGCCCCGATTTTAGCACGTTGCCTTCAAAAATTTCAACACAAAAGCCGCTTCGACGAATTCCTGGGCATTTTCACCCACGGAACTACCACACATTAACAAAATACCATCCGCAGACTTGACGACATGGCAGATATGGTGTAGTCTGACGGTTATGCATGGGATAGGGCAAATTGCACTGGTGGCCGCACTGGGGACGCTGTGTGTGAGCTGCTCGTCGTGGTGGACGCAAAATACGAGTCAGCAGGAGGAAGCGAAGAAAAAAACACCGCCGCCCTTGCATTTGGGTGCGGTCCATCAGGTGTACCCGGCGCAAAAATTTGCTTTGCTGCGCATCATCGGTCCGATACCTTCTCCGGGTACCACCCTCATCACCCACCCTGCAGATGGTTCCACCACGCGTATCGGCAATCTCGAAGTATCGGAGAACAGTAAGCCACGTCAAGGGATGGTGGTGGCTGACATACGCTCCGGTGTGGTGGTGAGCGGGGATCGCGTGTTCCTGTACCGAAATATAGCGCCCCCGGAAGAAGGGGAGCAGCATTCCACCTCAACAACGCAGCAGAGTGATGCTCTGCCCAAACCTCCGCCGCTGCACATACGCACCACCGGCACGACAGATATATCACCTCAAGCGGATACTCAAGACACGACGCAATCGGAAGCGCCGCCTGTCCCGATCGCTGAACCTTCTCCGATACAGACTAATCCCGAAGTAATTGACGGTCCCGATACACTCCCGGCTTCGTCTTCACCCTCCCATGCAAAACCCGATTATCTGAACGACATACCTGATGATATCAACGAGTGGAATTAATGCCCTGAATCCTCCCCTCACCAATCACAAACGACACTTATGAAAAGAAAACAAACAAAGATCACAGACGACACGAAGACTCCTCCCCGAAAAGTCGGTCGTCCACGCAAACAATCCTCCCTGCCAGCCAAACGTACTCGCGGTCGCAAATCGGCGGTACAGGCCGATTTGCCGCAGGCAGAAATGGAAGTATTGGGGGCTGTTACCCGGAGAATCAGTACTACCTACGGACCTCTTGCCATCATGGCAATGACCCAACTCTTCAAGTGGTTTGAAAAGGTTCACCACAAGCTCGCCTCGGTGATATCGGCTCAAATGGGCAAGACAACCACTCCAGTCGCTCCGGCAACGCGTAAGTTGATCCACGACCTGGTGGCGCTGCGTGGGCTGGTAGACGGTTCTGCACCGGCGCCTCGAGCCACAAACGCCGCCGGCAAAAAGCGCAAAGTGACGCGCCGAAGAAGAAAGGCGAAGCAAAACAAAACGACCCTGACTATTGAAGCTCCCGCCCCCAAGCGCCGGGGACGCCCACGCAAGGTGGACAGCTTGGCGGCAAGCGCGTCAACTCAAACCAAAGCGGCAAAGCGAACGAGGGCTCGCAGAAAGGCTACTGCTGAACAATCCGGAGCTGAATCGGCGACTCCCGCCCCCAAGCGCCGGGGACGCCCACGCAAGGCGGACAGCTTGGCGGCAAGCGCGTCAACTCAAACCAAAGCGGCAAAGCGAACGAGGGCTCGCAGAAAGGCCACTGCTGAACAATCCGGAGCTGAATCGGCGACTCCCGCCCCCAAGCGCCGGGGACGCCCACGCAAAACGCCCGTTCCGGTGCAAACGGTCCAACCTCAACCCTCCGTACAACCAACACTCGACACACCTTCATCAGAGAGCGGCTCGCAAGCCTGATGCACGCATGCAGGCAATTTGAGCGAATCAGAGCACTCCATGGCAGGTTCAAAAAATAACGGCGTTCAGGTCACATGGAATACCCAGCTGGGTACTATGTTGGCTGTCGCCAGCAGCGCAGTAGGTTTTGGAAACTTCCTGCGTTTTCCCGGTCTGGCAGCGCAGTACGGCGGAGGGGCTTTCATGATCGCGTACTTTTGCGCTTTTCTTCTGCTTGGGGTGCCACTCTGCTGGGTGGAATGGACCATTGGACGCCGCGGTGGCATCCTTGGCGGACATAGCTGCGCATCGGCGTTTATGCTCATTTCCCACTCCTCAGTATGGAAATACCTGGGAATCGCCGGGGTGCTCGCCCCGCTCGGTGTGGGCATGTATTACATGTACCTGGAGGGATGGACGCTCGGATATTGCTGGAATACGGCCGTCGGCAACCTGAGCCTTCATCATAGCTCTCAATATGCTGAATTTTTTGCCCTTTTCACGGGCAGTGCATCGGATGGCGCCGCCTACACCAGCAAGAGCAGTCTGCCCTATTTCTTTGCCCTTGCTATTGTGGCGAATCTCTACCTGCTGTACCGCGGCATCACACGGGGGATTGAATGGTTTTGCAAATGGAGCATGCCCATTCTCCTGCTCACGGCACTCGTCATCCTCGTGCGTGTACTCACGCTTGGCACGCCGGATCCTGCTCAGCCGTACCACAATGTTGATCAGGGCTTGGGCTACATGTGGAATCCTTCCAAAACCGTGCTGAAGGTGGACGATATAACCGTGGAGATGATCCCGGCCGAGGCCACCGAGCAACAGGCAGAGCAGATGACGCAGCATGTGCAGTTGACCAATCCGGGAAAACGCGTGCAGCGTGAACATATTTCACTCATCCGTGGTCTACTCAACCCCGACCTCTGGATCACAGCGGCCGGTCAAATCTTCTTCTCTCTTTCCATCGGATTCGGCACTGTACTCACCTACGCCAGCTACGTTCCGCGCCGCAAAGACATAGCCTTGGTTGCTCTCACCGCCAACGCAGCTAATGAAGCAGTGGAAGTGGGCATCGCCGGCATGATGATTGTACCAGCGGCAGTATCCTTATTAGGTGTTGCAGCGGCGGCAAGCGCCAGCACTTTTGGTCTGGGGTTTACCGTGCTGCCGGAGGTCTTTGCCGCTATGCCCGGCGGGCGCTTATTTGGCACGCTCTTTTTCGGGTTGCTCTTTCTGGCATCTGTCACTAGTTCCATATCCATTTTGCAGCCCACCATGGCTTTTCTGGAAGAATTTTGGCGACTTACCCGCGCACAAAGCGTCGTTGTTGCGGGGCTTCTCATCGTGGTAGGAGCATTCGCCGTATCGTGGTATACCGGGGATGGGATGATGGCCCTGAGTACGCTGGATTTCTGGATGGGCACGATGTGTCTGTACCTCATCTCCTCTCTCTATCTGTTTTTGTTCCGTTGGGTGTGGGGGACGCGCAATGGATTGCGAGAACTGGGGCGCGGTGCACGCATTCCCCTGCCGCATGGATTGGGATTCGTCATTAATTGGATCACTCCGGCGATCCTACTCGTTATATTCAGCTCCTGGCTGTACAAAAATATCTTCCAATCCACCAGTGAACACATCCATAACCTCATTGACGGAAAACCGGGCGCTATACTTCCCATGCTCTGGATGCTCGTGATCTATATCTTTATGGCCTTTGTTACTCATACGTCCCGCAGGTTCCACAAACGACCAGTCCCACCTCAGAAATCATGACACTCCCCGGCATCATCACGATGATCCTATCCATCGGTTTCGTGTGGATTCTTCTCTCTGTGTGCGTCTATCGCCTTCTCCACGAGCCTGCCTCCTCGCGTACCCCCAAAAAAGACAGGCAAAATTAAGACGCCTCTCGAGTGTCCTACACCTCAAAAAGGTGGGTCACAGAGTCATCATTGTGGATGTTGGCAATCGCCTGGGCAAACAATGGGGCAATGCTCACAGTATCCACGTGTTGCCCGTATGCCATCGGCACGGAATCGGACGTGAGCAGGCGTTCAATAGGACTTGCGAGCAAGCGCTCCCGAGCCTTGTCATTCAAGACGGCATGCGATACCCCTGCAAAGATGCGCGCGGCTCCATGTTCCTTGAGGATAGCCGATGCTGCGCAAAGTGTGCCTCCGGACTCAGTCATATCATCCACCAGCAGTACATCCTTGCCCTCCACATCACCAATCACGGCATGGGCATCAACCTCGGTGGCAGAGATGCGCTGCTTGGCCACAATAGCCAGCTGTGTGCCAAGTATATTGGCGTAATTTTTTGCCGTTTTCACGCCGCCGATATCCGGGGAAACAACCACCAAATTTTTAAGATCTTTCACGTAGTGTTCCTTGAGGTGCTTGATCAGCACGGGGAGGGAATAGAGATGATCCACCGGGATTTCAAAAAAGCCCTGAATTTGCGCGGCGTGCAGATCCATGGTCAGAACGCGGTTCACGCCAGCGGCGGTGAGCAAGTTCGCCACCAGTTTTGAAGTGATGGGAACTCTCGGTTTATCCTTGCGGTCCTGCCTCGCGTACCCGTAGAAAGGCATCACAGCCGTAATGCGGCTCGCACTTGCGCGACGCACGGCATCCACCATCACCAGGAGTTCCATCATGTTGTGATTAGTCGGCGGACACGTCGGCTGAATGATGAATACATCCGCCCCACGTATGCTCTCTTTGATCTGCACGAAACTCTCGCCATCCGGGAAGGTATTGACGGCGGCATCGCAGAGAGGAAGTCCCATCACGTTTGCTATATCTTGTGCCAAATGGGGGTGTGCGGTTCCGCTGATCAGTTTCATAGTTGTGGGTTGGAGTAAGTACGTGTTTCATCGTAACACTTTATGCAGAAAAAGCAAGTCCTGAGTCGCCTCCGACCGCGAAAGTTGTATCCTTTTGACAGGCAGATGACAAACGAGAGACTTTCCTTCCATCTTTCGTCCTGTTCACGGTAAAAAAGAGCGTCGGGGCAGGAAATCCTCCTTCGCGCCATCTGTTTGCGGCGCAGATAACCCCATCGCACAGCAACGCTTTTCTTGACATGGCAGACGCCACTGTGGTATCATGACGACATGCACGAAGAGGAACTTATTGAACTCAGAAAAAGTGAAACAGAGGCGCTCTACAAGCATCCTCTCGCCCGGGCGTACCTTAACAAAGTGTACGGGTGGATGTCGCTCACGATGCTTGTCACTACTGTGGTAGCGGTATACAGCACCCACAACGACACACTCAACCTCTTTACCTCCTCGCACCCGTTGTTGATCCTGTTTGCAGGCTTGGGCATTGTGGTTGCCATGAGTCTTGGGCGCCACCGGCTGGGAGTCGGGACCCTCACCGTGTTGCTTGTATTATTTTCCGCGCTGGAAGGGTTACTTTTCGGGCCGGTGCTGCAGTTTTACACCCAAGAGTCGCTTGCGCTCACGTTTGCCTGTACGGCGGGCACCTTCGGCGTCACCGCCATCTACGGCGCCTGCACCAAACGGAATCTCAGCGTCATGGGGCGCACGCTCTTCATGATCCTTTTGGGCTTGATCATCTGCATGATCCTCAACGCATTCTGGGGCAATGGCACCTTTGATATGATTCTTTCGGCGGTTGGCGTCGTACTCTTCTCGCTACTCACGGCCTACGACACCCAAATGTTGCTGCAAGAGGGACTGGCGCTGCACGAAGAGGAGAGTCGGGCCAAGGGCGCTATACTCGGAGCGTTGAGTCTGTATCTGGACTTTATCAACTTATTCCTCTATCTGCTGCGCTTTCTCGGAGATCGCCGTTGAGCTTACCCCTATCCCCATTTATCGCTATGGACAAAACACCTGAGCAAATCAACGAAATCGTCACTGAGTTTGCCGGCAGCGTACTGCATTCTCTGGGCTTCGAATACGAAATTGCCACCCAAAAATGCAGTGCCGAAGAGATCTCGCTCATGATCGCCGGACCGGATTCTCGTTACATCATCGGTGACGGCGGTTCGCGTCTGGATGATCTGCAATACCTCCTGAACCGCATTGCTGTGATGCATGCCCAAGACGCCCCGCGCATCCGCGTCGATTGCGATCATTACCGGGAACAACTTGAACAGCGTATCATCTCCACCGCCCGCCAGAAGGCGGAACAAGTTCTTTCCACCGGACGCTCACACACTCTTAAACCCCTTAATGCCTACTTCCGGAGGCTCGTCCACTCAGCATTGGCCGACATGCCGGACATTGCCACCTGCTCCGAGGAAGGGGACGCGCGCTACAAGCGCATCACCATCTCTCGTCGCGCATGAAGCGCCTCTTTATCGCCGCACTTTTCCTGGCTGTGTGCTGTTCCTTTGGTGAGGACACATGGCTTATTTATCACGCTCCCGGAGCGGATATCAAAGCGATACAAGAGGCGGCGAACAAGGTCGTACCGGCCGACATTTCCGTTGCACTGCAAGCGCTGCCGACCACCTGTGAAACGGCTCAAGATTTGGAGATATGTCGTGCAGCGATCAGCGCGGGCGTCCACGTATTGCCAAGTCTCGTGCTGCAAGACGCCGGCGGGACCTATGCTGCTCTTCCTCTACGCGGCCTCTCAAGCAAAGGCGTGCAAGCAGCTCGTACTCTGTCCAGCAACCCGCAACGCGGCGAACATGCCAAGCAACGGCAACTCGCAGGAGATCTGTACTATGACACGTCTTGCATCAAGCTTCCTGGCATCCCCCTGCATGAAAAATTGGCGGCTGTCAACCGTCTGCGCATTCTCTCCCAATCGGAGCATTTACCCACCGAAACGCGCCAACTGATTGCCCTGCGCTGCGTGTATAGCTCGCTTCTGCGTCTCTGTGCAGAGGTCTATGATCGTGCCCACACTCCGGTTTCCGAGCAACTATTTCTCCAAGCCGTCGCGGCGCTTGAACTTGCACGAGACTTAGATCCTCTTTCCAAGCTAGGTCGTCTCGCACACGACGAACGTGAGAAACTGCGTGCCGAACGCCTCCGTTTCAAAAAATTGGATTAACTTTTCCACTCCTCCTTTCCGCTTTGTTCGCCGTTTGAAGAGTCGCGGAAGCGCACATCGGGTCATGACCGAGCCTCCGGTATTGAAAACAATAAAGCGCCACCCGAATAAGATGGCACTTCGCGAAGGGTACTCAGTGGGATTCGAACCCACGACTCTCAGAACCACAATCTGATGCTCTACCGCTGAACTATGAGTACCGTGTAGGTTGGCGCAGACGGACTGCGGGGCAGAGTTTACAAGGAAAAAAGGAAATTGACAAGCCAAAAATGGCGAAATTTCCTAAAAGCGAGCCAAAAGGGGTGCAAATGAAGGGCTAAGATTTATTTTTGGCTCCGCAGTGGGGGCATAAAAAAACAGGTTGATTTTCTGACCGCAAGAAACGAAAACCGCAAATGCGGCATACAATGCGAGTACGCTTGCGGCGCATGCGGCGTATTTTTGAGACAACTTGCACGGGAATCATGACGGCCACGAGGACCAGGAAACCTCCGCCGAGCAGGTAGTAAAAATACTCGTTGAGGGTGATATCAATCGCGTTCACGGGGAAGCCTCCTTTTGTTGACCGGCGGTCGGAGTCGTCTCCTCCGGGGGAAATTCCAGTAAATAAGCATCATCCAGCACGAAAGAATCCTGGGCATATACAGGCCGCAATTGGGAGGGCGGCGGCAGCAAGGTCGGCAGGGGATGAAGGGGAAGAATATGCTCCGGGATGGGAAGGCGGGCGGCAGGGTCAACGGATGACGGCAACCGCAGCGGGAGTGCACTGTGCTGACGAACCCGAAAACGCGTCAATTCGTCCTGCCGGTACAAAATTTCGCCCTCACCACGCGGTGGAATCGGCTTGGGCAAGTTCACCTTAAAAAGAATCATCGTTCCGACGACTGCCCCAAGAGCCAGTATAAAAAACAAGGGCAAACACCCCGACATGGACCGCGGGTGCACGCTGTGGTAGATGAGATGGATGGGGGCGCGCTTCATTCGTCGGATGCTGGTCGGCCAAAAAAGGCGCAAGTGAAGCCATGTGACAGGATTTTGTCCACGAGCTGCTGAATGGAGCCAACAGCAACCGCTTCATCACAAACGATGATCACAGTGACATGAGCCGGAGTAGGAGAATCCCATTCGGAAAGCAAATTTTCGACTCCGTCCATACCGCCCGAGATTTCCGTATCCTCGAGAAAGAAGCGGGGAGTCTCCCCGGGAGCAACCGTAATAATATGGGAGAGGGAGCGATCGTAGTTGGGTATGATAAAATGCGATGAGGCCGGAGAAATCACAACGCCGTGCCTGAGTGGACGGTAACTGGTGAGCAGAACGCACATACAAAGCAGCAAAAACAGATTCACCCCGGTTACGATGAGAATGGCAAAACCGGATCCGGTGAGACTGGAGCGTATGCGGCGCATGGATCAAGTCAGGGATTATCAGGGAGAGAAGAGGACTCATCATCCGATGCATGGGATAAATCCTCCGCAGGAGACTTCATACGATTGAGTCGGGCATCGCAGATAATGTGGACACATTCCAGACCGGCGCGTTCTATACTGTTGATAATTTTACGAGCGCGGGAGGCGAGGTACATGTAGAAGATGTAGGTAGGGATCGCCAGAATAATGCCCGTGGCTGAGACAAGCAAGGCACGGCGCAGAGCAAAAGCGATCTGCGGCATGGAGGCCCCGCCATCCACAATACCCGGCTGTTCATAAAAATCCACCAGAGCAAGAATCGTACCGAGCATGCCAAGAAGAGGCATCACCGTAGCACACACCAACAAGGTGCGAATGTTACGATCCACGCGAAACACTTCCAGCTCTGCGGCCTCCAATGCAATCTCCCGCAGCTCGCTGCGAGCCAATTTCGGACGGGTCAACACCGCTTCCACCACACGAGCCATGGGCCCGGGCAATTGGCGCGCCTCATGCAACGCTTCATTGTACTGCCCGCTGCGTAACAAAGCTGACAAACCACGTAGGAAATCACCGGAGTTGATATTAACGCGGTGGAAATAGAAAAGGCGTTCTGCAATAACCGTGACAGCAAGCACCGCAAATACGATGATAAACCAGAAAACCGGCCCCATCGCTACGATGATGCCATCACTCATAGCTAGTGGTAAGTAGGCTGACATAATAACGGAAAATGGACAATTTACTGAGCGAGGGGTGTGAGAAGCTCATGACCAAAGTACGGGACCAAAGCATCCGGAATGCGTACAGAGCCGTCCGGCTGCTGACATTGCTCAAGGAGAGCCACGTAGAGGCGCGGCAGTGCAGTCCCCGAGCCGTTGAGCGTGTATGGTACGCGCATGCGACCTTCAGCATCTTTATACCGCAGCTTCATGCGGCGCGCCTGGTAATCGGTAAAGCAAGAACAGCTGGACACCTCCAGGTACTTGCCTTGTCCGGGAGCCCAAACCTCAATATCATAGGTTTTGGCAGACGAGAAGCCCACATCTCCGGTACACAACTCAATGACGCGGTAATGCAGGCCGAGCTTTTGCAAGATACTCTCGGCATGACCCGTGAGTTCCTCCAACATGCTAAAACCATCCTCCGGACGGCATATGGTGACCAGCTCAACCTTGTCAAACTGGTGAACGCGAATCATGCCTTTGTTATCGCGTCCGGCAGACCCGGCTTCCCGGCGGAAGCAGGGTGTGTAGGCCGTCATCTTGATGGGCAAATCGCTCTCACGCAAAATCTGCTCGCGGTAGAGATTGGTAACGGGAACCTCGGCGGTAGGGACATTGAACATGCTGTTGCATTCGAGTCCGTACATATCCTCCTCGAACTTGGGAAGCTGTCCGGTACCCACCATACAATCTCGTTTCACCATGAAAGGAACTCCCACCTCCTGGTAACCGTTTTGCAGGGTCTGGGTATCGAGCAAAAAGTTTATCAGGGCGCGCTCCAACCGCGCTCCTAACCCGCGGTAAACGATAAAGCCCGATCCGGAAATGCGGGCCGCGCCTTCAAAATCCAGCAAACCGAGCATGGTTCCGAGTTGCACGTGGTCACGCGGCGCCACTATTTGAGGAGGATCTCCCCACGTACGAAGCACGGGGTTAGCCGACTCATCTGCACCCACGGGTGCGGCATCATGCGGCATGTTGGGGATGGCGAGCAAGAGCTGCTCTTGCTCCTCAGTGGCGGCGGCGGCGGCGGATTCCAACTCACGCAAACGCTCACCCACTTCTCCCATTCGAGCCTTAAGCTGTTGCGCCGCCTCCGTGTTACCCTCCTTCATGAGCGAGCCGATCTTTTTAGATGAGCTATTGCGTTCCTGAGACAGGGCCTGTTTCTCGGTTTCAATTTTGCGACGTCTTTCATCGCACTCGATCACACGATCCACCAACTTCCAATGCTCGCCACCGCGCAATCGAACCCGCTCCTTCACGTACTCCGGGTTCTCTCGAATAACTCGAATATCCAACATAACGCGGTCATTCTACGACATGGTCGTCGATTTTTCAAGCTCTAGTTTCGGACGAGTCTGTTTTTCGAACGGCTACGCGGCTTCAAAAGATTCGCTTCAACATCATCCACCCCCCCAAAAATTTCTTGCGCAGGCAATGCCCCGCCCCGTTTCATCCATCCCTGTTCCTGGTCTGTCCGTGACTCCACATTCAAATCAATAAGAACCTGCCCGCCTCAGCGGACCGAGCGGGAATGGGTCACGCGCATTCCCCGGCGCACGGGAGAAGGAAAATGGCAGCGGCATCTCTCACCGTACACTCCCGCAAAAAACCTTGACGGGATGGGACGCGGTGGGGTAACATGAGCGCCATCAATTATGTATAGCATTCACCGCACAATAGCGACCAGTGATGTGGGAGCGGACGGATTGATGAAGCCCGGAACGGCGGCTTTACTCATGCAGGACTGCAGCAGTTTTCAATTTCAACGAGAAAAAAAGTTCAACGATTTTCTCATCACGCACCAGATGGGTGTGTTTCTTGTATCTCGCCAGGTGGATTTTCTGCGCATGCCCGGCTATGGTGAGGAGGTGGAAGTGTGGACCGGCATCCATGGGTGCAAAGGATTTTACGGCCTGCGTAATACGACAATCCGCGACGCTTCCGGGGCGTTATGCGCCGTCAGTTTTGCCGTGGGAGCGTTCGTAAAACGCGATACCGGGCGACCCTTTGTCATGCCCCCTGAAACCTATGATGGCATCGTGGATTGTCAGCCGCTGGACATGGAATACTTACCCCGCAAGATCACCCTGCCCGCCGGGTTGACATTCACGGAGCAGTGGAGAGATTTTGTGCGCCCGGGGTACTTGGACGCCAACAACCATTTGAACGCCGGACGAGCAATGGACATGGCGGCTGCATGCATCGAGTACCCGCTCAAACGCATGCGCGTGGAGTACAAAAAGCAGGCAAAATCCGGCGCCGGCTTGATTCTTGAGCGAGCAGATGTGGAAGAGTTGCACAGCTTCCTTCGCCTGTGCGACCCCGAGGGAGACGTGTACTCCGTGTATGAATTTTCAGGATGAAATCAGTATCCGAGGTGCGCCTGACTCGACTTAAGCTACCGAGTCGGACGACGTAGAAGCGACGCCATGTCAACAAAAATTGCAGCATGAAAAACCCGACAAAGTTCAGTGAACCGGAATGGATTCAAGTGCGCGGCGGGCGTGTTCACAACTTGAAAAACATCGATGTGGACGTGCCGCTGCACAAGGTGGTCGGCATTGCCGGTGTATCCGGTTCCGGCAAATCATCACTCGCACTGGGCATTTTGTATGCCGAGGGCTCGAGAAGATACCTGGAATCACTTTCGACATACACACGCCGACGCATGACGCAAGCGGAAAAAGCCCAGGTCGATGAGGTCCTGTACGTTCCGGCGGCGCTCGCCCTGCGTCAGCGACCGGGCGTACCGGGCATTCGCAGCACCTTCGGCACGGGCACCGAGCTCCTCAATATCCTGCGCTTGATGTTCTCCCGCTTGGCGAGCCACCGCTGCCCCAACGGTCACTACGCTCCACCTTCACTGAATGTAGCGGCGGATCAGGAAATCATCTGTCCGGAATGCGGCGTTCACTTCCTTGCCCCGGGAGCTGAGGAACTTGCTTTCAATAGCCAGGGCGCTTGCAAACGCTGCGATGGCACGGGAATCGTACTCACCGTGGACGAAAGCACGCTTGTGCCGGACGAATCGCTCTCCATTGACGAAGGAGCGGTGGCTCCCTGGCAAACTCTGATGTGGTCGCTCATGAAAGACATCGCTCGTGAGATGGGCGTGCGTACGAATGTTCCATTCTGTAAACTCACTAAGAAGGAGCGAGATATTGTTTTTCACGGTCCTGCCGTCAAAAAGAATATCATTTACCAGAATATGACCAGCGGCGCAGCAGGCGACATGGATTTCACCTACTTCAACGCCACCTATACCGTGGAAAACGCCCTTTCAAAAGTAAAGGATGAAAAAGGGATGAAACGCGTGGAAAAGTTCCTGCGGCGCGAGGTATGCCCGGACTGCGGAGGAACGCGCCTGAGCGACCGGGCGCGCGCACCGAGATTACGCTCCATCTCATTGGCGGAAGCCTGCACGTACACCTTGGCGGATCTGGAACAGTGGGTGGACGGAGTGCCGGCATCTCTCCCGCGCGAGATGCGTCCCATGGCACATAGCATCTGCACCTCATTCCACAGCGCGTCAAAACGACTCATTGACCTGGGGCTCTCATACCTCACGCTGGATCGCGCAGCCTCCACTCTTTCCACCGGTGAACGACAGCGCATGCAGCTGGCTCGTGCCGTGCGCAACAGGACGACAGGAGTGCTTTATGTATTGGACGAGCCATCAATCGGTCTGCATCCGGCCAACATGGAAGGACTGACCGGAGTGATGCATGACTTGATCAAGGATGGCAACACCGTGGTACTCGTGGATCACGATACTCAAATTCTGAAGGAAGCTGACTGGCTGATTGAACTGGGACCGGAAGCGGGGGCTGAAGGCGGAACCATCATCGCACAAGGATCGCTCCAGCAGGTGATGCGCGACAACCATTCGAAAATCGCTCCCTTCCTGGCCGGCAAAAAGATAGCTCGCACAGGGGCAGCCGTCTCCATGAAGGACATGTTTAACCTGGGACGCATTCACCTTCGCACCGACGCTATTCACACCGTCAAGCCGTTGGAGGTTGATTTTCCCAAAGGGCGTCTCACTGTCATTACCGGCGTATCCGGGTCCGGAAAGACAACCATGATACTTGAGAGTTTAATTCCGGCGCTGGAAGCGCAACTGAAAGGAGGAAAACTTCCGAATCATGTTCGCTGCGCGGAGGCGGAGGGCATCCGTCAAATCAAACTCATTGATGCAACTCCCATCGGCATCAACGTACGCTCCACGGTGGCGACCTATGCCGGTGTACACGACGAATTGCGCAAAACTTTTGCCCGCACTCCAAGCGCCAGGAAAAAGGGGTATAAAGCCGGCGATTTTTCCTACAACACCGGCAGATTGCGGTGTCCCACCTGCGACGGCACCGGCATCATCAACCTGGATGTGCAATTCCTCCCGGATGTTGAAATCCCCTGCCCCGACTGCAATGGGTCTCGTTACGCCAGGGAGGCGGGGTGCATCCGGCGTTCGCCCAAGAATGGAGGAACGGCAAGCACCTTGCCGGAATTGATGGACATGAGTATTGACGAGGCATTAGCGGCATGCGGGGACCTGCCTCTGGTCAAACGTCGTTTGCAGGTGTTGCATGATTTGGGATTGGGATATCTGACACTGGGGGAAGAAACGCCGGGGTTATCAGGCGGCGAGGCTCAGCGGCTCAAATTGACCGGGGAAATGGGACGAGGGCAGACCGACACGATCTTCGTATTTGACGAGCCGACGATTGGCCTACATCCGCTCGACGTAGAATCCCTGCTGCAAGTGTTTCGCTCGCTGATCAACAACGGAGCCACCGTCATTATCATCGAGCATGATTTGGACATCATACGCCATGCGGACTACATTCTCGATATGGGACCGGGTGGCGGTGACATGGGCGGCAAAATCATTGCTCGCGGCACGCCCGCCGATATACGCAAGAACAAGGCGAGCGTCACCGGTCAATTCCTGTAGCACGCGAATTGCCGGGAGACGTCAGCGCACCGACAAACGGAATCTCCACGCGACAGCAAACGCAAGCCCCAGCAGAAGGATGATTGTCGCACCGAGGTGCAACCCCAGCGGGTACGATACGAAGAAAGCCGCCACACTGCAGCCGCCGCCTATCGCCCCCGCCCCCCAGAACATCAATTCCGCCCGATTGGTGAGCAGGCGCATGATGCCTGCCGGCGCCACCAACAAACCAAGTGTGAGCAAAGCCCCCACAGCTTGCAGCGATGAAACAAGGGCCAGGATAATAAGAGCGTACACAGCATAGCTGATCGTGCGCGTGGGAAGTCCCATGCTCGTGGCTGTGTTCGGATCGAAGAGCCAGATAAGTAAGGGACGTTTGAAGGCCGTGACGGCGAGCAACGCCACTGCGCCGATGCCATAAGCGAGGCAAAGGTCAACGTAGCTCATGCTCATGATATTGCCGAAGAGCCAGTCATCCACCTTTTGTTGCAAGCCCAAACTCACAAGGATCACGTAGCCCAAGGCAAATGCTGCCGAGTGAATGATGGAAAGAGCCGCGTCGTGATGCAAACGGGAAGTGCGAGCAACGAAGAGAGAACTGAGGCCCACCAGCAACCCGGCCACCACCGCTCCGACCAACGCACTCCACTGTCCCAACCCGAAAAGCAATATACCGATGGCAATGCCCGGAAGAAGTGCACAAGAAACAGCCCCAAGTTGCAGCGAAGATCTCCGTAGCACCACTAACGCGCTCACATAGCCATCCACAAAACCCACAACGGCACAAGTCCACAGGGTTCTCAGCGCGATCGGTTCGGCTAAATAGCTCAGAAAGTCATTCATCAGTGCACGGCGCCGTACGCACGGTTAAGGTTATGGGATGAAAGGACTTCGGCGCTTTTCCCGAAGGCCAGTTGCTCCCGATTCAACAGCAAAGTGTCGTCAAAATATTCCGACGCGCTTTTCACATCGTGATAGCTCGCTACCACCAAACGTCCCTCGCGAGCGAGTTCCCCAAGCAGGATTCCCAACGCGCGCACCCCCGGATCATCCAGTCCGGTGAACGGTTCATCAAGCAGCAGGATATGCGCCTCCTGCGCCAACGCACGAGCGAGGAATGCGCGCTGCAGTTGGCCTCCCGAGAGCTCGGCGATCTGACGATGCTGCAAGGCCTCAATCTGGAGAGTGCGCAGGGCTTTATCCACGATGGATACATCGTGCTCGCCGATGCTGCGCCAGCAACCGAGTGCGGGGTATCTTCCCATCTCTACCAGACGACGAACCGTGATCGGGAAAGAGTGATCAACCATGCTGCGCTGGGGGAGCCACGCAACCTCCCTGCGCGTATCATGCAGCGGACGACCATCCCACAGCACTTGCCCGTCAGCGATGGGCATCATACCGGCCAACACATTCAGCAAGGTTGATTTTCCGGCGCCATTTGGTCCCATGACGGCCAGGGTGTGACCGCAATGGATGCTGAAAGATATGCCGGTGATGGCCGGACGCTGAGAGCGCGGGTAGGCGGCAGAAAGTCGGCACACCTGCAGTTCATGCGGATGATGGTTGGGATCAGCTTTTCCCCAGCATATATGGTCCTGGTGACTTACCATCGGAAGAGAAAGGTAGCGTGTAACTCACCGACTCCGGTGTCAGTCCACTGAGTATCGGAAGACGCGGGCAAACCGGGCGGGAGTAGTTGTACAGTGATAGCTTGATTGGAGAGGAGGGGGTCCGGCCACATCGCCCGAACCTCCAGCTCCAACACGCTGCCGCGGCGGACGGACGGCAACGCCAATGCGCCGTACCATTTTCCACTGCGATCCGGCTTCAGACTGAGGATCTCTTTCCCCAAGTAGAGAAGTTTCACTTCCACGGGTTCATCGGTGTAGCGAATCAGCACGGGAATCACATTTGTCGTCGCTTCTGTCGCAACAGTTGCGGGCTCTTGGCGAAGTTTCGTCGGCGCGGCAAAAAAGGCCAACGGCAAACCGGCTGCCACAATGCCAAGCAGGCAATATATCAACGCTTTAATGGGCTTGTTCATCATCGGGAATCCCCGGGTACAGGGAGCAAACTTTTACACACGGCACACAGATTGGAACGAAAAATAGTCTCATACGATGGTTGCTCGGGAGCGACACCATCCATGATCAGCACGCCTAGTTCAGCTCCGGCGGATTCCGCTACGTTCTGCAGAAAACGCGGAGCCTCCCGCATCTCGGAATACACGCAACGAACCCCTCGGCTCCTTAAATCACGAATAAGCTTCGCCACGCTACGAAGGTCGCCTTCGCTCTCTGCAGCGACTCCCTGCACAACGAGGGGCTGCAGTCGGAATGCTGCGCAGAAGTGACACATGGCAGCGTGAGCCGTCGCCAAGGCTCGCTGCTCTTGCGGCACAGTCGCCAGGGCAAGATGTGCCTCACGCGTCAAGGCGTCCATACTCTGGGCATATTGGGCGAGACGCGACCAGATCGCCTCCGCCCTCTGCGGCATCGCTTGAACCAACGCCAGCGTCAGCGATATAGCAGCGCGCTTCATATTTTCCGGGGCATTCCACCAATGAGGGTCAACGGCAGAACCATCCGGCGTCATGACATCCGGGACAGCGTCACCCAGCTCAAGCACCTGAGAAGGCGTCGAGGCTAGGGACTCACGCAGGGCGGTCAAATAAGGCTCCACCCCCTTGCCACAGGCAAGAACAAAGCGACAATTCACAGCGGAGGCGAGTTCATGAACGGTCGGTTCGAAACGGTGCAGTTCACCGTTGCGCGGGAACAGATCCACAACCTCCACATGCTCACCTCCCACGCGTCGAGCCATCTCACTGAGCAACGGGTGCAGACTGGCGACGCGCAGCTCCGCACCGGCACTCGTCAGCGGCATTAGCAGCACCAGCATGAGCATGAGGCAGCGCATGCCGTCAGCATAATAGCTGAAGCCAAAAAAGTCAAGCCGGGCAAACGCATGAGAAAATTCGCGATCCCTGCGCATCCTTTTCGAACGCTTGACGCTCAGGCGTTGCATGTGATACAATCCGGAGTCATGAGAGACACGTCACCGGTTATTTACTATAACCGATACACCCAGCGGGAAGAGGAGGAAAAGATTCTCGGAGAGCGTTCATTGCGGTGGATTTATGGCACCTGCACCGGGCAGTTGGCCTTGCACGTGCTCATCAAGAGGGGCTTCTTCTCACGACTCATGGGGATATGGCAAGATACTCGCCGCAGTGCGCGAAGAATCCCTGCATTCATCCGCAACTACGGCATCAACGTGGAGGAAATGCTGCGCCCAGCAGATTCCTACGCCAGTTTCAACGACTTTTTTACCCGGGAACTGAAACCGGAAGCGCGCCCCCTTTGTTCCGCCGACTATGTGGCTATGCCGGCAGATGCACGCCACCGCGGCTGGCAGGACGCATCGACAATCCGCGGGGTCTATGTGAAGGGGCAGAACTTCGACCTTCCCGCCCTGCTGGGCAGCGCTGAACTGGCAGACCGCTTTGGACACGGCCCCCTGCTGCTGTCGCGTCTCTGCCCGGTGGATTATCACCGCTTTCATTTCCCGGCGTCCGGGGTGCCGGATGCCGCCGTTCGCATACCCGGTCCGCTGGCGAGTGTGGCGCCTTATTGCCTGCGGAATCGCCTTTCATGGCTATGGACAAATCGGCGGGAGGTCACCCTGCTGCACACGCCGGATATCGGGGATGTGGCGGTGATCGCCGTCGGCGCAACGGGCGTTGGAGCCATCCATCAGACGTACACTCCAGGGCGATTCGTGAACATGGGCGAGGAACAAGGGTATTTCAGCTTCGGGGGGTCTACGGTGATTTGCCTCTTTGAACCGGGGAGAATTCAGTTGGCAAGCGACTTGCTGGAGCAAACAGCGAACGGACGCGAGCTTTACGCCCACATGGGGGATATTCTCGGGCAGCGCGTCACTCCCCCGGCTCCATGACTTCGGCGGCCAGTTCTCCTTCGCTCAGCCGCACGCACAAATGAGTGCCGGCCGGAGCATCCTGAGCGCGGCGCAGCAATGTTCCATCTTTCTTATGCACAAGCGCAAAGCCTCGTTTCAAGGCATTCTGTGGACTCGCTGCGGCCAGTCTTTCCTCGCGCAAGCGCACTGCGGCCGACAACTGATCCACCTTAGCTCGCGAACTGAGGAGCAAGGCGCGTTGAGCCGCATTCAGGCGCTCGCTTGCCCGAGTCATCTCGGCGCGTAAGCGGCCGGAACCGAGCCGCGCCGCCAGCATCTCCAGGTTGTGGTGCGCGTGCTGTAAGCGGTTGTGACTGCCATGGAGCATCTCCTCCTCAAGCACATCTACGCGCTGGGCGTAGGCGGCAAGCAGCTCCAGCGGACGGCTCAGTTTTCCGCGTTCGGCAGCAAGCAGGCGCAACCGTGCATTCTCCACGACACGTTCCATGTGCCGGCGCATGGCCAGGGCCGATTGGTCCAGCCTGGCATCCAGCGTGGCGGCGTCGGGCGTACTCAGCTCGATGGCCGCCGTGGGCGTGGGAGCGCGCATATCCGCCACAAAATCGGCAATGGTAAAATCGGTCTCATGGCCCACTGCTGAAATCACCGGGACACGGCATGCTGCTATGGCACGCGCCAACACTTCTTCGTTAAAGCACCACAAATCCTCCAGCGAACCGCCGCCACGGGCAATGATGATGAAATCCACCTCCGGCAAACCGAAGCGCTCAGCCTCGCTCCACATCTGCAGGGCGCGCGCCAATCCCAACTCAGCGCCCTTCCCTTGCACTTGCACCGGCAGCAGATACGCCTGCACCCAAGGCGCACGCTGTTCAAGGCGGTGTCGCATATCCTGAATCACCGCGCCCGTGGGGGATGTCACCAACCCTATGCTCACCGGATAGCGCGGCAGTGGACGCTTACGAGCGGCGGAGAACAAGCCCTCGGACTCCAACTTACGCTTGAGAGCTTCAAATTGCTGCTGCAGGGAACCGACTCCTGCCTCACGCACGTGATCGACAATGAATTGAAGCGCCCCACGTCCTTCCCAGACAGTGGCGCGACCGGACAGTTCAACGCGCACGCCTTCCCGGAGCTGCACGCGACAGGACGCGGCCTGATAACGATACAGAACGCAGGCGAGCTGGGCCGTTTCATCCTTGAGCGTGAAGTACACGTGTCCGCTACCGGCTACTTTGCATGACCCAATTTCGCCGACCGCTCGAGCCTCGCCCACCTCACTCTCTACGGCGAACTTAAGGCGCGACAGCAACTGCGTCACGCTCCATGGCTCACGATCGCTCATGACTGCGAGTAGAGATGAGCGTTAGGATCCTGCCATGCCGGGTCATACCCCTTGGCATAGGAGAAAAGATCGCGGTGGATATACAGGTGGAGCTGCACGTCACCCTGTTCCCGAGGAACGCGCTGCGAAACCGCCGCATTCAAGGCGTGAGCCACCTTCTGCATCATATTGAGCGTGAGCTTGCGACCGGATCGGGCGCGCTGCACTTGCTTGTGGGTGAGCTGGGCCGCAGCGCCGGCGGCTACCACGAGATCGTGATTATCAATTCCCCAGCGCTGCATCAAGCTGTCCAGCCGTTGCACACCGAACTCTCTTTCACTGGAACTCAGTTCACTCATGCTGCTAAAAGCCGGGGATGTGGCGCACCTTAAACCCTGTGCATCGGCGAGAAGTCGTGTACCAACGAGGTCCCACGCCGCGACCACTGCCGGTGGTATCGAAACGTGCGCCTGCAATAATCAGGAAAACGTGTCCCTGTTTCGTGTACACCGTGAGCCATTTACCATAACCGGGACGACCCCAGCGCAAAAAATCGCCGGATGTGGGGTGAGCGCCTTTCTTGAGCATCCCTGCCTCGCGCAGCACAAAAGCCACCGAACCGGAACAATCATACGCGCTGTCGTGGTGCCTCCCGTGTCCTCCGCCACGACGGTACGGTTTCCCCACAATTTTATTGGCTGCTGCAATAGCGCGCTTAATGCGCTTGGGAGCCTCCTTGGGAGCCACCGCCATTCCCTTCACCAACCGAACGCTGTACCCCTTGTGGTACACATAGTTGGGGGTGTACACGTCCGGCTCATACGTCTGGCAACTCGTCAGCACCAGCGTGAGAAGCAACAGCGCGGCTAGTATCTCCCTCATCACGACCATCGGGACGATTCTACCATATTGACCGTATTACCGCAAGCCAATTCAAGCTCGAAAAGGAGCGATGTGGTCTCGGTCATGGCGCTGCCACACCCGATCCATGCCGCTCAAAATGAACGAACAGGCAAAACGCTCTGCAGCCGTTCATCGGGAAGCGGGGCAGAGCGCAACGCCGGGGCCCGAGATATCGAGCCGCACGAACCCCGTCAAGAGATCTGTCGAATCAGCTCAGAACACCCGGAGAGCGTCCGACGCCCCGGTCATTTCTTGTTATAGCGCGTGGGTTTGACCTTCTTTTTACCGGGAGCAAAAAACTCCGGATGTCTGGCTGCCCACGCTTCATAGAGTTCCGGCCGATTAGCGCGAGTGCGCTCGACCGCCTGCTCCGTCTTCCACTCTCGGATAGCCCGGTGGTTGCCGGACAGTAAGACGTCCGGCACTTTCAGGCCACGGAACTCAACGGGTCGTGTGTACGCCGGAGCCTCCAAAAGTCCGTCAGCAAACGATTCGTCCTCGCTGCTGCGTTCATCGCCCAAGGCGCCGGGAATGAGCCGCGATATGGCGTCAATGAGCACCACGGCGGCAATGGCTCCGTTGGTCAGTATGTAGTCGCCGATGGATATTTCCATATCCACCAATTTATCGACGACGCGCTGATCGACTCCTTCGTAGTGACCGCAGAGGATGATGTAGTGAGCGTCGTTCCCCGGAATCAGGCTGGAAGCAGCAAGTTCCCGGACAACCTGCTGAGTCAACACGCGACCTTGCGGGGTCATCAGAATGACTCGCGAATTTTCCCGCCGCAATTCTTCCACAGCCGCAAAAATCGGCTCGCACTTCATCAGCATGCCCTGCCCTCCTCCGCACAAATAATCGTCCGTGCGGTGGTGTTTGTCGCGCGTCCAATCACGGATGTTGTGGGAACGCACCGTGAGCAGCCCGTTGTCAGCCGCACGCCCGATGATGCTCTGTGAGAGCGGAGCGCTCACGATCTCCGGAAACAGGGAGAGGACATCAAACTCAAGCATGGTCGTGCGGGAAAAGATTACGCGTTGGCATTGCGGCGCAACATGGCTTCCACATACGCATCAAGATTGCCATCCATCACATCTTGGATATTGCCGCTTTCCACGCCGGTACGCAGGTCCTTCACCATCTGATACGGCTGGAAAACGTACGATCGGATCTGGTTGCCCCATGCAATATCTCCTTTTTCGGAGTACTGGCGATCGGCCTCGGCCCGTTTGCGATCTTCCTCAAGTTGAATGAGGCGGGCCTTGAGCATCCGCATGGCCTCTTCGCGGTTGCGCAGCTGGGAGCGCTGTGTCTGGCATGCCACGATAATGCCGGTCGGTATGTGGGTGAGGCGCACGGCCGTTTCAACCTTATTGACGTTCTGACCGCCCTTGCCACCGGATCGATAGGTATCCATCTTTACATCGGCCTCCTTCACCTCGATCTCCACATCATCAGAAATATCCGGCGTTGCATCCAAGGAGCAAAACGACGTATGCCGCTTGCCCGCAGCATCGAACGGACTCATGCGCACCAGACGATGAATGCCACGCTCATTCTTCAGGTAACCGTAGGCGTATTCCCCGCTGATCTTCACGGTCACCGAGCGCAGTCCCGCCTCATCGCCGTCCGTACTCTCCATGATTTCCGTGGTAAAATGATGCCGCTCACAGTAGCGCAGATACATGCGCAGCAACATGCTCGCCCAATCGCAGGCCTCGGTGCCGCCGGCTCCGGAATGGATGGTTATGTAGCAGCCGGACGCATCGTGCGGACCGTTGAGCAAGGTCAACAGCTCAAAATCCTGCAGCTTCTTCTCCCACGCGTCGTACTCCGCTTTGGCCTCCTCGGCCAACTCAGCCTCCTCGCGTCCCAGCTCAATGGCCGCTTCCACGTCGTTGAGTCCGTTCTCCAGCTCGCGATACTGCTCCAAACGGCGCTTGAGCGGATTCACTTCGGCCATGAGAGACCGGGCGGCTTCGGGGTTGTCCCAGAAATCCGGCGCACTCATACGCTGTTCCAAAAGGCCGACCTGTTGCTCCATGTGAGCGAGGTCAAAGATAGCTCCCGAGCTCGGAAAGACGGCTGCGCATGGCTGCCGTGTCGAGCGTCGAGAGATCAGTCTGAGAAGTCGGGTTCTCCGTCATGGCGGGCGCAGTGTAGCAAGTTGTCAACGTCGTGTCAAGGCAAATCAACGGATGCAACTCACGGCGCAACGGTGGCGTGTCGTATCCTTGACAAGCATGTCCGATCAGGTAAAATGAGACCCATGCAAACCTTGCATGTTACAGATAACCGGGATGAGTTGATACGCCTTGCCCTGCAGGAGGACTTTGGCAATGGCGATGTGACTTCACTGTACTTTGTGCCGGAGGCGCTGCAAGCTCAGGCGCTCATGAGGCCGCGCGTGCGGGGAGTGCTCTCCGGGGTGGAAGTGGCGGCACAAGTGTTTCGCACGCTGGATCCCACGCTCAAGGTTGAGGTGCAACTGGAGAACGGAGACGAAGTATCGCCGGAAGCGATTATCATGATGATACGCGGCTCAGCCCGTTCTATTCTCGGGGCGGAGCGAACTGCGCTCAACTTCATTCAACGGCTCTCCGGCATCGCCACCATGACCCGAAAATACGTGCAGGCCATCTCCCACACCTCATGCAAGTTGCTTGACACCCGTAAAACAACCCCCGGCTACCGCCTCCTTGAAAAGGCCGCCGTCGTTCACGGAGGAGGCGCCAATCACCGCCTCGGTCTCTACGACCGCGCCATGGTCAAGGACAACCATTTGATGACGAACGGCAATACCGAACACTTGCAGGCCTGCATCCGCCGCCTCAAAGAGGAACGCCCGTCTGTCGAGGTGGAACTGGAAGCCGACAGTTTGGAGCAAGTGGAGGCTTTTCTCAAGCTGGAGGGCGTGGACTACATTCTGCTCGACAACATGAGTCCCGACCAGATGCGCAAGGCGGTGGAGATGCGCGGTGTGCAGGCCAAACCTTTTTACGAAGCGAGCGGCGGGTTGACCTTGCAGACTGCGCCGGCCGCGGCGGAGAGCGGGGTGGACTTCATGAGCTTCGGGTGTCTCACGCACTCGGCTCCCTCGCTGGACATCGGTTTAGACTTCACCACGCTGGCCCGGTAAATGGAGTTATCCGCGAGAGAGGCCCTCATCACGCTCAACCTCATACCGGGATTGGGTTCGGTGCGTATCCGCAGTCTGTTGGAGCATTTCGGTTCAGCCGACCTCGTGCTGGCCGCACCGAAGAATCTGCTCTGTCAGGTGCCGCTTTTGGGAGACAAACTGGCGACAGCCATTGCCGACTGGAGGCACTGCACGCATGTTCACGCCGAGATGGACTGCGCCCAACGGGCCGGCGTCCGCATCACCACCTTGCTGGACCGGGAGTATCCGGATGCTCTGCGCGTCATGAGTGATCCGCCTGTTGTGCTGTACTCCCTCGGCGAATGGGAGCAGACGGATGCCGACCATGCCGTAGCTGTGGTAGGCACCCGACTAGCCTCTCCCTACGGTCTCAACTGCGCGCGAGGCATCAGCCGGGAGTTGGCGGATGCCGGCTGCTGCATTCTCTCCGGGATGGCGCGCGGGATTGACACCGCAGCGCACTTGGGCGCACTGGACGCCGGCGGGCGCACCATTGCCATACTCGGCGGGGGACTCTCTTCCATCTTCCCGCCCGAAAATGTGACGCTGGCGGAGCGCATTGCGGACGGACACGGAGCCGTGGTCAGCGAATTTCCCATGAACATGCGTCCCTCGCGCAACAGCTTCCCGCAGCGGAATCGTCTCGTTGCAGCGTGGAGCTGCGCCACGCTCGTGGTGGAAGCGGGCGGTCGCAGCGGGGCTCTGCATACGGCCGGACTCGCAGGCGACCTCGGCAAAACTGTTTTTGCCGTGCCGGGATCCGTCAGCACAACATCCTCCCTGGGCTGCCACCGTCTCATTCGCGATGGAGCCATCCTCTGTACCTGTGCGGCTGATCTTATCGGCGATATGGGATGGGAAGCGGACCATCAAAAACAGCTCCCGCTGTTTTCGCCATCATCAGCGCCCCCGCAACGCGACCCCATTTTAGCGGCCCTAGCCGCCGGGCACCGTACGCTGGACGCCCTGTGCAGCGCGCTCGGCATGAAAGCCGCCGAGATCACACCGCAACTGATGCGCCTGCAAATTGAGCGACGCATCACACCCGCCCCGGGAGGCGCTTTTGAACTCTGTCCCTCCTCCCCCACCGCCGCTAAGTGAAGAAACGCCGCGCGGTGGATGATGAAACGTGCCGCACGTTGAGATACCGGGTGCGCAACAAATTGCAATCGCGATGTCCCATCTCTTCCTGCAACTGGATCAAGTTGTGGAATCGTTTCAGATGCAGCGAGGCAAACGTGTGCCGCATCACATCCCGTTGCCAGCGCTTAATGCCCGCCCGCAGCCGAAGGCGACGCCACAGCCGAGTCCAATTCCGCGGGGCGATGTGATCATTCGGCGGGCAGCGATAATCCAGCAGCTCTTTGGCCCCGCCGCGCAACGGCACAGCACGGGGACCGCCTGTCTTACTCGCTCGTCCCTCGATGTACACAACCTTTTCGCGGCGGTCGATGTCCCGCCAACGCAAGCGTCGGACCTCCCCCGGTCGCACCCCGCAGAAGAGCAGCAGCTGGGTGGCGGGCAGCATCGAGCGCAAATCAGCATCCCGACAAGTACGCATGATCGAGCGTATCTGCGCCCCGGTCAGCGGCTGGATGCGCTCCTCAAAGACCGGCGGACTCTCGAGCGCCTTGACCGGATTGGTCTGGCACCATCCGCGCCTCATCCCGTACGAAAACACGCTGTGCAGCACCGCTTTCGCCTTGCGGAACACATGCGGGCTGTAGCCGAAGTGATTATGCAAGAGATCAAAGCAATGATCACTCGTCATGCTGCGCAAAGGCAGTGAGCAAAATTGCACACAGCGCAACATCCGATTTGTGTACGAGCGCAAATCGGCCATCGTACTTGGTCGGCGGTGGCGGCGCGCAAGCAAGCTTTCCTTCACAGCATGCTCGAAGGATACGCTTCGGTCTTGCTCGGCCACACCGCTCACACCCGTCCGAACGACCCGACGGAATGCGTTGATGATTTCATCCTTGTCGGATTGAGTCACGCTGGCCTCCTCGGTAAACTCGACAAAAAGCCGCATGATATCCATAGGACTCACGGGGAGTTTGCCGACCAATTCATGGTGTAGAATTTGTTCTATCATCAGACGAATATGCCCCAAGCCCTCTGTTTTGGCAAGCATTGCAGGGGGCGCCGGGCGGCTACCCATCGTGGGCTGCAAGCGGGGGAGAATCCGGGGAAAATTCCCCCTTGGACGCAACTCAAAAACACGCTGCACGGACGGGATGAAAACTCATGGGGGAATTTTTGTCGGGACGGGCGTACCCCCATTTGCTAAAGCTTGCCAAAATGATCATCGTGTGGTAGAGTCAGCTCATGAGAGCTAAGTTCCATTGGGCTCTGCGCCCGATGAACGGGAGTGTTGACTTCGGCGAGAAGCTGAATGAGGAGCTTCCGCTATTGATTCGGAAGCTGATGGCGCAGCGCGGCATCAGCGGGCAGTCCATGGCGGAGCGCTACCTGCGACCGCGCCTGACTGATTTGGGCGACCCTTTTATCATGCAGGGCATGCGGGAAGCCGTGGAGCGCATTCTGCGCGCGGCTGACAGCGGGGAGTACGTGTGCATCTACGGCGACTACGATGTCGATGGAGTAAGCGCCGTCACCTTGCTGCACGAGGTGCTGAATGCGTACGGGGTGGAACACTCATACTTCATACCGACGCGCACTCGGGAGGGATATGGCCTGAGTCACCGCGGCATCCTCAACGCCATGAAGCTCTGCAACCGCCGCCCGACCTTGCTCATCACGGTGGACTGCGGCACGTCGTCTGTGGAGGAAGTCGACGAGTTGGCCCGTCTGGGAGTGGACGTCATCATCCTCGACCACCACGAAGGAGGCACGCATGGAAAACCGCGTGCCGTGGCTATCGTGAACGCCAAATTGGAGGAAGAAAGCGAGTTCACCTACCTGTGCAGCGCGGGGGTTGTCTTCAAGTTGGCCCACGCGCTGATGAAACAGCGGCGGTTGACGGACTTCGACCTGAAAAAGTATCTGGATGTCGTCGCCGTCGCCACCGTGGCCGACATCGTGCCGCTCGTCAAAGAAAACCGCCTGCTCACGCGCACCGGGTTGAAGTTTGTGGGAGACGCCGGCGGAAACATCGGGCTGCGCATCCTGGCCGAAGTCGCCGGGCTGAAGCTGCCCGCCACATCCAGTCACATCTCCTTCCGCATCGGCCCGCGCCTCAATGCCGCCGGTCGCATGGGTTCCCCGCAGGACGCGCTGGAACTGCTCACCACGCACAATGAACGGCGAGCTCGCGAGCTGGCCGCCTGTTTGGAAGAACACAACCTTCAGCGCCAGGCGGAGGAAGAACGCATCCGGAGCGAGGCCATGCAAATGATCGCGGAACATCCCGAAATGCAAAACAGCCGCGTCATCGTACTCGGCTCGCGCAATTGGCACCCCGGCGTGGTCGGCATCGTGGCTTCGTCGCTCATGCGCCGGTACTACAAACCCGCCTTCATCATCTCATTCGACGAGCAGGGGAATGGGAAGGGATCCGGCAGATCCGTACCGGGCATCTCTCTGGTGGACGCGCTGCACGCCTGCGCCGATTGCATCGTAGCCGGCGGCGGCCACGACATGGCGGCCGGTCTGGAGCTGCGTGAAGATCAAATCGATGCCTTCCGACAGGCCTTCGATGCCTACGTGAGGAACCACAGCGCGGAGGAGCAGCTCGACCCGGTGTTGAATATTGACGCCGAGGTTTCCTTTGATGAAATATCCGTCGATCTCCTGGAGAGCTACGCGTTGTTGGAGCCGTTCGGCAATTCAAACCCTCAGCCCGTCTTTATGAGCCGCAACGTGATGCCGTCCTGCGCGCCGCGCCGCGTTTCCGGCAATCACTTGCGCTTTTCGCTCCACCAGGGCAATTTTGAGCAGGAAGCCGTTTTCTTTAACGCCGCGGACGTGCCTTTGCCGGACCCCCCGTGGGACATCGTCTTCAGCTTGGAGCGCAATCATTGGAAAGGACGCACCTTCCTTTCCATCATCCTGCAGGACATACGCGCGAGTGAACCATGATGCTTCGCCGTACCAGAACCCCGTCCTCCCCCGTCGAACACGGGGACTGGCGCATCCCGCTCGACAAGCCGGAGGATGCGGAGCATCTGCCCCCGCAGGACATGGGCGTGTGGCGCAAGCTCAAGCTGCGCGTCGCCTATTGGCAAGCCGCCCCGGCAGCCAGTCATACCGCGTCGGTTCAGGACGACGAGCCGCCCGTCGTACCGGTAGCCGGCTGGACGCGTGCGCTGCGCCTGCTGTTGGCGTGGGGCGTTCTGCTTCCGCTCTCGATCCTCATGGTCTATGCCTTGCTGCTGCACCTCTACCACCACGCCGGCGCGACCGTGGGGCACAAAAGCTTCTGGCTGAGCGTGCCGGTGTGGTACAGTCTGCTGGGGGCCGGGGCTTTTATCTCGCTGGTGATCTCCCGCGTGGCGCTGCCGGTCATGGTGTACGTTTACGTCGTGGGGCATGAGCTCACGCACGCCATCGCCGCCAAACTCTGCCTCGGCAAGGTTCAGACGCTCAGCATCGACCTGAATGGCGGCTACGTTGAAACCGACACCGACAACCTCTTCATCGCCCTTTCTCCCTACTTTGTGCCCCTGTGGATGTGCATCTGGCTGCTTTTCTTCTGGTGCATCAATCTTCTCTTCCCCTTTCCCGAGTGGGCCGCCTGGTTCTACGCGGGGTTCGGCTTCTGGTGGAGCTTCCACCTGTACTGGACAATCTGGGTGATCCCGCGTGAACAGCCGGATATGCTCGAAAACGGACTCCTCTTTTCCCTGCTCATCGTGCTGGTCATGAACATCGGCATCCTGCTCGTCGTGCTGTACGCCTTCGGCGTCCTCTCCCCCATCGGCTACGGTCATGACCTCGTGGTCGCCGCGCGCAACACCTGGCAATTCCTCTGCGACGTATACGCCCAACTCGTGCAAGCCGCCCGGTCCTGCTAACCCTTTTTCTTTCATGTGACGCAAGCCTTTCATGCGGGAGTACATCATCAAGCGCCTGTTGCTGGCGCCGGTCACCATCATCGGCGTCACCTTGTTGGTATTTTGTCTCACGCGTCTGGTGCCGGGAGGTCCCATCGAGCGCATCATGCAGGAGCAGGCCATCAGTGCGCTTGCCGGCGAGAAAGCGAATGCCATCGGCGGCGGCAGCATCAGTGAGGATGAGCGCGAGCGCCTCGCCGAACTCTTCCACCTGGATGAACCCATGTGGAAAGCCTACCTGCAATGGATCGGCCTCCTCCGGCAACGCGTGGACATCACCAAAGCCGAGTTCGGGCAGGATAACTGCGCCTTCCTGACCACCTCGGCCCGAGACGGCTCCCCGCGAACGCTCACGGTGCGGCGTACCGGGAGTACGCCGGAGTTCCACAAGCCGGATTGGTTTGATGCCGAGGGTTGGCAACTGCGCATCGAAACTCCCGCCGAGCGCGCTGCCCGCCGCGCCGCGCTCAATCCCCGGTACGCGCCCGCGCCGTCCGGAGCCGCTCTCCGCGCCCGCGCCATCCTGTACCGCAACGCGTGGGACGGGCTGCTGCAGGGCAATCTGGGCAAGTCTTACAAGTATCATGAAGATGTGGTTGACATGATGCTGAGCCGACTCCCTGTTTCCGTGTACTTCGGTCTTCTCGGCGCGCTGGTCATGTACCTCATCAGCATCCCGCTGGGCATCTGGAAAGCCCTGCACCACCGGAGCTTCGGCGATGCCGCCACCGGCATGCTGCTCTACGTGGGATATGCGGTGCCGGGTTTTGCGTTGGGGGCTATTTTGCTGATTTACCTGGGCGCCCGCCTGGAATATTTCCCGCTCTACGGGCTCACGGATCCCGACTTTGACTCCCTGGACATACCGGGGAAAATAGCCGACATTGCGCGACACACCGTGTTGCCTCTCGCCTGCTATGTGACCGGCTCGCTCGCCCTCACCACCATGATGATGAAATCGAGCCTGCTGGACAACCTTTCCGCCGATTACATGCGCACCGCCGTGGCAAAAGGCACCAACTACCGGCTCGCCGTGTGGACGCACGCGCTGCGAAACTCCATGATTCCCATAGCCTCCGGCTTGGGCGGGGTTATATGCTCGGTCGTCGGCGGCTCCATCCTCATCGAACGCGTGTTTGACATCCGAGGCTTCGGCATGCTCTGCTACCAGGCTCTCATGGATAAAGACTACGCCCTGATCATGGGGACACTGCTTCTGAGTTCCATCGTCATCGTGTTGGGGAACCTCGCCTCCGATATCGTGGTTGCCCGCCTGGATCCACGCATCAAATTCCGTTAGCGGAAGCATGAAACGCATCCTGACAGCTTGTTTGCTCATCGCGGCTGCTCTCCTCGGCAGTCTGGCGGAGCTGCACGGCTGGCTTTTCCCCACCATCTCATGGCCCTTCACAGCGGCCCGCCAGCTCGGGCTTCTGTCCTGCCCGGCGGACGTGTGTCCGGCGTTGGCGGCGGATGGTCGGGTGCAGTGGTTTGGCTGGGTGGTGATGCTGCTGCTGGCGCTTGCGGGCGTCGCTCTGCTGTTCAAGCCCAAGGGCTGGCGCGTGTCACCGCAGAGCTTGCGCGTCCTCGCTCGTTTTCGGAGCTCCCGACTGGGCGTCATTTCGTGGTGGGCGCTGGCAGGTTTGCTCCTCGTTGCCGGCGCAGACCAAATCGTGGCAGGCAAGCGGGCGCTGGCCGTCATCTCTCAGGACGGCACATGGCGCTTCCCCGCATTCCGGCGCCACATGCTCCCCGGCAGTCTCTTCGGTCTCACCGGCAATGATGGCGCCGCCGAACCCGACTACAGAAAGCTTCACCAGGCGCTGGGCAGGCCGGGCGGTCCCCAGTTGGTCATTTTGCCGCTCATCCCGTGGGAGCCCGCCGGCGACACAGCCCCCTTCCCAAAAGACAAACTGATCGCCCGGGGGCAGCGCCTGTACAGCGCGGATGCGTCAACCCCCTACGATGGTCCGGCATGTCGCCTCTACCCGGATGGCAGCGTTCACCTGCGCATTCGTTACCGCGACGGCTTGCCGGATGGCTACGTGCAGGGCTGGAGCCCGGACCGGCGCGAGGTGTACAGCGCCTCGTGGCAGCATGGAAAGTTGGTGCAGGAAACGTACAAGGGGACGGACTCCGTGGCTCACTTCCTGCAGCAGAGCAACACCGACCACTACCTCATCCACTACCATCCCGCTCCGCCCATGAGCGGCGGGCACTTGCTGGGCACCGACAGCCGCGGGCAGGATATTGCCGCCACCCTTTTCGGCGGGCTGCAAGTCAATGTGAAAGCGGCTCTCTTTTACCTGCCGCTGGTGTACGGCATCGGTCTGTGCATCGGCATGCTCATGGGATACTGGGGCGGGTTGTTCGACCTGATCATCCAACGCGTCATTGAGATCCTATCCCAGCTGCCCTTTCTTTTCGTCATCATGACGGTCACGGATCTGGCGCCGCCCGGCGTGCGCGGGATGCCGGTCACGCTCCTGCTGATGGCTCTGCTCGGGTGGATGCCCATCACCTACCTGGTCCGCACAGGCGCTCTGCGCGAAAAAGCGCGCGATTACGTATCTGCGGCGCGAATCATGGGTGCCGGTACGCCCCACATCATCCTGCGGCATCTCCTTCCCGGTCTCACGGGCATCGTCGTCACCCTGCTGCCCTTCAGTTTCGCCTTTGTCATCCTGTCGCTCACCTCGCTGGACTACCTGGGATTCGGCTTGCCGGACACATGCGCCAGCTGGGGCAGGTTGCTCAATGACGGTCTGGCCCACCTGTCCTCTCCCTGGATTGCCTCCGCCGCCGTGGCCGCCCTGGTCTTCATCCTCCTGCTCATCACCTTCATCGGGGAATCCGTGCGCGAAGCGACCAACCCCCGACGCCTCACCCACTATGAATAGAGCTGCCGCCATGTCAACGATGCGCCGCTGCATGCAGCTAACGCTGCTGGTCGCGGTCGTTTGGTGCGGCGTGGTGAGCTGCAACCGCCACCGGCAGCAGCGCGGCATCGACTGGGAGGCTCCGCCGGCGGAGAGCCTGCCGTTGGGCTTTACGCGCGCAGAAGACGTGCCGTCCTACGCCCGGCGTTGGCGCATGCCTCCCGGTTTTCAGCATTTCCCCGAGCAGTGGAATGAGCGGGTGCAGGCCTATTTGAATGCCGAGCTGGAGCGCGTCACGTCCGAAGTTCGCCTCCTGCAACACCGCGTGGAGCAAGCCAAACTCGAGGAGCGCGACTGCTCCACGCAACAAGCTCGTCTGGACTTGCTGCAGGAGGAAGCCTCCCGGCTGCGCACTCGTCGCAGCATCGGCCATTATCTCGTGTTTCTCACCGAGGACGAACTCCCGAAAGACCTCCTGTGGGTGAAGGGCGACCAGGAGCCGGACCTCGGCGACCCCGCCGCCATCCGGGGCGGCGCCCTGCGTCTGGCTCTGCAGCGCTCCTTCCCGAACACCCTGCGCACCTTCGGCCCGAACAGCAACAACTCCACCCGTCGTTACATCAGCGACGACATCAACCTCCCCCTCGTTCGCCTCCACCCCGGCACTCGCAAACTCATACCGGGCACGGCGGATCGCTGGGCCGTTTCTCCCGGCGGGCGCACGATTTATTTCCACATTGACCCGGCGGCGCGCTTTTCCAATGGGGATCGCCTCACGACCCGCGACTTCATCACGGCCCTCTTCGTGCGCACCTCGCCGCACAGCGCAGAGCCTTTCTACCCGGACTACTACATGACCAATTTCGAGCGCATCGCGGTGTACAGCGACCACATCCTGGCGGTGACGCTGCCCACTCAGCGCCCCTATGCAGCGTACTATGCAGGCGGGCTGCCGACGTCCTGCACGCGATTCTACGCGGAGTTCGGTCCGGATTATCCCACGCGCTACCTGTGGCGTCCGGCTCCCACCACCGGCGGCTACGCCGTCGATCCCGAAAACACGCTGATGGGGAGCAAACTGGTGCTTGCCCGCGTGAAAAATTGGTGGGCGGCAAATCGCCGGTACACGCGCCACACCTGCAACGTCGACTTGATCTCCTACACCTTCATCACCGAAGCCTCCAAAATCCGTGAACTCTTCCGCATCGGCGAGCTGGACGCCATCTCCGGGCGCGATGCCGATTTCTGGTACGAGGGGCTTGAGATTCCTCCCGTCCACGCCGGCTACATTCGCCGCGTTATCTTTGAAAACGAGTGGCCGCGCAACAGCTTTGGCTTCCATCTCAACTGCTCGGCGCCTCCCTTTGACAACATCGACGCCCGCCGCGGTTTTCACTACGCGCTCCATGTTCAGGAGGTGATCAACACCCTTTTCCGCGGCGATTACAGACGCGGGAGCTCCTACTTCGCCGGATTCGGCGACTTCACCAACCCCGATATCCACGCTCTCCCCTACGACCCCGAACGCGCCCGGGAATGTTTTGCGGCGGCGGGATACACCGTGGAGGGAGCCGACGGCATCCTGCACAAACCGGATGGAACGCCGCTCCGCGTGACCGTGACTTCGCGCGTTGACCCCACCTATGCCGCGGCGATGAATATCTTGAAAGCGGACGCCGCCCGCTGCGGGGTGGACCTCCGATTGGAGCAAATGGACGACACGCTCTTCTTCCTCAAGGTGAAGAATAAAAAATACAGCGCGTGCATCTTCTCGTGGGGCTTCAGTCCGCCCGTGCCGGACGCCTCCCCCTACTTCCTGTCGCAGTACGCCTATGGAGCCGACGGGGCGCCCTTGCCCGGCACCAGCAACATCACCGCCACCGCCGATGCCGAACTGGACCGCGCCATCGTGGAGGCTCGCTCCGCCCCCACCATCCCCATGGCCATCCGCGCTCAGCGCCGCGTCCAGCAGCTCATCGCAGACACGGCGGCCTGGGTGCCGGGCTGGTCCTCGCGCTTCTGGCGTTTTGCGCAATGGCGCTGGCTGCGCTGGCCGAGCACAAAAGAGACCCGGTTTTGCCCGCCCCTCTACTATGACCCCCTGGACAGTCATCTGTACTGGATCGACCCGACCGTCATGCAGGAGACCCGACGCGCACGCGCCACCGGCAAACGCTTCGAGGACTCTGAGCTGATCATTCCCCTGCCGAACCGACAACGCCCGTGACAACCTGTGAAAATAAGCTGCTGGAGCTCCTCCGCCTCACGACCGCGTTCGCCGGAGAACACGGGGTCGTCCCGGTGGTTGACGACGTCTGCCTGCATATCGCGCCCGGGGCTTGCGCGGGCATCGTGGGCGAGAGCGGTTGCGGGAAAAGCGCGCTTGCCATGAGCATCGCCCGGCTCCTGCCTCAGCCGGACGGTCGCATTCTGTCCGGTCAAGCCCTGTTCCGCGGGCAGGACCTGCTCGCCCTCCCGCCCGCGCAGCTCAACGCCGTCCGCGGCGCCCACATCGGCTTTATCTTCCAGGAGGCCATGCAGGCTCTCAACCCCGTGCAGCGCATCGGCGCGCAGATCGCCGAACCGCTCATGCGCCACCTGGGACTGAGCGAACAGGAAGCTCTCTCACGCGCCGGGGAATGGTTGGAGGCCGTGCGCGTGCCGGCAGCCCGGCAACGCCTGCTCGAGTACCCGCACTCCCTTTCCGGCGGCATGCGCCAGCGCGTCATGATTGCCATGGCTCTGGCCTGCAGACCCGAACTCCTCATTGCCGACGAGCCGACCACGGCCCTGGACACCACCGTGCAGCAGCAAGTCCTCTCCCTGCTGCGCGACCTGCGCCGCGAGTCGGGAGCCGCCTGCCTCCTCATCTCCCACAACCTCGGCGTCATCGCGCAAAACTGCGATTTCGTCTATGTCATGTACGCCGGGCGCATCGTTGAATGCGCCCCGGTGAAGGAGCTTTTCTCCAACCCGCGGCACGCGTACACGCGCGCTCTTCTCGCCGCCACCATCCGCCCGGACACCGCGAGAAAGTCTCCCCTGCCCGGCATCCCCGGCAGCGTGGCGCCGCCCCACCTGTTTGCGAGCGGCTGCCGCTTCTGCCAGCGCCTGGGCAGACCCGCTCCCCTGGGGCAGGAACGCCCCGCCTTTGCCGAGCTTTCGCCGGGGCACTTTGCCGAATGTTGTCCGGCTTGTTGCGATTCATCTGTAAATTGCTGATGGACAATGACCGGAAGCAAATTGCTCCGCCCCCTCTTCCCGCTTCGGCTCTCCCCCTCCATCAAATAGAAAAAAGCGGCGAATTACGTCTTGCCTTTCCACAGGTCGGCGGGTATAATGGCGGCGATTTCACCGCGTACACTTCCTCTCCATGTCCCCAAAACTCACTTACAGACAATCCGGCGTAGATACCATTGAGGCTCAGTCGTTTGTGCATAACATCAGCTCTCATGTCAAGCGGACGCAGAAAAATCGGCAACTCTGCAATGCGTTTGGTTTGTTTGCCGCGGCGTACGACCTGAGCGCCTACCAACATCCCGTCATCGTCACCGGGACGGATGGCGTGGGGACGAAGACCGAGCTGCTCTACGAGCAGGACATGTTAGAGACGGCGGGCAAAGATTTAGTGGCGATGAATGTGAATGACATCCTCACGACGGGCGGGGATCCCCTGTTATTTCTGGACTACCTGGGAATATCCAACCTGAAGAAGGAGACTCCGCGCATCACGCGCCTCATTGCCGGCATGTGCGACTACCTGGAGAGCTGCAACTGCATCCTCGCCGGCGGAGAAACGGCGGAAATGCCGGACGTCGTCCCGGATGACCTCGTCGAGTTGGCCGGCTTCTGCATCGGCTGCGCCGAGCGCGATCAGATGATCGACCCGTCCCGTGTGGCTGTGGGCGACGTTCTCGTTGGGTACGCAAGCGACGGCTTCCACGCCAACGGCTGGAGCCTCGTGCGCCGCATTCTGCGGGAACACGCCGGGCTGCTCACGCAGGAGGAATTGCGCGCGGCTCTCGCCCCCACCCGGCTGTACAACGACGTCGTCAACCAGATGCGCGCCAAGGGCGTCGCTCCGAAAGCCTACGCCCACATCACCGGCGGCGGTCTGCCGGAGAATTTGGAGCGTTTTCTGGGTGACAAGGGCGCCGAGCTTCAGGTGCCTTTCTGGCAGAATGAACCGGTGCAGAAAGTGCTGCAATACGTCGATGAACAAGATCGCTTCCACACCTTCAACATGGGAATCGGCTGGGTTGCCATCGTCCATCCGGATCAGGTGGAGACAGCCATGAGCGTTGGCCCGGAATCGCACGTGTTGGGCTGCATCCGCCCCGGCGCCGGCATCCGCGTCAGCGTCGCCTCCTGATTCCTTCGCCCGTCAACCCTCGCCGCCTCTCTCCTCTCTCACCCTCGTCTTTCTGCCATGTCCGACCCCCTGCACCATGAATGCGGCGTAGCCGCCATTCGCCTGCTCAAGCCCCTTTCGTACTTTGCGAATAAGTACGGATCGCCGGAGTGGGCATTCAACAAACTTTTCCTCCTCATGGAAAAGCAGCACAACCGCGGGCAGGACGGCGCCGGCATCGGCTGCGTCAAGCTGAACATGCCCCTCGGGGACCCCTACGTTTTCCGCGCGCGCAACGCCACCTCCTCCGCGCTCTCCGACATTTTCTCTGCGCAGCAACGCAATCTCCGCACCTTGCGCGAGACCGGCGGCTGGGACCCCCTGGATGCGGAAGCCTACAAAAAACATTTCAACTTCGGCGGTGAAATTCTGATGGGTCATCTGCGCTACGGCACCAGCGGTCAGTTCGATGAAGGCAGTTGCCACCCGTTCCTGCGCCGCACCAACTGGACGACCCGCACGCTCATGCTCCTGGGCAATTTCAACATGACCAATGCGGATGAGTTGAACCGCACCCTGATTGAGCGCGGGCAACACCCCATCTTCGACACCGACACCCAGGCCGTCCTCGAGGAAATCGGCTACTACCTGGATGAAGCCCACACGGACATCTACCGCGAGCTGCGCGACAACACCCCGGGCCGGGAAATCCCCACCGTCATCTCCCAGCGCCTCGATCTCTACGACATCATCGGCAAAGCCTCCCAAAATTGGGACGGCGGCTACTGCGTCATGGGCGCCGTGGGCAACGGGGACTTCTTCTGCCTGCGCGACCCGCACGGCATACGCCCCTGCCACTACGTGCTGACGGATGAGTACCTGGCGATAGCCAGCGAGCGCGTGCCGCTCATGAGCGTGATGGAGGTTGAATGCGAGGAGGTGCATGAACTGGAGCGCGCCCACATGATTGTCGTGAAAAGCGACGGCAAGATCTCCATCTCCCCGTACACCGCCCCGCTGGAATCCACGCCATGCTCGTTTGAAGCCATCTACTTCTCGCGCGGCAACGACCCCATCATCTACCGCGAGCGAAAAGCGCTCGGCGCCAACCTGGCCGAAAAAGTGGTGGATTGCCTGGGCGACAATTTCTCGCAGGCCGCCATCACCTACATCCCCAATACCGCCGAAGTCTCCTACTACGGCCTCCTGGAGGGCCTCCGCACCTACCGACGCGACCGCGCCACCTCGGCCATCATTGAGGCCTTCCACAACGGCTCCCTCACGGATGAGCTGATTCGCGAACTCATCCAGCGTCGCTGGCCGCGCGCTGAAAAAATCGCCCACAAGGACATCAAACTGCGCACGTTCATCTCCGAGGAAAGCAGCCGCAAGCAACTTGCCGCGCAGGTGTACGACCTGACCTACGGCGCCGTGGGCAAGGAGGAGGTTCTGATTGCGATTGACGACTCGATCGTGAGGGGCACGACGCTGCGTTCTTCCCTGCTGCGGCTTCTGGCTCGTTCCAAAGCGCGCAAAATTGTCATTCTCTCCTCCGCTCCGCAAATTCGTTACCCGGACTGCTACGGGATTGACATGAGCGAGCTGGGGAAGTTCATCGCTTTCCAAGCGGCGATCTCCCTGCTCAAGAAGCGCGGCGACTACGCCTACATCACCCGCGTGTACGACGAATGCAAGCGGCAGCTTTCCCTGCCTCCGGAGCAACGCTGCAACCCGGTGAAAATGATCTACTCCCCCTTCAGCGCCGAGGAAATCACCGAAGAGATCTCTCGTCTGGTCACGCCGGACAATTCTCCCTGCGAAGTGCAAATCATCTACCAGACGCTCGAGGGTCTTCACTCGGCCATCGAGGGTCCGTGCGGCGATTGGTATTTCAGCGGGAATTACCCGACGCCGGGCGGATACACCACGGCCAACGTCGCCTTCATCAACTGGTATGAGGGACGCGACGGTCGCTCGTACTCCCTGCCCGTGTAGTTCCCGACGCCGGGCGGGCTCACGCCCCCGCCATCCTTCACACACACGCCCCCCCCCCCCCCCCCCCCCACGTCACGATGCCTGAAACGACTCAAGCAAAGGATTGGAATGAACTCCCGGATGAGGAGCTCATCAGCATTACGCTGTCGGGGGAAACACGGGCCTTTGATGAGCTGATACGCCGCCACAGCCGCAAGCTGCACGCCATGCTGCTGCAAATGCTGGGTTCGGAGGCGGATGCCTACGACGTCTCGCAGGAGGCCTTCCTGCGAGCCTTTCGATCCCTGCGTTACTTCAACAAAAAAAGCGCATTCTACACCTGGCTCTACACCATAGCCGCCAATCAGGCGCGCAATTTCTTGCGTAAACGCAAGCGGGAAAACTCATTCAGCATTGATGACGACGAGAACGGCGCCCCCCTGGAAAAAGACAGCGAGCTGGCGGACCGGGCGATTGATTCAGATCCCGTGCGCGGCGCACATATCACCGATATCAAGAAACGTCTCCGCAAGGCCCTTGACCAACTCTCGCCGGCACACCGCGAGGTCGTCACCCTCTGCGACATCATGGGGCTGTCCTATCAGGAAATAGCCGGGATGCTCCACGTCTCCGAGGGAACGCTGCGTTCGCGTATCTTCTACGCCCACAAGCAGCTTCAAAGTCTCCTGGGCGACCTGGAACGCTGAACTTCACCTCATCCGAGAAACGTGCGCCGTCGGGCTTCCCCGACGGCGCACTCTTTTTTTCGTTCATCCCCGCTTCCCAGCGAGAAAGCTTTCTCAGATCAGATCATTCTCAGAAGCTGAGTCGGTAGCCGAGTGCGGCGTCCGCGCTCATCCAGCCGTTGCGCCACTCCAGCGAACCATCCAGGA